>NZ_JBIWAP010000034.1:0-97753 GCF_044760075.1 Kitasatospora sp. NPDC098663 | reverse complement strand
GGCGCCCGTGCCGGCCGACGCCGGCCCGGGCGCGCCCCCCCCGGCCGCGGGCGCCCCAGCCCCCCGCGCCGCCCGGCCGGGGCCCCCCCCCGGCGCTAACGGGGGGGGCCCGTTCCGCCCGGGGCGCCTCCGGGCCCGCCGCCGTTTCGCGCTACTGCGCCGGGGGCGTGTCGACGGCCGGCGGCGCGGCGGGGAAGAGGATCGGGCTGAGCAGGTACGGCTCCCGGCCCGGCCCCGGCCCGTTCGCCAACCGGGGCTCCAGGACGGCACGCAACTCGCCGCCGAACTCGGCGAGTTCCGCCGGGTCGAGCCAGAACGTGCCCTGCCGGTAGGCCACCCCCTGGGCGGCCGGGTCGGCGTCCTCGCGGTCGAGGTAGGCGTTGAACTCGGCGATCAGGACGGCCATCGCGGCGGCGAAGCCCCGGCGGTGGTCCTTCCGCGTCATCGCGGCGGCCGCGGCGGCGTCCACGACCGGGCGGTCCTCGCGCAGCCGGTAGTGCCGCTCGACGGCGCCGCGCACCCGGCGCTCCTCGGCGACCTCCAGGAAGCCGGCCTCGGCGAGCAGCGCGACGTGCCGGTACACCGTCACCTTCGACACGCCGGACAGCCGCTCGCACAGCTGCGAGGTGGTGAGCACCTGCCCGCCGGCGAGGGCGTGCACCACGCGCAGGCGCACCGGATGGAGGAGGAGGTCTACCGCGTCGAGGTCCATTGCCCTACGATTTCACATCCGCTACCTTTATCAAAGATGAAAACAGTGAGCCCGGGAGACGACCCGGGCGCCGGGACCCAGGGGGGAACCACCATGCGCCGAACGAACGGGCGGGCCATCACCGTCAACGGGCGGTCAATCTACGTCGAGGAGTCCGGCCACGGCACGGACGTCGTGCTCTTCGAATCGGGCCAGGGCCTCGGCCGCGTCTCCTGGGACCCGGTCCTGCCGCTGCTCGCGACCCGCGCCCGGCTGATCGCCTACGACCGGGCCGGTTTCGGCCGCAGCGCCCGCACCGACGCCCCGCTCGACCTCGACGACCTGGCAGCCGACTTGGTCGCCCTCGTCGAGGCCGTCGTCCCCGACCGGTTCGTCCTGGTCGCCCACAGCATGGGCGGCCTGGTCGCCCGCCTCGCCTACCAGCGCCTCGCGCCCCGGCTGCGCGGCATCCTGATGGTCGACACCACACCGGAGACCGCGCCCGCCTTCGACGCCATCGGCCAGATCGCCCGGCGCGTCGACCGCACGCTCGCCATCGGCCAACCCCTGGTCCGCAGCCGCCTGGTGGCCCGCCTACTCAGCGGCACCGCCCGCCGGGTCTTCCCCACCGACACCTACGAGACCATGCTCGCCGAGGACTTCGTCCCGGCTGGCCTCGCCCAGACCCGCCGCGAGTTCCGTGCCGTCGCAGCCGCCGTCCCCCGGCTGCGCGCCGAACCCCCGGCACCCCCCGGATGCCCGACCGTCCTGCTGTCCGCCGACCGCCCCCACCGGGGCGGCGAGCGCACCCACCCCGCCCTCCAGGAACACCAGCGCCGCTGGACCGACACCCTCCCCGACGGCCGCTACGAGACCGTCGACGCCGGCCACTTCATCCAGGGCGAGCGGCCGGACGTGGTCACCGCCCGGATCATCGAACTCCTCGACCGCAGCTGAGCGGTGGGCCACCGGGCGCCGGTCGACCAGCCGCAGAACGTCCGCCCGTCCGCCTGTCCGACCCCATCGCCGACCTCGACCGGTTCAGGCCGGCGGCAGCAGTCCGGGCACCGGTCCGCCGCGCCGGGACAGCCTGCGCAGGAAGGTCAGCACTCCTGGTGTCCCGACCGCCCAGGCGCGGGACTCGGCGGTCGGGTCGCCGCCGGGGAAGACCGGGCGGCCCGCCGGCCCGCCGGCGCGGGTGAGGAGCAGGGCCGCCAGTTGCTCCGCCGCCTGCCAGTGGCGGGGGTCGCCGGTGGCCGTGGCGAGGTCCACGAGGAGGTCGCCGACTCCGGCCAGGCCGCAGCAGCGAACCACCAGGGCGGTGCGCGGGGCGAGCGTCCGGCAGGTGTCGGCCGCGTCGGCGGCCAGGGCGAGGAGAGCGTCGTCGCCGTACTGGATCCCGGCCTGGACGAGGACGGTGCCGAGGCCGGCCAGACCCCGGCACCAGGAGAGGTAGCGGCGGGTGGCCCCCGGCCGCAGGGCGTCCGCGCTGAGGCGGGGGAGGTCGGCGGCGAGTCCGTCGACGATGCGGCGGGCGGTCCGGCGGGAGGCCTCGTCGGGCCGGGCGAGGAGGAAGTGGGCGATGCCCGCGCGGCCGTGCGCGAAGCCCTCGGCGAGGGCGGCGGTACCGGGGTTGGGCTCCTCGCCGGGATCGTCGAGGGGCCGGGCGGTCAGTGCCGTGGCGCACGCGGCGGCCGCCGCGAGGTGCCGGTCGGTGTCCCGGCCGAGGGCGGCGAGCAGCAGGTGGGCGGTGCCGAGCCCGGCCGCCCCGGCGATCTGGTCGGTCCCGGCGGGCTCGTGGCGGCGGACGTACGGCGACTCAAGGCCGAACGGCTCCGTACTGGACGGCTCCGTACTGGGCGGCTCCGTGCCGAGGGTGGCGGCGGCCCGGGCGAGGAACAGGTCCGCGCCCGCCCGGCCCTGGTAGAGCGAGCCGTCGAGGCGGTCGAGCGCCGGGTGGGCGGCCGTCCAGTCGGCCAGGGCGGTGGCGGCGGCCCGGGCGTCGGGGCGGTCCGCGTGCTCCAGCAGTTCGAGGCCGAGGCCGGCGGCGCCGTCGTAGAGCGACAGCAGGGTGCGGGGTTCGCCCGCGCGCGGGTCGGTGGCGACCAGTTCGCGGGCCATCCGCACGCAGGTGCCGACGGTGTGGTCGACGGCCTCGTCGAGCGGGGCCCGGCGCGGCCCGGCCGAGCGCCGTGCCGGGGAGCGGCCGGGCGGCCTCCCCTCCCGCAGGCCGGCGGCGGCCGCCGAGCGCCGGTCCCGGTCCGGGCTCACCAGGCCCGCGACCAGGGCCACCGCTGCATCCGCCGGGTCCGAAGGGACGGGAAAGGCCGCGCGCAGACAGGCCAGGGTGCGGTCGCGGTTGATCGCCGGATCGGGGTCGATCACCACCGGGTCGAGGCCGGTGAGGGCGTGGTGGAGCGTGGTGCCCAGCGCGTAGTAGTCCTCGGTGAGGTCGGCCCCGGTGGCGCCGGGCAGCCCGTAGCCCGCCGTGGCCCCTGGCGGGCGGGCGCCGTCGAGGGCGCTGACGCCGAAGTCGACCAGCGAGCAGCGGCCGGCGGCGTCGAGCACCACGTTCGCGGGTTTCAGGTCGCAGACCACCACGCCGCGCGCGTGCACCGCGTCCAGGATCCGCAGCAGTCCGCGTGCCAGCTCCCACCAGTCGCGCCCGCCGGTGCCCGGCCGCGGGTCGTACGGGCCCGCGGCGAGGACGTCGCGGCGCAGGTCGCGCGGCCCGCACGCGCCGCTGACCAGGTAGTCGTCGGCGCCGTGCCGGAAGTAGTCGACCAGCGCCGGCACCCCGGGCACCCCGGCCAGGGCGGTGAGCACCCGGCGTTCGTGCCGTAGCCGGCCGCGCGCGTCGGTGCCCGCGCCGTCCTCGCCGACGTGGGCGCGGGCCTGTTTGACCACCACCTCGCGCCCGGTGGCGAGTTCGACCGCGCGGTAGACGTGGCCGTTCGGCGAGCGGGTGATCCCGGCGGTGATCCGGTACAGGCCCTCGCCGACCCGGGTCGACGGCCGGGCGGCGGCCGCGACGGGCGTGAACGGGTCGCTCGCCCACGGCGGTTGGCGGTAGCGGGCTTCGGCCAGGCCGGGGAAGACCGACCCGTCCGGGCCGGTCATGCCGTACTCGGCGCCGTCGTCCGTGACCCGGAACAGCCCGTAGCGGTAGTAGACCGGCGCGTCCGGCCGGAGCCGGCGGTCACTCACCACCCGGGGCCCGGCCCAGCCGGCCAGCGCCCGGGCCAACTCCGTTCCCAGCGCGACGAGGTCCGCCTCGTCCGGGTAGACCGTGACGGCCTTGCCCACGGCCGCGGGGCCGCGCAGACCGCTGTTGAGCTCCCGCAGCACGGCCGCGCCCGCCGCGAACTTCGCGTCGCAGGTGCGGCGCAGCAGGATCGGGACCACCGCGTCCAGCAGCTGCGGGAGTCGGCCCTGCCGGGCGGACAGGTGGAGCTTCCAGCCGTGGGCGCGCGCCGGCATCCGCGGGTCCTGGAGGTACCACCAGTGCCCGTCGGTGTGCAGCGGGCGGCGCGGGCCGGGGGCGGCGGCCGCCAGGTCGGCGACCCGGCGGCGCAGTGCCTCGGCGGAGCCGGGGTCGGCTGGTGTGGTCATCGGTCCGCCCTCCCCCGGGCCGCTTCCTCGGTACGGGTCAGCAGTCCACGGCGCAGTCGAAGCGCGTCGGAACGTAGGTGACCCACGGGTCGGCGAGACACGCGACCGGGGCGAGGTCCGCGTCGTGCTCGTCCTCGAAGACGATGGCGTCCTCGTCGATGTCCAGCAGGCCTGCGTCGCGGATCTCGGTCACCACTGCGCTCATGGGTGGTTCCTCCCTTGGGGGTTGGACCTGCTCTCGCGGATCACGCCGGGCGCGCGGGACACCTGGGCACGCTGATCCGACGTGACCCGCGAGAGGGGGCCTGGGCCGGTGTTCCTTGCGGTTGGCGCCTCATGCTAGCCACGCCGCCCGGTCCGCGACAGAGGTACGACACCGCCGACTCGGCCGCTCGGCACCGCGATTCCCGGCGACCGGAACGGACCGTTCAGTCGCTGACCAGGCGGCGGCCGGTGATCTCGTCCGGGCTGATCCGGATCCAGCAGGTCCGGTCGCCGCCGGCCCAGGGGATGGCGCCGGGGAGGCCGGCCAGGTGGTTCAGGGCGGCGGGGTCGTGCACGTGGTGGGCGGTGCCGAGGAGGAGGACGCTCCAGCCCCGGCCGAGGTACTCGTCGATGTGGTCGATCTGGAAGGAGAGCGAGGTGCCCTCGGGCGGGGCACCGCGCTCGGTGGTGCGGTAGGCGACGGTGCGGTCGTCGACGACGTAGTTGACGGGGACGACGACCGGGCCCGGCTGGAGCGGCAGGGCGATGCGGCCTACGCCGTGGGTGCCGATCAGCTCCCAGCACTCGGGTTCGGTGAGGCCGAGCAGCCGCGGGTGCGGGCCGGGGCCGCCCTGGCCGGGCGGGGCGTCGGCGCGGCCTTCGAGCAGTTCGCCGCGGCTGAGGCCGAGTGCGGCGGCGATCCGGACGAAACCGCCGGGGTCGAAGTCCGGTCCGGCCTTGAGCAGGTAGTGGAGGTAGCGGGGGGCCATGGCCGCCTGGTGGGCGAGGTCGTCCTCGCTGAGGCCGAGTTGTTCGCGCCGCTCGGCGATCCGGCCGGCCACGGCGGCGGGTTCGTCCTGGTCGACGGCGTCAGGGGTGTCGTTCACGGTGGTGGCTCCTCGGCTTGCCGGCGGGTGCCCTGGGTCGCGCCCGGGGGCGTGTCCCGGGTCGTGTCCGGGCGGTGACCAGGCCGGATCCATCCAAGCGCCCGGCATGCGCCAAGTCGAGGAACGGCGGGGCGCCGTGCGTGTCGGCGCGCGGCGGGCGGCGGCCGGGTCGGGCGGCGTCCTCACCCCGCGACGGCACGGTCCGGACGGCCGCCGGTCGGCCCCGTTCCCGACGTCGCCGACCGGCCGGGCCGACGGAGCGGACGGCCCGTCAGGATCCCCGGCGCACGCGGCTGTCGATCCCCACTGCCGGGGCGCATACTGTCCTGCGCGGCTCGCACCCGCGCGACAGGGCCCGTTCCGGACCCGGCCCGGGCTGCGCCGCTGCGGGGAAGGTCGGACGAACGTGGCAATAGTCGTTCTCGTCGTCGTGCTGGCGCTGTTCTGGCTGATCACCGGCGTGCGGGTGGTGCAGCAGTACGAGCGCGGTGTGGTGTTCCGCCTCGGCCGGGTGCGCGAGCAGGTCCGCCAGCCGGGCCTCACCCTGCTGGTGCCGGTGGTCGACCGGATGCGCAAGGTCAACGTCCAGGTCGTCACCATGCCGGTGCCCGCCCAGGAGGGCATCACCAAGGACAACGTCTCCGTCAGCGTCGACGCCGTGCTGTACTTCCGCGTCGTCGAGCCGGTCAAGGCCACGGTGGACGTCCAGAACTACTCCTTCGCGATGCTTCAGGTCGCCCAGACCTCGCTGCGCTCGATCATCGGCAAGAGCGAGCTGGACGACCTGCTCTCCGGCCGGGAGAACCTGCACCAGGGGCTGGAGGTCATGCTGGAGAGCCCGGCCACCGGGTGGGGCGTGCACATCGACCGGGTGGAGATCAAGGACGTCAGCCTGCCCGACTCGATGAAGCGCTCGATGGCCCGCCAGGCGGAGGCCGACCGCGAGCGCCGGGCCCGGATCATCACCGCGGACGGCGAGTTCCAGGCCGCCGCCAAGCTCGCCGAGGCCGCTGTCACGATGTCCGAGACCCCGGCGGCGATGCAGCTGCGGCTGCTGCAGACGGTGGTGGAGGTCGCGGCGGAGAAGAACTCGACGCTGGTGCTGCCGTTCCCGGTGGAGCTGCTGCGCTTCTTCGAGGCCTCCGCCGCCCGGGCCGCCGAGGCGGGCTCCGCGCCCGCGCCCGCCGTCCCGGCCCAGGCGCCGTCCGACGCCGACTGACGGCCCGCCCGCACGACCACGGCCGGTCCGGGGCCCACCCCTGACCGGCCGTCAGCCACCGGCCCGACCGCCCGTCACGGACGGACGATCGGCAGCAGCACCTCGTCGACGATCTCCGCCGGGTCGAGCTGCTCCGACGCGCCGCCGCACATCTTGATCCGGTACAGCATCAGCGCCGGGACGACGTCGGTGACCAGCGGGGTGACGGACCCGGGGCGGACCTCGCCCCGGGTGGCACCGCGGGCGAGCACCTCGGCGATCAGCGCGGCGGTGGGCTCCACCACCCGCTCCAGCACGATCGCCAGGAAGGTGTGGGCCCGCTGCCGGTCCAGCTCGCCCATGATGGCCCGCACGGCGGCCCCGGACTCGCTCAGCATCGCCGCGCGCAGCCTGGTCACCACCTCCAGCAGGTCCCCGCGCAGGCCGCCGGTGTCGGGCGGCGGGCCGGCCGGGGGCAGGCAGGCGCGCAGCGCGTCCTTGACCAGTTCCTCCTTCGAGGGCCAGCGCCGGTAGAGCGCGGCCTTGCCGGTCTGCGCGGCGGCGGCGACCCCCTCCATGGTGAGCCGGGCGTAGCCGTCGGCGGTGAGCTGCTGGAGGGCGGCCTCGAAGATGGCGTTCTCCAGCGCCTCGCCGCGCCTGCGGAGCGGGGCGCCCGTCGCCGGTCCGCGCGCGACTGCGGGTTCAGCGGGCATGGCTGCGCACCTTCTTCGGTTCCACCTCTCGACACGCCCGTTCACCGGCTGTCCGTAATGAACGGATGTGTTCCCTATATCCAGGGCCACTGTCGATGTTAGTGAACGAACCCGTCCCGTCCCAATCGTTCGCCCCCCGGCCGTCGCGGACCGCGCGGGCGCCGTCTGACCGGCCTGCCATGGTTCTCCCTCCCCTCGCCCGCGCGACGCGGCCGCCCGCCGGAGCGCGATCGCTTCCGGGCCGCAGGCCGTCGACACGCGGGGCCGCCGTCAGGACACCGTCAGTGACGACGCCCGCGCAGTCAAGGGGGCGTCAGGATCGCCCGCCCCCCGGGGGTCCGCGACCTAGGCTCGGACCCGTCCCCGCCCGGCTGACGCGGGCCCAGCGCCCCGTCACCGACCTCCGGAGCACCCCCAGTCGCCACCCGATCGATCCGCCGTGTCGGACGATACGTCAACGAAGGTGAGGTCCCCGTGGCCGTTCTCGGCGCCTTCCACCGCCGCCACCCCCTCCCCGCCGCGGCGCTCGCCGCACCGGCGCGAGGCCCGGTCGCCGCGGCCCTGTCCGCGATCGTGCGCAGGCTCGCCGACAGCCCCCTGGACAACTCCGTGCTCCAGGCCGTGGGCGCGCCGACCGCCTCCAGCGGCACCGGCGCCGCCCGCCGCACGGTGCGGATGCGGGCCAGTCGGCGGGCCGTCACCGCCCCCGACGGCGCCCGCCGGCTCGAAGCCCGCTGGGGCCCCGGCCGCTGAACCGGGTCCTCTCCGGCGGCCCCGACAGCACGGGGCCATCACGTGCGCACGCGTGCACGCATCGAGCTCACGCCGACCTACGATGGGCACATGAGCACAAGCACCGACCTGGCAGCTGCACACGGCTCGCAGGAGCAGGGGCAGGGGCAGGGGCAGGGGCAGGGACAGGACGGCGGCGAGCGGCTGGACGTCGCCGCGTCCGTCCTCGCCCTGCTCGCGGACCGCACCCGGCTCGCGCTGCTGCACCGGCTCGGCGCGGGCGAGGCCGACGTCACCTCCCTCATCGAGGCGTGCGGGGCCCCGCGCACGTCCGTCAGCCAGCACCTCGCGAAGCTCCGCCTCGCGGGCCTGGTCACCACGCGCAGGGACGGCCGCCGCGTCGTCTACTCGCTGCGCCACGGACACCTTCGGCGCCTGGTCGACGAGGCACTGAACGTCGCCGACCACCAGATCGGCTCCCTGCCGCCGCACGACTGACCCACCCGCTCCCGCCCCCGCAGACCAGGACCAGGAGGACGGCGAGGGCGGCACCATCGTAGCCAATACGTGCACACGTGTGCACGTATTGGCTACGATGGTGCCGCCGCACCACGCCGCCGACCGGGACGGGGCCGATGCTGTCCACACTGCGCAACCGCACCTACCGCCACCTGTTCGCAGCCCAGGTCATCGCCCTGGTGGGCACGGGCCTGGCCACCGTGGCGCTGAGCCTGCTCGCCTACGACATCGCCGGTGCCGACGCCCCGGCCGTCCTCGGCACCGCGCTGGCCGTCAAGATGGTCGCCTACGTGGCCGTCGCACCGGTGGTCGGCGCCCTCGCCGACCGCATTCCGCGCCGAACGCTGCTGGTGGCGATGGACCTCACCCGTGCCGCCGTCGCGCTCGCCCTGCCGTTCGTCGGCCAGGCCTGGCAGATCTACGTCCTGATCCTCCTGCTCCAGGCCGCCTCGGCCGCCTTCACCCCGGCCTTCCAGGCCACCATCCCCGAGGTCCTGCCGGCCGAACGGGACTACACCCAGGCGCTGTCGATGTCCCGCCTGGCCTACGACCTGGAGTCCCTGTTCAGCCCCGCGCTCGCTGCGGGCCTGCTCGCCCTCGTCCCGTACACCTGGCTGTTCACCGGCACCACCGCGGGCTTCCTCGCCTCCGCCACCCTGGTCGTCTCCGTCGCCCTGCCCAAGCCCGCCCCCGTCGAGCGGACCGGCGGCGCCTACGCCAAGGCCGCCTTCGGCGCCCGCCTGTTCTGGGCCACCCCGCGCCTGCGGGCCCTGCTCGCGCTCGACCTCGCGGTCGCCGCCGCCGGGGCGATCGTCTTCGTCGACACCGTCGTCGCGGTCCGCGAGCACTTCCACCGCCCGGCGGGCGCGGTCTCGCTCGCCCTGGGCGCCTACGGAGCCGGCTCCATGCTGACCGCCCTGCTCCTGCCCCGGCTCCTGCGGCGGCTCTCCGACCGCGCCGTCATGCTCCCGGCCGCCTTCGCGCTCCCCGCCGTCCTGGCCGCCGTCGCCGCCGTCACCGCCGCAGCCCCGGGCGGCTGGTCCTGGGGCGCACTGCTGGCGTCCTGGGCCGCGATCGGCGCCGCCTGTTCCGCCGTCCTCACGCCGGGCGGGCGCCTGATCCGCCGCTCCGCCGCCGACGCGGACCTGCCGGCCGCCTTCGCCGCGCAGTTCTCCCTCTCGCACAGCTGCTGGCTGCTCACCTACCCCCTCGCCGGCTGGCTCGCCGCCGGCGCCGGTCTCCCGGTGACGGCCGTCGTCCTCGGTGCCGTCGCTCTGCTCGCCGCCACCGCCGCCACCGCGATCTGGCCCGCCCGCGACCCCGCCAGGCTCGACCACGTCCACGCCGACCTGCCCCCGGGCCACCCCCACCTCACCGACGCCCACCCGGCCGCGGACGGCTGGCTCCACGGCCACGACTACGTCATCGACCAGTACCACCGCCACTGGCCGCAGGGCCTCACCGCGCGGGCCAACTAGCCAGGGCCTGCCCGGCGGGGGCGACGACTCCATCACCCGGGAGGGTCAATCCAGCGGGAATAAATGAAGAGCTGTTCATGTATTCCTGTATGGTCGACGCGTCGCCCCGTCGTGTCCGCGTGGAGGAACACCACAGCCATGTCCGCAACCCTCACCGAGCGCCCAGCCGCCGCAGCCCCGCGCGGCGGCGCCGCTCCCAAGCGCCGTACGCGCGTCTTCGCGCTGACCGAGGCCCGCTGGGCCGCCGCCGCGACCGTCGCCTTCCTGACCGCCCTGCCGCTCCAGCTGACCGGCGCCCCGGCCTGGGCCTGGGGGCCGCTGTACGCGATCGCCTACGTCACCGGCGGCTGGGAGCCCGGCTGGGCCGGCCTCCGGGCGCTGCGCGAGAAGACCCTCGACGTCGACCTGCTGATGATCGTCGCCGCGATCGGCGCGGCCTCGATCGGGCAGGTGATGGACGGCGCGCTGCTGATCGTCATCTTCGCCACCTCCGGCGCGCTGGAGGCGCTGGCCACCGCCCGCACCCAGGACTCGGTGCGCGGCCTGCTCGACCTCGCCCCCACCACCGCCACCCGCCTGCTGGACAACGGCGGCGAGGAGACCGTCGCCACCGAGGACCTGGTGGTCGGCGACACCATCCTGATCCGCCCCGGCGAGCGCGTCGGCGCCGACGGCCGCGTCCTGGACGGCGCGAGCGAGATCGACCAGGCCACCATCACCGGCGAGCCGCTGCCGGCCGCCAAGCAGCAGGGCGACGAGGTCTTCGCCGTCACCCTGAACGGCACCGGCGCCCTGCGCGTGAAGGTCGAGCGCGACGCCTCCGACTCGGTGATCGCCCGGATCGTCGCCATGGTCGAGGAGGCCTCGGAGACCAAGGCCCCCACCCAGCTGTTCATCGAGAGGGTCGAGCAGCGCTACTCCCTGGGCATGGTCTTCGCGACCCTCGCCGTCTTCCTCGTCCCGCTGGCCTTCGGGGCCGCCGTGACCGGCTCGCTGCTGCGGGCGATGACCTTCATGATCGTCGCCTCGCCCTGCGCCGTGGTGCTGGCCACCATGCCGCCGCTGCTGTCCGCGATCGCCAACGCCGGCCGTCACGGCGTCCTGGTCAAGTCCGCCGTCGTGATGGAGCGGCTCGGGCAGGTCGACGCGGTCGCGCTGGACAAGACCGGCACCCTCACCGAGGGCACCCCCCGGATCACCGGCCTGCTCCCCCTCGCCGGCAGCGGCCTGGACGAGGACGAACTGCTGACCCTGGCGGCCGCCGCCGAGCACCCCAGCGAGCACCCGCTGGCCCGCGCGGTGGTCGACGCCGCCCGCCGGCGCGGCCTCGACCTGCCGGTCGCCGAGGGCTTCGCCTCCACCCCCGGCGTCGGGGTGACCGCGACCGTCTCCGGTGCCGTCATCGCGGTCGGCGCCCCCGCCCGGCTCCTCGACGGCGCCGACCACGCGCCCTCCCCCGAGGCGCAGGCCACCGCCGTCGCCGAGGGGCTGGAGCGCGACGGGCGCACCGCCGTCCTGGTCCGGCGCGACGGCGTCCCGGTCGGCGTGCTCGGCGTCGCCGACCGCCTGCGCCCCGACGCCGCCGCCACCGTCACCGCCCTGGCGGCCCTGACCGGCGCCGCGCCGGTGCTGGTGACCGGCGACAACCCGCGCGCCGCCGCCCGCCTCGCCGCCGAGGTCGGCATCACCGACGTCCGCGCCGGGCTGCTCCCCCAGGACAAGGTCGCCGCCGTCCGGGAGCAGGAGAGGGCCGGGCGCAAGGTGCTGGTGATCGGCGACGGCGTCAACGACGCCCCCGCCCTCGCCGCCGCCCACACCGGCATCGCGATGGGCCGGGCGGGCTCCGACCTGGCGCTGGAGACCGCCGACGCGGTCGTCGTCCGCGACGAACTCGCGACCGTCCCCACGGTGATCGCGCTGTCCCGGGCGGCCCGGCGGCTGGTCGTCCAGAACCTGGTGATCGCCTCGGTGTTCATCTCCGGCCTGGTCGTGTGGGACCTGGTCGCCACCCTGCCCCTGCCGCTCGGCGTCCTCGGCCACGAGGGCTCGACCGTCATCGTCGGCCTCAACGGCCTGCGGCTGCTGCGCGAGAGCGCGTGGAAGCGCGCGGGCGCCACCGGGCCGCGGCTGGTTCAGGAGCCGGTGCGGGCCCGGCGCAGCAGGTAGGCGCCGGAGGCGGCGGCGAGCAGGGCCATGCAGGCGGTGAAGACCAGGCCGGCGCGGGCCAGGCCGATCGGCGAGGTGAGCAGGCCGATGCCGATCACCGGGATCGAGATGCCGAAGTAGGCGACCACGAAGAGCGCCGACAGGGCGCCGCCGCGGTGCTCGGCGGGAGCCGCGGCGGCGATCTCGCCGACGGCGCCGCGCAGGCCCATGCCCTGGCCGGCGCCGCCCACCAGGGCGCTGAGCACCAGCAGCGGCAGGGCCGTCCAGGCGAGGGAGCCTGCCATCAGGGCCAGCCCGGCGATGAGCACCAGGCAGCCGATCGGGATCGCCCGGGCGGTGCCCAGCCGGGGCACCACGAGCTGGCCGAGGGTGGAGGCGAAGAAGGCCGTGCAGACGATCAGGCCGACGACGGCCGGGCTGTGGACGCCCAGCCGCTGGGCGAGGAAGGCCGGGCTGACGGAGGTGAAGACGCCCAGCAGGGAGAAGCCCGCGAACGCGGCGAGGCCGGCCGGGACGAACACCCCGCGGACCTCCGGCGGCAGGGACGGCCGGCGCGGCCGGGCGGTGCGCAGCGGGCGGGCGCCGGTGACGGTCTCCGGCAGGAGCCGGGTGACGGTGAAGGAGGCGGCGAGCAGCACCAGGTGCACGGCGAACGGCAGGGTCAGGGGGTGGGGCGTGTACTCGGCGAGCAGTCCCGACAGCACCGGTCCGCAGCCCAGGCCGCCGATGTTGGCGGCGGTCGCGACGAAGCCCGCGCGGGCCTGGTGCCCGGGTGGGGCGAGCTCCAGGACGTACGCGGTGGCGGTGCCGGTGAACAGGCCCGCGGACAGGCCGGACAGCAGGCGGCCCAGGGCCAGCAGCGGGAGGCCGCCTTCGGCCAGGAAGGCGACGGCGCTGCACGCCGCGAGTGCCAGTCCGCAGAGCAGGACGGGCCGGCGTCCGACGGAGTCGGAGACGTTGCCGACGAGCAGCAGGACGCCGATGACGCCGAAGGCGTAGATGGCGAAGACGACCGTCACCATCAGTTCGGAGAAGCCGATCTGCTCCTGGTACAGCCCGTACAGCGGGGTGGGCAGGGTGGTGCCCGCCATGCAGACGGCGAAGCCGGCGGCCGCCCCGAGGTAGCCCGCCCGGCCCATGAAGGACCGCGCAGTCTGATGATCGGTCATTCGTCCACAGTAGGGCGGCCGTCGCCGTCGCAGCCACGGCTCGCGGGGCCGAATAGGCCGATCCGCCCAGGAACCGACGCCCGGCCCCGGCCGCACCCACCCCCGGCGCGGTCGGCCATCGGCTACCGGATCGCGCCGCGGTCCGCGGACAGGCCGTGGGTGGTGCCGCCCCCGGCCCGCACCTGCGTCGGGAGCGCTCCCCAGTAGCGCCGGAACGCGGTGCTGAAGTGCCGGGTGTCCGCATAGCCGCAGGAGCGGGCGACGGCCGCGACGGACAGCGGGCGCAGCGCGGGATCGGCCAGGCGCTGCGCGGCGACGTCCAGCCGTCGGCGGGTCAGGTAGGCGATGATCGTGCACCCCGTCTCCTGCTGGAAGAGCCGTGCTGCGTGGCGCTCGCTCAGGTGGACCTGGGTGGCGACGTCCCGTACCCGTACCGGGCGGTCGAAGTTGTCGTCGAGGTAGCGGGTCATCCGCGCGGCGGCCGCCGCCGCGCGCCCGCCCGGCACGGGCGTCGGGCGCGCGGCGGCCGGCAGGTCGGCGACGACGCGGGCGCAGGTGAGGACCAGCGCGGGGCCGAGGGCGGCCAGCAGGTCGGGGCTGGCCGGCCCCGGAGCCGCAGCCTCTTCGGCGAGTGTCGCCAACAGCCGGGGAAGCGGGGTTCCGGCGGCCGGGGCGACCTGGCGCGGACCGGCCGCGAGGGCGTCGAGCAGGGCGGCGGTCTCCGGGGAGCCGGGCCCGGCGGCCCCGCGCGGACCGCGTTCGGGGACCATCGTCCAGGACCAGAAGACGATGCCGAGCGGGTCGCGGGCGTCGGTGGTGATCTCGTGGACATCTCCGGGGCGGGCCAGGAACAGCTCGCCGGCTCCGACCGGGTGCTCCAGCGCGCCGATCCGGAACGTCCCGCGCCCGGAGTAGGCGTAGCAGAACTCGAAGTAGGAGTGGCTGTGCCAGTAGTTGCGCCATGGCTCGGGCGGGTAGAACCCCCAGTCCACGAACTCGACCCGTCGTCCGGCGAGGGTGGTGCCCAGCCGCACGGAGTTGAGCAGGGGCAGGGCGGCGCCCGCCCGGGCCAGTTCGGTCATCTCGGCTCGCCCGCCCCGTCCGTCCTGCGCGCGGTGGGGTCGACGCCCCGCAGCATCATGCCCTGACCGAGGGACCAGGTGTGATCGTCCGTGGTGGGCCGGTCCGCAGGGTCCCGGAACTGTACCAGCCAGGTGGTGCGGGCCTGGTCGGAGGTGTTCAGCCCCGAGCCGTGCACGGTGAGGTAGCCGAAGAACAGGACGTCGCCGGCCTCCGCGGGGCACGGCCGGGCGTCCTGGAGCCGCCAGGTGTCGGGCGACAGGTGCCAGCTGCCGTCCTCGACGTGCGGCAGCGGGCCCTGCCGGTGGCTGCCGGGGACGGCCCTGATGCAGCCCTTCTCCTCCGGGGCGTCGTCGAAGTGGAAGACCGCGGCCGCGACGGTGTGCCGGGCGTGCGGGAAGAACGGGTGGTCCTGGTGCAGGGGGAAGGGGGAGCCGGTCTCCGGTGGCTTGATGAACATCTTCGTGTGGTGCAACTGGAGGTTGGGCCCGCCGAGCAGTGCGGCCGCGACGTCCGTGAACCTGGGGTCGACCAGCAGCCGGGCGAAGGCCGCCGAGTGGAACTGCGCGTCGTGGGCGTGCTTGAGGGCCGTGCGTCCGGCGGACGCACCCGCGACGGTGCGCGCGCTGGCCCAGGTCGGGTCGGCGTCGGAGTCGAGGCGGGCGGCCAGGGCGTGGCACTCCTCCCGCATCTCCGCCGCCTCCTGTCGGCTGATCAGGTTCTTGACGAGGAGGAAGCCGTTCTCGTGGTAGGCGGCGAGGTCGTCGGGGCCGAGGGGTTCGTTCATGGCCTCGACCGTAGGCGTGGGGACCGGGCCGGGCCGAGGGGCGATACGGACGGCCCGGTGGGTAATCCGGACATCGGCCCGCGCGTTCAGGTCCCTTTCGCCGGGCTGCGGCCGAGCAGGCGGGGGTGCTCCCGAGGCGGGGAGCGCCCCGCCTCGATGTCCGGGCAGCGTCACCTCGATGCCCTGGCACCCCAACTGGCTTGTGGCGCAGACGAATCCGTGCGCGTCCGTCCTCTTGTCAAAGGTTAGTGATGTTTCCTAACTTGATGTCATGTCCGATACCTCACTGCACTCCCGGCGCGACCTCCTGCGCGTGAGCGCGGCGGGCGGTGCCGCCTTCGCCGCGGGCGGCCTCCTGCTGCCCGGCGCCGCCCAGGCCGCCCCCCGCCCGACCGCCCTCGACACCCCGACCGTCCCCGCACCCCGCAGCGACCGGACCGCCGGGTCCGCGCTGCGCCCCTTCGGCCGGCACCTGGCCTTCGGGGCCGACCCCTCCCAACAGGTCGTCGTCTCCTGGCAGGTGCCGGGCGCGGTGACCGCCCCCTTCGTCCGGATCGGCCTCCAGCCCGGCGACTTCGGCTCCCCGATCGCCGCCGAGGTCCGCACCCTGGTCAGCAAGCTGTCCTGGCAGCACCCGGTCGAGGACCAGCCCCTGGTCAAGCCCACCACCGTCACCCAGTACTACCTGCACGCGCAGGTGGACCAGCTGATCCCGGACACCACGTACTACTACGTCGTCGGCCACCAGGGCTACGACCCCGCGGGGCAGCGCGCCCGGCTCGGCGACGTGGCGAGCTTCCGCACCGCGCCCGCCCCCGGGCGCGGCACCGGGTTCACCTTCACGGCCTTCGGCGACCAGGGCGTCGGGTACAACGCGGCCGCCACCGCCAACCTGATCGCCGGCCTCGACCCCGCCTTCCACCTCCACATGGGCGACCTCTCGTACGCCAACAGCGGCGGCAGCGGCAAGACCAGCGACCCCTACGACGCCCGCCTGTGGGACTCCTTCTTCGTGCAGAACGAACCCGTCGCCGCCCGGACCCCGTGGATGATGGCGATCGGCAACCACGAGATGGAGGCCTGGTACGGAGCCGACGGCTACGGGGGCGTCCGCGCCCGGTTCACGATGCCCGACAACGCCTGGGCGCAGTCCACCGGCATCTACTCGTGGCGCTGCCAGAACGTCGGCCTGATCAGCCTCGACGGCAACGACATCTGCTACAACACCGCGGCCAACCTGAACTACACCAAGGGCAAGCAGAAGAAGTGGCTGGAGAGCCGGCTCGCCGCGCTCCGCGCCGACACCACCATCGACTTCGTCGTCGTCTACCTGCACCAGTGCACGTACTCCACCTGCCACGACAACGGGGCCGAACTCGGCGCGCAGCAGGACTGGGCCCCGCTGTTCGACAAGTACCAGGTGGACCTGGTGCTCAGCGGCCACAACCACGTCTACGAGCGGACCGACCCCATCCGCTCCGGCAAGCCCACCCGCAAGGTCGCCTCCGGAGACACCGTCAATCCGCTGAAGGACGGCACGACGTACGTCGTCGCGGGCGGCGGTGGCGGTGGGGTCTACTCCTTCCCCGTCGCCGACACCTACCTCGGGCACGAGACGAAGAACGACTCCCCCGTGCCGATGGTGGTCGCCGATCCGACGGGCCACAACCAGACCGTCAAGGTCACCTGGTCCAGGGTCCGTTACACCGGTTACTGCCTGGTGGCGGTCGACGTGACGCCCGCCGCCGCCGGCAAGCCGGCCCGCATGGCGGTGCGCTCGATCACCGAGGACGGCACCGCTGTGGACCAGTTCACCGTGCAACGCGGCTGACCCGGCCCGCGCCCGCGCCCGGACGGTCTGCTCCCCGCCGACCGGGCCGGGCGCGGCGGCGGGCCGGCGGGGTGCGCGTCAGCGGTCCGTGGTGACGGTGAAGCCCTCCGGGGCGCGCAGGTCGACGGCCCCGGTGTGGTCGGTGGACACCTCGATCGGCAGGCCCGCCACCGTCAGGCCGGTGAACGTCAGCGACTCGTAGCCGGCCGGGAGTTGGGCCCGCACCCGGAGCCGCCGGTTGGGGGCGTCGGCCTCCAGGCCGAGCAGTGCCTGCACCACCTGGACGGAGGCCGCGGCGGCCCAGGCCTGCGGGCGGCAGGAAGCCGGGTAGGGGACGGGGCGGGCGACCTCGGCGCGCGGGTAGCCGCCGAAGAGTTCGGGCAGGCGGTGGTCGAAGGCCGCCGCCGCGCGGACCAGGCCGGCGGCCAGCGGCGCGGCGGCGTCGTGCAGCCCGGCGCGGGCGAGGCCGTGGACGGCGATGGCGCTGTCGTGCGGCCAGACCGAACCGGTGTGGTAGCCGAGCGGGTTGAACCCGGCCGCGGCGGCGTCCAGGGTGCGCAGCCCGAAGCCGCTGTCCATGCCGGGGGCGGTGAGCCGGCCGGCGACCAGGGCGCTCTCCTGCGGGTCGAGCAGGCCGGTGCCGAGCAGGTGGCCCATGTTGGAGGCGACCGAGTCGACCTTGTGCTTGCCGCCGTCGAGGGCGACCACCGGGTACGGGCCGTGCGCGTCCTCGGTCCAGAACCGGTCGCGGAAGCGCAGCCGCAGCTCCTCCGCCCACTGCCGCCAGCGGTCGGCGCCGGGCCGGCCGAAGGCCTCCAGCAGGGCGGCGGAGGCGACGGCGGCCTCGTAGGCGTAGGCCTGGACCTCGCTGAGCGCGATGGGGGCGTCGGCGATCCGGCCGTCGCGGAAGCGGATGCTGTCGGAGGAGTCCTTCCAGCCCTGGTTGGAGAGCCCCTTGCCGGAGCTGTCGACGTACTCCAGGAAGCCGTCGCCGTCCGCGTCGGCGTGGTCGGCCAGCCAGGCGAGGGCGGCCTCGGCGTGCGGCAGCAGGTCCTCGACCTGGTCCTCGGGCATGCCCCAGCGCCAGGCGTCGTGCAGCAGGGTGAGCCACAGCGGGGTGGCGTCGGCCGTGCCGAAGTAGCAGGGCGGCAGGTGGGAGCCGTTGTCGAGGTGCTGCTCGTCGCGGCGGACCTCGTGGAGGATCTTGCCGGGCTGCTCCTCGGTGGCCGGGTCGAGGGCGCGGCCCTGGCGGCGGGCCAGGGTGCGCAGTGTGCCGGCGGCGAGTTCGGTGCCGAGCGGGAGCATCATCCGGGCCGCCCAGAGGGAGTCGCGGCCGAACAGGGTGAGGAACCAGGGGGCCCCGGCGCCGAGGAAGTGGTCGGCGGGCTCCAGCGGGTCGGTGAGCAGGAGGCCGCGCAGGTCGTGGTGGGAGCGGGCGATCCAGTGCGCGAGGTGGTGGTCGCGGCCGGTGATCGCGGGGGTGCGCCACGGGGCGGCGCCGGCGGCCGGGGCGGGGAAGAGGTCACCGTCGCGGTGCTCGGCGGTGCACTCCAGGACAGCCTGCCAGCTCTGGCCGGGGGCGAGTTCGAGGTCGAAGCCCAGGGTGCCGGTGTCGGCGGCGAGGTGGTCGGGCGCCGGCTCGACGGTGAGGGCGGCGCTGAGCGCGCCCTCGCTCCAGCGCAGGCCGTTCGGGCCGGCGGTGGGCGTGAGGGCCCGGGTCGCGCGGCCGGCCTTGACGGAGTCCATCGCGGCGAAGTCGCTCTCCGCGCGCAGGTCCAGGCGCAGGCGGGCGGTGAGGTCGCCCGCGTTGCGGACGGTGTAGCGCTCGACGAGGCGGCCGGGGTGCAGCTCCCGGCGGCGTTCCAGCGTGACGGCCGGGTCGGGGGTGAGCTCGGCGATGCCGCGCAGCACGGTGACGAAGGTGGTGCGCCCGTCCTCGCCGAGCGCGGTGGCGACGGGGGCGTTGGGGACCGCGGCGACGCCGGCCTCCAGGCGGGAGAGGATCCGGCGGTCCCCGTGGTAGAAGCCGTCCGCGCCTTCGCCGATCCGCCCGTCCGGGCGCGAGGCGCAGAAGCTCGGGGCGGCCACGGAGAGCTGGGCGTCGTGCAGGAACGGCTGCAGGGCGATCGCTGACATGGTCTCTTCATCCTCGTTTTGGGGCTTGACAGTTGCTTCCACTCGGGCGCAACCTTTCTGCCATTGGAGCGTTCCAAGACATTAACCCCACTGGTGGGGATGATGGAACCCCGTATTGGAACGCTCCAAGATCTTGTCAATGAAGACAGAACCTAGGATCGCCGTCATGCATGCACACTCATCGCCCCGGCCCAGGACAGGGTCCGCCGCGACCCTCGAAATGGTCGCCGCCCGGGCCGGCGTGGGCCGTCAGACGGTGTCCAACGCGATCAACTCGCCCGAGCTGCTGCGCCCGCAGACGCTGGAGCGGGTCCAGCGCGCGATCGACGAGCTCGGCTACCGCCCGCACCGGGCCGCGCAGGCGCTCAAGACCAGGGCCAGCCGGCTGATCGGCTACGGCATCCGCTCCAGCAGCACCGGCGTCCCGACCCCGGTCCTGGACCAGTTCCTGCACTCGCTCTCCGAGGCCGCCGACCAGGCCGGCTACCGGGTGGTGCTGTTCGCCGTCGCCCCCGGGGACGACGAACTCACCAGCTACCAGCAGCTGCTCGACGAGCACGGCGCGGACGGCTTCGTCCTCAGCGGCACCGACCGCGGCGACCGCCGCCAGGGCTGGCTGCACGAACGCGGCGTCCCGTACGTCGCCTTCGGTCGCACCTGGTCCGGCCGGGACGTCGGCGACTGGGTCGACGTCGACGGCTCCGCCGGGACTTCGGCCGCCGTCCGGCACCTGGCCGGGCTCGGCCACCGCAAGATCGGCTTCCTCGGCTGGCCGAAGGGCTCCGGCGTCGGCGACGACCGCGCCCGCGGCTGGCAGAGCGCGATGCGCGAACTGGGCCTGCCCGCCCGGGGCCGCCGGGCCGAGAGCCCGGACGACCAGGCGAGCGCCACCGAGGCCGCCGAACGGCTGCTCGCGACCGGCGCGACCGCGGTGGTGACCGCCAGCGACACCCTGGCGCTCGGCTGGTACCAGGCGCTGCGCCGCGACGGCCGCACCCCCGGCCCGGACGCGGCCGTCATCGGCTTCGACGACTCGCCGATCGCCCCCCTGCTGTTCCCGTCGCTGTCCAGCCTCGCCCAACCGCTCGACGCGGTCGGCCGCGAGTGCATGCGGCTGCTGCTGGAACGCCTCGGCGACCACCACCGGCCGACCGAACACGTGCTCCTGGAACCGGAGCTGGTCCTGCGCGAAAGCGTCTGACCGCCGCTCCCCCCGAACCATCTCCTCCCACTCCCCCCACCCACCCTCGCAAGGAGATCCCGCATGGCCACCTCCCGCACCCTCGCCGCGGCAGCCGTCTGCGCGGCCGTCACCCTCGGCGCCGTCACCGGCTGCTCCTCCTCCGGCGGCTTCGGCGACTCACCGGCCAAGCAGTCCTCCGGCGGCAACCAGAGCCTGACGGTACTGATCGCCACCTCCGGCGAGTCCGAGACGGCCGCGGTCAAGGCCGCCACGGCCGACTGGGCCAAGAAGACCGGCAACACCGTCACCGTGCAGATCGCCAGCGACATCAACCAGCAGCTCGGCCAGGCCTTCGCCGGCGGCAACCCGCCGGACCTCTTCTACGTCAACTCCGACCAGTTCGCGAACTACGCCAAGGGCGGCTCGCTGTACGCCTACGGCGACCAGATCCCGGACGCCGCCGACTTCTCCGAGCCGCTGCGCAAGGCCTTCAGCTACGACGGCAAGCTCACCTGCCTGCCCAAGGACACCTCCACCCTGGGCCTGGCGATCAACACCACGCTGTGGCAGCAGGCCGGCCTGACCGAGGCCGACTACCCGACCAGCTGGCAGCAGCTCTCCGACGACGCCGCCAAGCTCACCAAGGACGGCGTGACCGGCCTGGTGACCGCCCCCGACTACCAGCGGCTCGGCGCCCTGCTGAAGGAGGCCGGCGGCTGGATCACCAACCCCGAGCAGACCGCGATGACCGCCGACAGCCCGGCCAACAAGCAGGCGCTGGAGTACGTGCAGTCGATGATGAAGGCCGGCTCGGCCAAGTACGTCGCCGAGGTGGACGCCGGCTGGGGCGGCGAGGCGCTCGGCAAGGGCAAGGCCGCGATGACCATCGAGGGCAACTGGCTCAAGGGCGCGATGGCCAAGGACTACCCGAACGTCCAGTACAAGGTGCTCCCGCTGCCCGCCGGCCCGGCCGGCCCCGGCACCCTCGCCTTCAGCAACTGCTGGGGCATCGCCGCCAAGAGCCAGCACCAGGCCGCCGGGGTCGACCTGGTCAAGCACCTCGCCTCCGCCGACCAGCAGCTGGAGTTCGCCCAGGCCTTCGGCGTGATGCCCTCGCGCACCAGCGCGCTGAGCGCCTACGCCCAGAAGTACCCCGAGTCCAAGGCCTGGGTCGACGGCGTCGCCGACGCCCAGGCGCCGGTCACCATCGCCGGGTTCACCAAGGTGCTCACCCAGTTCAACACCGACCTCCAGTCGCTGAAGACGGGCGACCCGGCGGCCATCCTGGCCACCCTCCAGCGCAACGGCGAGCAGGCCATCAAGAATGCCAAGTAACAGCTCCACCGGCACGACACGCCGGCGCAGCCTGCGCGAGGGAGCATGGGGCTGGCTGTTCGCCGGCCCCATGGTCCTGGTCCTCGGCCTCTTCATGGTCCTGCCGATCGGGATGGCCCTGTGGGTCAGCCTGCTGCACTGGGACGGCCAGTCCAACCCGTTCAGCGGCAGCGCGGACTTCATCGGCCTGGACAACTACCGCCGGCTGTTCGCCGAGGACGGGCTGGACCGCACGCTGTTCGCCACCTCCATGCGCAACACGCTGTACTACGTCCTGCTGACGGTGCCGCTGCAGACGGTGCTGGCGCTGCTGCTCGCCATCCTCGTCAACCAGCGGATGCTGCGCGGCCGCGGCGCCCTGCGCACGGTGTTCTACTTCCCGTCCGTCACCAGCTCGATCGCGATCTCGACGGTCTTCCTGTTCCTCTTCCAGGGCAGCGGCGCCGTCAACCGGATGCTGGGCTGGCTCGGGGTCAAGGGGCCGAACTGGTTCGCCGACCCGCGCGGGGTGATCTGGCTGGTGCTCGGCTGGTTCGGCCTGGACCAGCCCGCCCCGGGCACCGGCGGCCCGCTCGGGCTGTCCTGGTCGGAGTGGTTCGCCGGGCCCTCGGTCGCGATGTGCACGCTGATCCTGATGGCGGTGTGGACCACCTCCGGCACCTTCATGCTGATCTTCCTCGCCGCCCTCCAGGACATCCCGCGCGAACTGGAGGAGGCCGCCGCGCTCGACGGCGTCAACCGCCGCCAGCTGCTGCGCCACGTCACCCTGCCCGCGCTGCGGCCCGTCCTGTTCCTGGTGCTGACCCTCGGCCTGATCTCCACCTGGCAGGTCTTCGACCAGGTGTACGTGATGGGCAAGGGCGCGCCCGGCAACACCACCCTCACGCCCGCCTACCTGTCCTACTCGGCCGGCTTCGACAACGCCGACTTCGGGCAGGGCGCCGCCATCGCGTTCGTCCTGCTCGGCCTGATCCTGCTGCTCACCGCCGTCCAGCGGTGGGTCCTGCGGGAGCGGGACGGCAAGCCCCGCCGCAGCCCGAAGGGAGCCCGCCGTGCCGCACGCTGACCGCAAGGCCACCGTGGACAAGCCGATCCTCGGCCGCTTCCCCCGGCCGCTGCGGATCCTCGGGTACGCCGTCCTGCTCGGCTTCGCACTGCTCTACCTGCTGCCGTTCCTGCTGCAACTGGTGAACAGCTTCAAGACCGACCCGGACGCGGCCGCCAACCCGATGTCGGTACTGCCCGACGGCGGCACCCTGGCCTCCTACCGGCGGCTGTTCGGCCTGGCGGAGGGCGTCGAGAACATCCCGTTCCTGCGCTGGCTGGGCAACAGCGTGCTGGTGACCGTCCTGGTGACGGCCGGCCGGGTGCTGTTCGACTCGATGGCGGGCTACGCGCTGGCCCGGATCAGGTTCCCGGGCCGCCGGCTGCTGTTCGCCTTCGTGCTGGCCGTGATGGCGGTGCCGGGCGTGGTGCTGCTGATCCCGAAGTTCCTGGTGCTGAAGAGCTTCGGCATGTTCGACAGCTACAGCGGCATGATCCTGCCGCTGCTGGTCGACGCCGCCGGGATCTTCATCATGAAGCAGTTCTTCGAGTCGGTGCCGCGCGAGATCGAGGAGGCGGCGCGGATCGACGGCGCCGGGACGTTCCGGATCTTCTGGTCCGTCGTCCTGCCGATGTCCCGGCCCTCGCTGATCACGCTCACCGTGCTCTCCTTCCAGGGCTCCTGGAACGAGTTCACGCACTTCCTGGTCTCCACCCAGTCCAGCGAGCACGACACCCTCACCACCGGTCTGGCGCACTTCGTCTCCGGCGGCCTCGGCTCCGGGACGCAGTACCCGCTCAAGCTGGCGGCGGCGCTGGTCTCCACCCTCCCGGTGGCGATCCTGTTCTTCTGCTTCCAGCGCCACTTCGTGCGCGGCGCCAACTCGGGCTCGCTCAAGGAGTGAGCCCGGCCCGGCCCGGCCAGTACACCCCCTCTGCCGAACCTTCCTGTGAACCCTTCTTGGAGAACCACGTGCCCGCCCGTATCGAGGACTACGCGCTGATCGGCGACATGCAGACCGCCGCCCTGGTCGGCAGGGACGGCGCCGTCGACTGGCTGTGCCTGCCCCGCTTCGACTCCCCGGCCGTCTTCGCCGGCCTGCTGGGCACGGACGAGCACGGCTTCTGGCGGATCGCCCCCGGTGACGCCCCGCCCGCCCACCGGCGGCGCTACCGGGGCGACTCGCTCATCCTGGAACAGGAGTGGGACACCGCCGGGGGCACCGTCCGGGTGATCGACTTCATGCCGCCGCGCGGCACGGCGGCCCCGCAGCTGATCCGGATCGTCGAGGGCGTCTCCGGCACCGTCCGGATGCGCTCGGCCCTGCGGATGCGCTTCTCGTACGGGCGCATCGTGCCCTGGGTGCACAAGGTCACGGACGGCACGGGCACCCGCACCGTCGCCGTGGCCGGGCCCGACTCGGTGTGGCTGGACGGCGAGTCCGAGACCTACGGACGCGACCTGACCACCTACGCCGACTTCACCGTCACCGCCGGCGAACGGATCGCCTTCGCCCTGACCTGGCAGGCCTCCCACCTCGGCGCGCCCGACCGGCCGGACGCCGAGCAGGCACTCGCCGCCACCGAGGAGTTCTGGCGCGACTGGGCCGCCCAGTGCACCTACCAGGGCCCCTACCGCGAGGCCGTGATCCGCTCCCTGATCACCCTCAAGGGCCTCACCTACGCCCCCACCGGCGGCATCGTCGCCGCCCCCACCACCTCGCTGCCCGAGGACATCGGCGGCGTCCGCAACTGGGACTACCGCTACACCTGGCTGCGCGACGCCACCATCACGCTCTCCTCGCTGCTGCGCACCGGCTACCGCGACGAGGCCAAGGCCTGGCGCGAGTGGCTGCTGCGCGCCGTCGCCGGCGACCCGGAGAACCTCCAGATCATGTACGGCATCGCCGGCGAACGGGAGCTGGTGGAGACCGAACTCGACTGGCTGCCCGGCTACGAGGGCTCCCGCCCCGTCCGAATCGGCAACGGCGCCGCCGGGCAGCTCCAGCTCGACGTCTACGGCGAGGTCGTCGAGGCCCTGCACCTCGCCCAGCACACCGGCCTGGCCCGCAACGACCACGCCCACCTGCTGCAACTGCGGCTGATCTCCTGGCTGGAGGAGCACTGGCAGGAGCCGGACGAGGGCATCTGGGAGGTCCGCGGCCCGCGCCGGCACTTCGTCCACTCCAAGGTGATGGCCTGGGTCGCCGTCGACCGGACGGTCCAGCTGCTGGAGCAGACCGACTGCGAGGGGCCGCTGGAGCGCTGGCGCGCCCTGCGCGACACCATCCACGAGGACGTCTGCACCCACGGCTACGACCCGGAGCGCAACACCTTCACCCAGTCCTACGGCTCCCAGGAACTCGACGCCTCGCTGCTGCTCATCCCCCAGGTCGGCTTCCTGCCGCCGGACGACAAGCGCGTGATCGGCACCGTCGAGGCGATCCAGCGCGAACTGTCCACCGAGGACGGCTTCGTGCTGCGCTACCCCACGAGCGGCGGGGTGGACGGCCTGCCGGGCGACGAAGGCGCCTTCCTGGCCTGCTCGTTCTGGCTGGCCGACGCCCTCGCGATGATCGGCCGGACGGACGAGGCGCACCAGCTGTTCGACAAGCTGCTGTCCATCCGCAACGACCTCGGGCTCCTGGCGGAGGAGTGGGACCCGCGGCTCAAGCGCCAGGTCGGCAACTTCCCGCAGGCCTTCAGCCACGTCCCGCTGATCGACACCGCGTTGCGCCTCGGCCGGGGCTGAGTACCGGGGCCCGTCCGTGGTGGCGGTCAGCCCGGCTGTCCGGCCCGGCCGCCACCACCGTTCCCGTCCTGCTCCTGCTCCTTTGCCCAGGCGACCGCCCACTCGTCGAGCGGGCGCAGGGCGTGGCCGAGGGCTTCTCCCAGCCGGGTGAGCTGATAGCCGTCGGCCGACGGGGCGACGAGGCCGCCCGACGTGAGGTCACGGAGCCGCTGGTAGAGGACGCTCGACGACAGGCCCTCGCACCGTGCGAGCAGGGCGCGGGCCCCGAGCGGGCCGGCGCGCAGCTCCCAGAGGAGGCGCAGGGCCCAGCGGCGTCCGAACAGGTCCATCGCGGCCATGATCGGCCGGCCGGTCGTCGAGCCGCGGACCGGCTCCCCCGGGCGTGGTGTCGGCATAACTCCCCTTGCGTTTCGTTATTCGAAACATTAACATCCCCCTTGCTGTTTCTGATTCCGAAACATCCGGAACGAGCGCAACGGGAGAGCCCATGCCGCGGATAGCCCCGCTGGAGCCGCCGTACACCGACCAGGCCGCCGCGCGACTCGCGCGCATGACGCCCGAGGGGGCCGCGCCGATCGGCCTGTTCCGCCTGTTCGCCAGGAACCCGCCGATGGCCGACGCCATGCACGGGTGGGGCCGCTACGAGCTGGGCCGGCAGCTGAGCCTGACCATGCGCGAGCGCGAGATCGTCATCGACCGGACGTGCGCGCTGTGCGGCTGCGAGTACGAATGGGGGGTCCACGTGATGACGTTCGCCGAGCGGGTCGACCTCACCCCCGCGCAGACGGCGTCACTGGTCCACGGCGGAGCCGCCGACGCGTGCTGGACGTCCGAACGGGAACGGCTGCTCATCCTCGCCGTCGACGCGCTGCACGCGGACTCCGACATCGACGACGCACTGTGGGCGCGACTCACGCCGGTCTTCGACGACCGCCAGTTGCTCGACCTGCTCCTGCTGTGCGGCTGGTACCACGCCGTCAGCTTCGCCGCGCGGGCCGCGCGGGTGCCGTACGAGCCCGGCGCACCCCGTTTCGCCGACGTCGCCCCGGTGCCCGCCGAGCCCCGCCTCCCCCGAAAATAATCGGCCACCCCCTTGCTGATGATGTGATCAAATGTGTAAGCACTGTGGCGCTTGACGCCACCGGGGAGGGACTGGTCCGACCATGCGGTCAGGCCCCGTTACACAGGAGACGTACCATCAACACCGCCATTCGCCGGGCCGCACGCGGAACCGTTCCCGTCGCCGTCACCGCATCCGTGCTCGCCGCCGGCCTGGCCGCCTGCGGCACCGTCGAGCAGCTGTCCGCCGCGCAGAAGGTATCCAAGGCCTTCACCAAGGTCGGCGAGGGCAAGGCCGCCGGCCTCACGTTCTCCGTGGACGCCACCCCCGAACAGATCACCGCCTTCGGCGCGGCCACCGGCGACAAGGTCGACCCGAAGACCGCCGACGCCGTGTCCGGGCTGAGCTTCTCCGTCGCGATATCCGCCGACAAGCCGCTGAAGGACCTCGACACCTTCAAGAACGCGCAAAGCAACGGTGCCGACAAGGACCTGACGCTCGACAAGTCGGTGCGCCTGTCCTACGTGCTCTCCGACCGGAAGGGCACCGCGCTGCTGGAGTACCGCCAGGTCGACGCCAAGGCGTTCCTGCGGGCCGACGCCAAGGCCCTGGTGAAGCTGCTCGGCGAGGATCCGTCGGAGGTCGACGCCATCAGCAGCGGCATGCCCGCCGAACTGAAGCCGATCAAGGACGTGCTGGCCGGCAAGTGGGTCTCCTTCGACCTGCAGAAGCTCGCCGACGACGCCAAGAAGTTCGACGGCGCCAAGGCCACCCCGAGCGCACAGCCCTCGCTGGACCCGGAGTCCGCCAAGCAGCTGACCAACTCCCTCAAGGACGTGCTGTCTCGCACCGTCACCTTCGAGGACAAGGGCAAGAAGGACGGCGCCGAGCACATCTGGATGAGCGCCCCGGGCCGCCAGCTGGCCGACGAGCTGCTGAAGGCCCTCAAGCCGCTGGCCACCAAGCTCCCCGAGCAGTTCGGGAAGCTCCCCACCTCCGTCCCGAGCACCGTGCGCGAGGACAAGGTCGGCGTCGACCTCTACCTGAAGGACGGCAAGCCCTCCGCCGCCACCTTCGACCTCGCCCAGCTGGAGGCGAAGGCCGGACCGGGCGTCAACTTCCCGGTGAAGCTCGCCTTCAACCAGAACGCCCCGACCGTCGAGGCCCCCGCCGGCGCCACCGCGCTGACCAGCGACGACATCCAGAGCGCGATGATCACCCTCATCGCCTCCGGCGCCACCAGCGGGAACAAGGGCGGCCCCGCCCCGACCACCCCGGCGCTCACCCCCGGCAAGCCCCTGACCCCCGCCCAGTCCGAGGAGTTGAAGGCCCTCGGCCTGCCGCCGGCGCAGCAGGAGGTGTTCAGCAAGCTCGGCATGGGCTACGAGGACATGAAGAGCCTCGCCCAGGAGGGCTGATCCCCGCCCCTCCCCCACGGCGCCCGGCCGGCCGCGACAGCGGCGGGCCGGGCGCCGCTGTTCGACGCCGCAGTCGGCGTCCCGACCGCCCGGATCACCGGCGCGCGAGATGGACGGTCAGGTCGGCCGCGACCTCGACCGTCTCGGGCAGCACCCGCGTGATCGCCTCGAAGGCCTGCCGCCGCTCCGGCGGCGGCAGTTGGAGGTACGCCGAGACGGTCGACAGGTGACCGAGGTAGTACGGGGCGCTCACGCGCAAGCGCCGCCGGATGACGGACTGCCGGACGTCACGGAACAGCCGGGACCGCTCCAACTCCGTGCCCGGCCACTGCAGTTCCTCCTCGGGAGCGGTCCCGTCCGGAGACGGGACGTCGTCGCTCTCCAGGAACGGCGCCCGGGCCGCCCGCACGGCTTCCTCGACGGCCGGGTCGGCCGGCCGGAACGGCCCGCCGAAGTTGGCGAACACGCCGCCCGGCTCCAGCAGCGCGGCCACCCGCGACCACCGGCCCTCCGGGCGCGTCCAGTGCAGGGCCGCCGCCGCGTAGACCAGCCCGTACGTCCCGCCCGGCCGCAGGTCCTCGAACGCGGCCCGGACGGTCCGCACGTTCGGGGGCGCCGCCTTGCGCAGTTCGGCGAGCATGGCCGCGTCGGGCTCCGTCGCCGTGACGTCGACCCCGTGCCCGGCGAACAGCCGGGTCGCCTTGCCGGTGCCCGCACCGATCTCCAGGGCCGTCCGCACCGGCCGGCCCGCGTACGCCGCCACCGTGCCGAAGAGTTCGTCGGGGTACCCCGGCCGGAAACGTTCGTAGGCTTCGGCGATCGCGCCGAAGCTCAGTGCGCGAGCAGACATGCCGAGCATCCTGACACGCCGCGGCGGGCCGCGCCCGGGTTCTCCCCCGCCGCACCGCGCCCGGAGGAGTGGTACGGGTCCGGAATCAGCCGGTTGTCGGTAATGAACGATTGTGTTCCCTACACCTCGGGGATACTGCCGGTGTCAGTGGACGGACCCGCCCCTCACCGTCGTTCGCTCCCGAGCCATTGGGGGACCTGCCATGGTCACCTCGCGCGCCCTGGCCCCGGCGCCGCCCGCACCCGCACGCCGCGGCCAGCACCCGGGGACAGCCCTCACCGTCATCGCGGCCACGCAGCTCATGGTGGTCCTCGACGTCACGATCGTGAACATCGCCCTGCCGCACATCCAGCAGGCGCTGAGGTTCAACACCACCGACCTGTCCTGGGTCGTCAACGCCTACACCCTCACCTTCGGCGGACTCCTGCTGCTGGGCGGGCGGATGGGCGACATCCTCGGGCGCCGACGCGTGTTCGTCGCCGGGGTCCTGATCTTCAGCCTCGCCTCACTGCTCGGCGGCGTCGCGCAGTCCTCCGGCTGGCTGCTGGCCGCGCGCGCACTCCAGGGCCTGGGCGCGGCGATCGCCTCGCCGACCGCGCTCGCCCTGATCGCGACCAACTTCCCGGAGGGCCCGGCCCGCAACCGCGCCTTCGGCGTGTACTCGGCCGTCGCCGGGGCGGGCGGCGCCGTCGGCCTGCTCGCCGGCGGGATCCTGACCTCCTGGCTGTCCTGGCGGTGGGTGCTGTTCGTCAACGTGCCGATCGGCATCGCGATCGCGCTGCTGGCGCCGCTCTACATCAACGAGTCCGAGCGGCACCCCGGACGCTTCGACCTGACCGGCGCGTTCGCCGCCACCGCGGGCATGGTCTCGCTGGTCTTCGGCTTCATCCGGGCCTCCGACCACGGCTGGACCGACTCCGTGACGCTCACCTCGTTCGGCCTCGCCGCGCTGCTGCTGGCGGCCTTCCTGTTCCACGAGCGGCGGGCGCCGCAGCCGATCACCCCGCTGCACCTGTTCCGCGACCGCAACCGCTCCGGCGCCTACGGGCTGCTGCTCTGCGTGGCCGCGACCATGTTCAGCATCTTCTTCTTCATGACCCTGTTCGTGCAGGACGTCCTCGGGCTCAGCCCGCTGCGGGCCGGCTTCGCCTTCCTGCCGATCAGCGCCGCGAGCGTCGTCGCCGCCCAGTTCGCCGCCCGCAACCAGCTGCGGTACGGGCGCAGGCCGTTCCTGGTGGTGGGCTCGCTGCTGGTGGCGGGCGGGGCGTTCTGGGCCACCCGGCTCGACGCCCACAGCGGCTACCTGACCGGGGTCCTCGGCCCGACCCTGCTGTTCGGCCTCGGGATGGGCTCGATCTTCGTCCCGGCCACGCTGACGGTGGTCTCCCGGGTCGCCCCGCACGAGACCGGTGCGGCCACCGGCATGCTCAACACCACCCAGCAGGTGGGCGGCTCGCTGGGGCTGTCGATCCTGGTCACGGTCTACGGCACGGCCAGTCGCAACGAGGCCGGCCGGCAGGTCGGCGCGTTCCTGCGGCAGGCCACCCCGCAGCAGGCGGCCCAGTTCCGGGCCACCGGGAAGCTGCCGGCGCCGTACTCCTCCGAGGTGCTGGTGCACGGCATCTCCAGGGCGTTCGACATGGGCCTGGCCTTCGCCGTGCTCGCGGCGCTGATCGCCCTGTTCGTCATCAGGGCCGACCGGGAGGCGCCGCCCGTCAGCCCTTCGGGGGACGTCACTTGACAGGGCGTCCGGGCATCGCCGACAGTCCATCTTGCAATGGTTTTCATCTTCGATAACCAGACTCCGCGAAAGAGGACACCCATGTCGCTCGACGTCTCCCCCGCCCTCCTCGCCCAGGCCGAGCACGGCCGGGTCAACCAGGCCGACTTCCTCGACACCGTCCGCGCCTCCCTCCCCTACGCCTACCAGGTCGTCGCCGGGCTCAGCACCGAACTCAGCGCCACCGAGGACGAGTTCACCACCGACAACACCACGCCCACCGACGAGGAGCGCGCCCAGCTGCTGCGCGCGCTCGCCAGCAACGCCATCCGCGGCAGCCTGGAGGACCACTTCGGCGTCAAGCTCGCCTTCGTCAACTGCCACCGCGTCGGCGCCTTCCGCCCCGGCACCGAGGACGGCGACGCCTACCGCGAGTTCACCTCGCTGCACAACCAGATCCGCAACCAGAGCCCGGAGCTGCGCAGCTGCTGACCCTCCCGGACGCGCGGCGGGCCCCCGTCGGGGGAGGGGGGCCCGCCGCGCCCCGTACCGGGTCGGTGTTGAGGCGGGATTGCGCCGTGTTGCGCGCGGATGTCCGATCCCGCGCCGATCTTGTGGGGACGCGAGCCGCCTGCGTACGTTCGACGGGCACCGCCCGCCCGGCCCTCCCGGGGCCGCCTCACACCACCCGGAGCCACCCACCATGTCGCCGACCCCACGACCGCTGCGGAAACTCGGCTTCCTGACCATCGGACTGTTCGACGAGGCCGACCCGCGCCGGGGCCACGAGTCCACCCTCGACCTCATCACCCTCGGCGAGCAGCTCGGCTTCGACAGCGCCTGGCTGCGCCACCGCCACCTCCAGTACGGGATCTCCTCCCCCGTCGCCGTCCTCGCCGCCGCCTCCCAGCGCACCAGCCGCATCCACCTCGGCACCGCCGTCACCCCGCTCGGCTGGGAGAACCCGCTGCGCCTCGCCGAGGACCTCGCCACCGTCGACGTCCTGTCCGGCGGCCGCCTCAACCCGGGCTTCAGCGTCGGCCCGCCCACCCACTACGACCGGGTCCGCGGCGCGCTCCACCCCGACACCGGCGAGCACGAGGACTTCGGGACCGGCCGCGCCGAGCGCCTCCTCCGCCTCGTCCGCGGCGAACCCGCCTCCGACTTCGCCGGCACCGAGGGCATCGAGGTGTACTCCCGCCGGGTCCAGCCGCACTCCCCCGGCCTCGCCTCCCGGCTCTGGTACGGCGCCGGCAGCCTGCGCTCCGCCCGCTGGGCCGGCGAGCACGGGCTCAACCTGCTCACCAGCAGCATCGTCAAGACCGAGGGGGAGTCCGAGGACTTCGCCGAGATCCAGCGCACCCAGATCCGCGCCTTCCGCGCCCAGCACCCCGACGGCGAGCGCGCCCGCGTCTCCCAGGGCCTCGTCGTCATCCCCACCGACAGCGCCGGCCCCGAACAGCGCGCCAAGTACCAGGCGTACGCCCTCGCCCGCACCCCCCGCACCCTCGCCCCGCAGGGCCCGGCCCGGATGGTGTTCGCGCCCGACCTGGTCGGCCCGTCCGAGGAGATCGCCGAGCGGCTGCGCGCCCACGCCGGCTACCAGGAGGTCGACGAGGTCGCCTTCGCCCTGCCCTTCACCTTCGACCACCAGGACTACGTGCAGATCCTCACCGACCTCGCCACCCGCCTCGGCCCCGCCCTCGGCTGGCGGCCCTCGACCGGGCGCGGCTGACCCGGCGACCGGTCGGACGGCCGACGTCGGCGCGCCGGGCGGGCACTGGCCAGATGACTAAGCGCTTGCTTAGACTCGGGCGTCCAGTGCAGGCCCGCACGCCCCCAGGAGACGTCATGACCGCGACCAACCGTCAGATCCGCCTCGCCCGTCGGCCGGTCGGGGAGGTGCGGGCGGAGGACTGGGCACACGGGTCGGAGCCGGTGGGGGCGCCCGGGCCGGGGCAGTTCGTGGGGCGGACGCGGTACGTGTCGCTGGACCCGGCGATGCGCGGGTGGCTGGACGACCGGCCGTCCTACCTGCCGCCGGTCGGGCTGGGCGAGGTGATGCGGGCCGGCTCCGTGGTCGAGGTCGTCGAGTCCGACCACCCGAAGTTCCGTGTCGGCGACCACCTGGTCGGCAGCTTCGGCGTCCAGGAGTACGTGGTCTCGGACGGCAAGGGCGCGCTGAAGGTCGACCCCGCGCTCGCGCCGCTGTCGACGTACCTCGGCGCGCTCGGCATGCCCGGGATGACCGCCTACTTCGGGCTGCTGGACGTCGGGGCGCTCAAGGAGGGCGAGACCGTGGTGGTCTCCGGCGCCGCCGGGGCCGTCGGCAGCCTGGTCGGGCAGATCGCCAGGATCAAGGGCTGCCGGGTGGTCGGCATCGCGGGCGGCCCCGAGAAGTGCGCGCTGCTCACCGGGGAACTGGGTTTCGACGCGGCGATCGACTACCGCTCCGAGGACGTCCGCAAGGCGCTGCGCGACCACGCGCCCGACGGCATCGACGTGTACTTCGACAACGTCGGCGGGGACGTCCTGGACGCCGCGCTCACCCGGCTCGCGATGCACGCCCGGGTGGTGCTCTGCGGGGCGATCAGCCAGTACAACAACGAGACCGCCGTGCAGGGCCCGTCCAACTACCTGTCACTGCTGGTGCGGCGGGCCCGGATGGAGGGCTTCGTGGTGTTCGACTACGCGCGCCGCTACCCGGAGGCGGCCCGGGAGCTCGCGGGCTGGATCGCGGACGGCCGGATCAAGGTCAAGGAGCACGTGGTGGAGGGGACGGTGGACGACTTCCCGGCGGTCCTCGGGATGCTCTTCCGCGGGGAGAACACCGGCAAGCTGGTGCTGCGGCTGAGCTGATCCCGGCCCGGTGCGGCGGCGACGGGACGTCCGCCGCCGCACCGGGAGCGCTCAGAGCAGGCGCTTGATCTCGCCGCGTGCCCGGTAGAAGCCGCCCGAGGCGGACTCCCGCACCTCGGCGACCAGGTACCGCGCCCCGGCGACCCGGATGTCCTTCGGGAACTGCACCCGCCGGCCCTGGTCGAAGCCCGCCGACACCACCCGCACCCGCAGCCGGGCGCCGTCCTGCACGCACTCGACCTCGATCCCGCCGCCGGGCAGGCCGCCGGTGCCGACGACCACCGTCTCCAGGGCCGTGCCCGGCCGCACCGCCTCCCAGCCGGCGTCGCGCACCTCGGCGGTGGCCGGCAGGGTGCCGCCCTCGGCCGCCCGGACGGCCTGCTCGCTCGCGTCCAGGCAGGCGAGGGAGCCGTCGGTGGTCACCAGGTAGAGCCGGCCGTCCCGGTACTGCATGCTGTACGCCGAGCCGCAGCCGGTGGCGAGCTTCCACAGCCGGGTGCCGTCGGCGGCGAAGCAGTACACCGAGGAGTGGTTGTCCCCGGCGAAGACGTACTCGCCGTCCGGGGAGGCCGCGCAGGAGAACACGGCGGCGTCGCAGCGGTACGCGGCGACCTCGGAGCCGTCGGACTTGCGCAGCCGGTGCACCCAGCCGCGCCCGGTACCGGCGAACACCTCGTCGGCCTCCTGCCAGCCGAACAGCACCTCGCCCTTCGTCGCGGTGTGCCACAGCTGGTCGCCGCCGCGCGCCGCGTAGCGGGCGACGCCGCGCGAGTGGCCGTGGTAGACGCCGTCCGCGTCGCAGCGCACCATCCAGCCGGAGCGGCCCTCGGCCTTGCGGCGCCACTGGAACTCGTCCTCGTGGTCGACGGTGGTCAGCCCGCCGCGTTCGTCGGCGACGCCGAGGACGCCGTCGTGGATGTCGAGCCAGAAGATGTCCACGTCCTCGGCTATCTCGTACGCCACCCGGGGGACCTTGCCGCCCAGGTCGTACACCTTGCCGTCGTCGCAGCCCGCGTAGATCCACCAGTCGTCGGCGACGATGCACTTGACGCCGTCCGGCAGGCCGAACCGGGCGGTGACCTCGCCGTCGTGGGTGAGGGTGTAGACGTCGCCGCGCTCGTTGCCGACCCAGGCGTGCTCCTCGCCGACGAAGACGCCGAAGGCCGGCGAGCCGGAGCGGAACCGCCACAGCAGCGGCGCCTGGTTCGCCGTCGAACGGGTGCTGACGAGCTGCCGCCTGGTCACCGCCCGGCGCTGGCGCACGCCCTGGACGGCCGGCGCGTAGCCCTTGCGGACCTTCTCGCCGATCTTCTTGGCCGCCGACGCGGCGGCCTTCTCGGCGCTCGGGAAGCTGGTCGACTTGGCCTGCCCCTCCTCGCCGATCCGCCCGTAGCGGACCGTCACCGTACTGCCGGCGAGCCGCACCTCGTAGAACTTGTGCGCGCTCCCCTCCTCCTCGGACAGTTCGAGGTAGGTGACCTGCTCTTCCACGGCGACGGACACGACGAAGTCCCCTTTCGGGTTTTCGGGCAACGGAGACGGGTGGCGAGGCGGGGCCTGTTCGCGGCCCCGCTCACCGACAACACCCAACCTAAGGCGCGGCACTGACAGCACGCCCCACGGGGCCCTCCCGGAACCTCGCCTCCCACTTGTCGCCTCACGAACCATTCTTCCGCCGTACATCTGGTCGTCGCCCGCCGCGCACGGTAGGGATCGGGTGGCGTTGCTAGAACCGCAGCGCCCGAACTTTCTTGTCCGTGTTCAGACCGCCGGGCCACCAGCCCGAGCGGCCGTCAGGAGGAAGCTCATGCGGAGTACCCAGCGAGTCCGGCGCAGAGCGATAGCGGGGGCGTCCACCGCAGCCGTGGTGGGGGCGCTGCTGGCGCTGCCCGGCGGCGTCGCCCAGGCGGCGTCACCCGACGTGGTGATCAGCCAGGTGTACGGCGGGGGCGGCAACTCCGGTGCCCCGTACGCCAACGACTTCATCGAGCTGTACAACCGCGGCACCGCGCCGGTGTCCGTCACCGGCTGGACGGTGCAGTACGCCTCGGCGGGCGGCACGTCCTGGGGCCGGACCACGCTGTCCGGCACCATCGCGCCCGGGCGTTTCCTCCTGGTGCAGGAGGCCACCGGGGCCGGAACGGGCGCGGCGCTGCCGACGCCGGACGCCACCGGGACCCTCAACCTGGCCGCGACCTCCGGCAAGGTCGCGCTGGTCACCAACGGCACCGCGCTGACCTGCGGTTCGGGCTGCGCGACGCAGCCCGGGGTGAAGGACCTGGTCGGCTACGGATCGAGCGCCAGCTCCGCCGAGGGCTCGCCGACCGGCAACCTGTCCAACTCCACCGCCGCCCTGCGCGTCGGCGGCGGCGCCACCGACACCGACAACAACGCGGCGGACTTCACCATCGGCGCCCCGACGCCGCGCAACTCCGCGTCCACCGGCGGCGGCACCACCACCGGCGCCCGGATCCACGACATCCAGGGCGCGGCCCGCACCTCCCCGCTGGCCGGCAGCGCCGTGAGCGCGGTGCCCGGCGTGGTCACCGCCGTCGGGCCCAACGGCTTCTGGTACCAGGACCCGCAGCCCGACAACGACCCCGGCACCAGCGAGGGCGTCTACGTCTACACCGCCGGCGCCCCCACCGTCGCGGTCGGCGACTCCGTCACGGTGAGCGCCACCGTCAGCCAGTACCGCCCCGGCGGCAGCGGCGGCACCACCAACCTGTCGATCACCGAACTCACCGCGCCCAGCGTCACGGTGCTCGCCCACAACGCGCCGCTGCCCGCGCCCACCCTGGTCGGCCCCGGCGGGCGGGTGCCCCCCGCGGCGGTGATCTCCAGCGTCGCCGGCGGGGACGTCGAGACCGCCGGAAACTACCAACCCGCCACCGACGGCCTGGACTTCTGGGCCTCGCTGGAGGGCATGCGGGTCGAGATCGACGACGCGGCCGTGGTCGGCCCCAGCAACAAGTACGGCGACCTCCCCGTCGTGCCCCAGGGCAGCACCACCCGCACCAACCGGGGCGGCATCCTGCTCCAGGCGAACGACGGCAACCCGGAGCGGGTGACCCTGGCGAACACGCTCGCGCCGACCCCGACCGCCAACGTCGGCGACACCCTGACCGGCGCGACCGTCGGCGTGCTCGACTACTCCTTCGGCAACTTCAAGCTCCAGGTCACCGCGACCCCGGCGGTCACCTCCGGCAACCTCGCCGCCGAGGTCACCGCCGCCCCGACGGCCGGCCAGCTCGCCGCCGCCACCTTCAACGTGGAGAACCTCTCCCCCGCCGACCCGCAGAGCAAGTTCGACGGCCTCGCGGCGGGCATCGTCACCAACCTGCGCTCGCCCGACCTCGTCGCCCTGGAGGAGATCCAGGACAACAGCGGCCCCACCGACGACGGCACCACCGCCCCCGACCAGACCCTCGCCAAGCTCACCGCCGCCATCTCGGCGGCCGGCGGCCCGGCCTACTCCTACCGCCAGATCAACCCGGTGGACGGCCAGGACGGCGGCCAGCCCGGCGGCAACATCCGCCAGGTGTTCCTGTTCCGCACCGACCGCGGCCTGAGCTTCACCGACCGCCCCGGCGCCGGCTCCACCACCGCCGACTCGGTCGTCAACAACGGCGGCACGCCCCAACTCGCTTACTCCCCCGGCCGGATCGACCCGACCAACACGGCGTTCAACTCCAGCCGCAAGCCGCTCGCCGGTGAGTTCCGCTGGAACGGCAAGCCGGTCTTCGTGATCGCCAACCACTTCAACTCCAAGGGCGGCGACCAGCCCCTGTTCGGCCGCTACCAGCCGCCCGCGCACCCGTCCGAGACCCAGCGCCACAACCAGGCGACGGTGGTGAAGAACTTCACCGACCAGATCCTGGCGGTGGACCCGAACGCGGCGGTCATCGTGCTCGGCGACCTCAACGACTTCGAGTTCTCGCAGACCGCCGACATCCTCACCGCCGGCGGCTCGCTGACCGACCTGCCGCGCACCCTGCCGCTGCCCGAGCGCTACACCTACGTGTACGAGGGCAACTCCCAGGTGCTGGACCACATCCTCATCTCCGGCGCGCTGGCGGCGAAGCCGTACAGCTACGACATCGTGCACATCAACAGCGAGTTCAGCACCCAGCTGAGCGACCACGACCCGCAGATCGTGCGGATCCCGCTGCCCTGACGCACGACACCGGCGCGGTGCCGTCCTCCCCCGGACGGGGAGGCCGGCACCGCGTTCGCCGTCCAGCCTCCGGCCACGGCGGCCAGCAGGGCGCGCAGGGCCTCGTCGAATCCTGACGGCCGCCCGCCCCAGGAGCCCTGGGGCGGACCGTGGACGGGACCGCGCCTCAGACCGGCCTCAGACCGGCCTCAGGGTCAGCGCGAACTGGGGCAGTGCGAGGAGCAGCACCGCGGTTCCGACCTCGATCCAGCGGTACTTCGCCCGGATGATCGCGCTGGTCCCGGCCAGCGAGGACAACAGCGCCCCCACCGGATCACGGCCCCCGCATTCGAAGGCGCGGCGCAGCCGCTCCACCCCCGCACCCGGCGCGATGTGCCCGAAGTAGGCCGGGCTGGTCGGGGCCTGCCGCTCGCCCTTCCGGTACCGGGGGACGAGGGCGGCCACGAAGCAGGCGACGGCCAGCAGCGCGCTCGCCACCGCGCTCCACCACAGGAACGGCACCGCCCAGGCCCGGGGCCCGGATCCGCCGCCGCCGCCCCCGCCCCCGCCCCCGCCCAGCGGGATGAACACCCCGAGGACCGCGCCGGTGAACGCCAGGAACACGGCGGCCTTGGCGTCGGCCCGGGTGAGCTCCATGCTGTTGGCGGTCACCAGGCGCTCGATCGCCGCCACCGCCGACGGGCTCGGGGCGGCGTCCGGTGCGGCGGTAGAAGCGGCGTCCGGTGCGGTCGGCGCCCGGCCGCCGGGTATGCCGGCGGCGGTCACACCGGGCTCCCGTTCGCCACGCCGCCCGCCCAGCCGTTGGCCTGCGAGCGGATCTTGACGAACTCCGGCCCGGCGCCCTGCGGCCCGGGGCCGGGCACCCGCCGTCCGAGCGCGATGAGGCGGTCGCGCAGCATCCGGGACAGCTCCTGCCGCTCCTGCTCGCTCAACTTGCCCAGCATCAGCGCCAGTTGGTCCTGCCAGGTGGTCTCACCCCGGAGCAGTTCGGCATGGCCGACCGCCCAGTCCAGGACCTCCCGGACCTGGTCCGGATGTCTGGCCAGCCAGAGCGCCGCGAGCGACACCGGGCCCTCCTGAACGGCCCGGCGGCAGAACGCGTACTCGTCCTCGCTCTTGTCCATCCAGTTGTAGGGCACATCGGCCCCGTCCGGTTCCCCGAGCCGCAGTTCGGCGTCGTGCTCCCGGGCGGACACGTCCGTGACGCGGTAGCCGAGGCCGCAGTGCGGCAGGAGGTGGGGCGTCGCGAGGTAGTGCATCAGCTCGGCCTCGGTCAGCCCGTGCCCGGTGGTGGCGAACTGCTCCTTGAGCTGGCGCAGACGCTGTTCGAGGTCCTTGCGGACCGGCAGCCAGCCCCGCACGGTCCGCGCCCGCACGGCGTTCACGGCGTCGTGCACCCACCACAGGACGTGGACGTCCACCGACTTCGTGCCGTACGGGGTCGACAGGCCGACCGCCCTGGTCCCGGACCGCTCGTCCAGCTCGACCAGGTACGCGTCGTCGAATCCGCGCAGGCCCGCCCGGACGGCCACCGGGCCCTCCAGGTCCGGGTCCTCGTCGGCGCGGGCGCGGCGGCGGTGCCCCACCTGGTGGTAGAGCCCGTCCCGGTCCAGCAGGACGAGCGCGCGGTCGCGCCGCCCGGACCAGCGGTGGCGCAGGATCTCCCGCCACGGCGCCTGGGTGGCGCGGGCGTAGACGGGCGGGTCGCTGTCGGCGGTCATCGGGCTCCTCCATCGGCGGGGGCGGGACGGTACGGCCGCGGTTCGCCCCGGCGCCAGGCGTCCAGGGCGTGCTGGGCGATGTGCCGTCCGGCCAGGTCGGGGTTGTCGTCAGCGTCGATCTCGACGAACAGGCGCATTTCACCGAGGCTCATCTCCTGGGCGAGCGCGGTCAGCAGCGTTTCCACGGCGGCGCGCAGCGGTTCGTTCCAGACCGCCGAGGCGCACCAGGAGAGCAGTGCGCTGCGGGTCTCGCCGAAGAGGTCGTCGTCGTTGAGCGAGAGCCGGATGAAGGTGATCACGGTGTCGGTGAACTCGCCGACGGTGATCAACTGGGCCTGGAACCAGGCGCGGTCCCACAGCAGCCGGGGGAAGGTCCGGAGCGCGAGTTCGGCCCCGCGCCCCGGGCGGTCCGTCCAGTCCATCAATTCGCGCAGGACGACCGGCTGGTTACCTGAGGCGAAGAGCTCCCACAACGCCGCGTCGACGGCTGTGGCGACCGCCCTCTCGTCCTCCTCCCGCCCCCGGTAGCACCCCCGCAGCAACGACAGCGCGAGCTCCGGGCGCGACGTCCCGAACTCCTCGCCGCAGGCGTAGGCGACCGTGGACCGCACCTGCCAGCCGACCTCGTGGCTCCAGTTCCTCAGGCGGTACTTGACCTCTCCGGCCAGCACCGGGTCCTGCGCCGCGATGCCCAGCGCGAACGCGGCGGTGCGGCGGCTGCGTTGACGGTCGGACCGGGCCAGCTTGACGATGTCGCGCAGGGCGCGCCGGCCGCCGCCCCAGCCTGCGGCCAGTCCCATCACCCGGCCCAGGGGCGCGGCCAGTTCGGGGTCCGTACCCGGGACGGCGTCCATCCACTCGGTCAGCAGCCCGGACAGCTCGCCGTACTGCCGCCAGACGTGCCGCAGCACCGTCTCGGCCTGGCGGTGCCGGGTGAAGCGCACCGGTTCCACCGTGTAGGTGTAGCGGGAGGTCGCGCGGATCTCGCCGGGCGCGCACTCGGCCCGGACGGTCGCCAGGAGTTCGTCCAGCGACCGCCGGAAGACGAAGCGCGGGTTCGGGCGAGGGGCCTCCCGGCTCACCGCACCGCTCCGGCCGTCGTCACCGCCCGTCGGCAGGACGGCATCGAGACGGCCGTCGGCCAGCTTGAGCAGCCGGTCGGCCTCGTCCCGGACGATCCGGTGGTCGAGTCCTTCGAAGACGCTGGTCGCCAGCAGGAACGCGAGTCCGTCCGGGTCGTCGTGCAGCTTCTTCAACAGGTCGGGAACCTCCTTCTCGGCGAGGAAGCTGAGCCGTCTGCGGAGATCGGAGAGGTCGGGGCCCTCGTCGCCGGCCCTGGCCACCTCGGCGACCAGTTCGGCGACCTGGGCGGGGACCAGTTCCGACGCCAGGAGGTCGTCCAGCCCCGGCCGCAGCCGCTCCAGCAGGTGCCGGCGCCGGTCGGGGTCGGGGACCGCGGCCTTCAGACGGGTTTCGAAGACCGCGCCGGGCGGCGGGGGCACGCAGCGCACCGGGGTGAGGTCCAGGTCGCGGGCGAGGCTGCGGAGCAGGTCCGGGTCGTGCGGCAGCATGACCACCATGCGCGCCTTCGCGTCCGCCAGCAGGCGGCGGAGGTTGGCGACCACCGCCGGGCCGAGCCGGAGGGTGGGCAGCAGGCCGTGCACCAGGTACCCGCGGGCCTCGGTGTCGCGGGGGCGCCAGGTGGACAGGTCCTCGTCGCTGTCGAGCGCGCGCAGCCTCATGCTGTGCCCGCTGTGCCGGGACAGCAGGTTGAGGGCCGCGGTGCGGCGCCCGGTGCCGGGCTCGCCCGCCAGGAACAGCAGGCCGGTGTCCAACTCCTCCAGTGCCGACGGGAACCACTCGGGCTGGGCGAAGCCGGCCCGCGCGTCCAGGATCTCCAGTGCGGAGATCGGGCCTTCGTGCGCCTCCACGTGCGGGCCGCCCGGGGCGGACGTCGCGCCGGTGTTCTCGACGCGCTGACCCCCGTGCACCGCGCCGGTGTTGATGTTGCCGTTCGGCGCGTAGATGACCTGCGGCCCACCGGGGGCCGCCCAGCGGCCGAGCCGGCTGAGGAACTCCCGGTCGGGGTCGGCGAAGTCGTCGGGATCGGCGAAGTCGTCGGCGTCGTCCGGGTCCGGATGTCCGGACGCGGTCTCGTCCCGGTCGGGCGCCGGGTCGCCGGGGCGGTCGCCGGACGGGCCGCCGCCGGATGCGCCGTCGACGGCGGACTGGTCCTCGGCGCTCACCGGCGCCGGTCCTTCTTGTCGCCGTGGAAGGTGTCGCCCTGGTTGCCGTGGACCGTACCGGCCTTGTGGCCCGCCACGTAGTCGCCCCCGAAGGAGTCGCCGCGCACGACGTCGCGCCCGGCGTAGTCGCCGCGCACCTTGGTGACCTGCTGGTCACCCTCCACGTTGGTGACGTGCTGGCTACCGTGCACCGTACCGTTGTTGATGTTTCCGCGGTCGGCCTGGTAGCTCACAGGCCCGCCTCCCGTCCGGCCGCCGTCCGCCTGCCCGGCCGCCGGCTCCGCCGCCGCGGCCTGCGCCCGCTCGTGCTCCGCGACCACGGCGTCGCCCAGGATGCGGCGGTCGTAGAGGTTCCCCGAGGGCGCGGGCACGTACAGCCAGGCCCGCTGGTCGAACCGCTTGCCCTCGACGGTGGCCGGCACCTCGATGAAGTGGTCGGGGTGGCGGCCGGTGAATCCACCCGCCACCGCGTCGTCGTAGCAGCGGTCGGACAGGATGGCGGCGACCTGGGTGATGCTCTCGTTGGAGGCGGCCAGCATGGCCTTCACCGGGCGGGAGTCGAGCAGGCGGTGGGTGTCGTTGCGGGGCGTGCCGTTGCCGTCGAACTCACCGCCGGAGTCGGGCAGCGGACCGATGTGGAGGCTGACCCGCAGCCGGATCCGTACCGTCCCGACCGAGTGCACGTTGAACTCGGTCAGCACCTCCTGGAGGGTGTGCAGCCACGGGTGGATCAGGAACGGCATCCAGGCCGGGTCGAAGCCGAAGACGTAGCCGTCGCCGGTGGAGGCGGGGAACCGGCGTCCGTGCCAGACCTCGGCGAGTCCGGCGCGCTCGAAGGACCACTGGAGGACCTTCGGGACGGCCTGGCTGATCATGCCGTGCTCGATGGCCGGGTAGCCGGTGAAGTCCTTGGCGTCGACGGCCACGATGCCCCGGTACGGCGGCAGTCGGCGGCTCCGGCTGTAGGGCAGGGCGCTGGCCTCGGGCATCGGCTGGTCGGACTGCGACATCTGTGCTCCTTGTGGTTCCCGTGCGGACCGTGTGCCCCAAGCTTCGCGAGCGCGCGCCGTGCGGTGTGCTCGCTCAGTGCGGAAACCCGGTGACGCCCGTCACACGAACTGACGTGTCATCAGTCGCGCGGGCCTCCCTCCGAGCGGGCCGGCGCCGCGTCAGTCACGCGCCCCGCGGGCCGCCCGCCGGAGGGCGGACAGGTCGCCGATGACGATGGACTTCCGCCCGGCGTGAACCTGGTGGGAGCCGAGTTCGGCCAGACCCGCGGTGACGGTGTTCCGGGACACCCCGAGGTGCTGGGCCAGTTCGTCGCGGGTCAGGGCGAGTTCTGTGCGCCGCCCCGGCGGCCCCGCCGGGCCTTCCGGGCCCGCGGAGACGTCGGCCAGGGCGGCCAGGGCGGCCGCCAGCCGGGCCGCGATGTCGCCGCCGCTGCGGGCGAGGTCCGACTCCCGGAGCCTGCCCATGGCGTAGCGGACCATCACCGGGAACAGGTCCCGGTCCGTGACGAACCGCAGGAAAGCGGCCTTGGTGAGGACCGCGACCGTGCAGTCCGAGATCGCCTGGACGCTCGCCGAACGGACGCCGTCGTCCAACACGGCCACCTCGCCGAGCAGTTCGCCGGGGCCGCGGAACGCCAGCAGTCTGACGTCCCCGGCGCGCTCCCGTCGGGTCACCTTCGCCACCCCGCTCAGCAGGGCGAGCACATGCGTTCCGGGCTCCGCCTGGCGCAGCAGGGTGGCGCCGATCGGATGCCGGCGCTCGAAGGCCTCCGCCAGCATGCTCTTCCAGGTCTCTTCACCCATGAGTCGGCACAGGGTCTGGCCCAGGGGGTCCGCCGTTCGGCCGTGATCGTTCATGCGCCGACCTTAGGAGGCGCGACGGCGGGTGCGCAGACGGATCCGGTCTCCCGCCGGGATTTCCCTTGGGCCGTCCGTCCGGGGCCGGCACAGGGGCGTGCCGTAGCACGAACTCGTGTTTCGGAACGGGTAATTGGCGAAGAAACCCTTCGCATGAGCGAATCCGGGGCGGGTTGGCGGCGCGCGCGGGGCGGGGCGAGAAGCCTGGTGGCGGGACGGCGGCCGGCCGGGGCTGAGACTGGTGTGCGAGATGTCCGGCATGTCCGGCACGGCAGGACAAGTCGGCTGTACAGCTGGATTCTTGAACTTCCGTCAGGATTGTCCTGAACTTGGCTATGCTGCATCACCATGCCTCCGGCGCCGGCCGTCGCCCGTCCCCGTACTGTTCCGATCGTTTGAGGATGCCGAGAATGCTTCGAGCTGGATCATCGCCCGCCAGACGGCCGTCCGCGCCCCTGCTCGGGTGGCTGCTGCCCACCGCCGTGATGGCGGCGGCCGTGGCGGCCGCAGCGGCGGTGGTGTCCGCCGGGGTCCGTGCGGAGGTGCTCTGGTGCGGGGCGACGGGCACCGTGCTGGTGGCCGTGGTGGCGGCCGAGTCGGCCCGCCGGGGGCGTGCGCTGGCCGCGTTGCGGGAGCAGCACGCCCGGCAGGTCGGCGAGTTGCAGCGGCGGCTGGCCGGCCAGGAGGCCGAGGCGGTGCGGCTGGCCAAGGAGGAACTGCCGAGGCTGGTGGCCCGGGTCCGCTACGGCGCGTCGATGGACAGCCTGGCCCGGTCGTACCAGGTGCGCGATCCGCTGGCCGCGCCGAAGTTCCGGGGCGCGCTGGAGTCGGTGGTGCGCGGGATCATCGTCGCCGTCGACGACGAGGTGAACCGGCGCGACTCCGCCGAGCGGGCCTTCGTCAACATCGCCCGCCGAGTGCAGGCGATCATCCACCGGCAGGCCAAGGACCTGCGCGAGATGGAGGACCGGCACGGCAACGACCCGGCGGTCTTCGACGACCTGCTGCGCCTGGACCACGGCAACGCGCTGACCGGCCGCCTCGCCGACAGCATCGCCGTCCTGTCCGGCGCCCGCCCCGGCCGCCAGTGGACCAGGCCGGTGGCGCTCTACAGCGTGCTGCGCGGCGGCATGTCACGCATCCTGGAGTACCAGCGGGTGGACCTGCACCCGGTGGCCCAGGTGTCGGTGATCGGACCGGCCGTCGAGCCGCTGATCCACGCCGTCTCCGAACTGCTCGACAACGCCACCCGCTACTCGCCGCCGCACACCCATGTGCACCTGAGCGCCGCCGAGGTGCAGAGCGGCATAGCGATCGAGATCGAGGACGGCGGCCTCGGCCTGACCGACGAGGCCCGGATCCGCGCCGAGCGCAGCCTGCGCGAGGCCCAGGTCTCCAAGGACCTGGACGACCTCACCGAATCGCCCCGGCTGGGCTTCGCGGTGGTCGGCCGGCTGTGCCAGGCGTACGGCTTCCAGATCTCGCTGCGCCGCTCCGCCTACGGCGGCGTCCGGGTCGTGCTGGTGGTGCCGCAGGAGTTGGTCACCACCGCGCCCCCGACCGGGCGGGCGCACGGGATCGGCGCGTTCTCCGGCCCCCGGCCGCTCCCGGCGAACCCCCCGAAGTCGGCCGCTCCGTCGCGGCCGTGGGGGGCGCGGACGGCGACGACCGGCATGACGGGGCCGTCCGTCGGATCGTCCTTCGGGGCTTCCGGTCCGTGGGCGCCGAGCGGGCCCGGCCCGGGGGACGACGAGGTGGTGGTCACCGAGCGCGCCGCGAACGGCCTGCCGCAGCGGCGGCGGCGCCCGCCCACCCCCCGGGCGGGCTACCCCGGATCGGGCCGGACCGCCGGACAGTACGGCAACCCGGCCTCGGGGCCCGCCGCGGGCCCCGCCCCGGGGACGGGAGGGCGTCACGCCAAGGAGCCGGTACAGCCCGGCCTCTGGCTGGAGGCGTTCACCGAGGGGATCAACGGCCATAGGCCGGCCGCGAGTTCGGCCGGTCAGACCAATGAAGAGACGGCAGGGAAAGGCGAGCAGTGATTCCGCACCGCAGCAACATGGACTGGATCCTCAAGGACCTCGCGGACAGCGTGCCGTACATCCGCCACATCGTCGTACTCTCCGGCGACGGCCTCCGGATCGCCCAGCACGGCACCGATCCGGACACCGCCGACCGGCTCGCCGCCGCGTGCGCCGGGCTGCAGAGCCTGGCCGCGGCGGTGGGGCAGGAGTTCCCGCACGGCGACGGCTCGATGCGGCTGGTGGTGATCGAGGTGGACGGCGGCTTCTTCTACCTGATGGCGGCCGCCTCCCGCGCGTACCTCGCGGTGCTCGCCGACGAGGGGGTCGACGCCGGACTGGTGGGCCAGCAGATGCGCGACCTGGTCGCCCGGATCGGCGAGCACCTGGCCACTCCCCCGCGCAACCCCGAGGTGGTCGCGTGAACCGGCCGGAGCGCCGGCCCGGTCCCGGACCCGGTCCCGACCGCGGCAGGGACCGCGACAGGAACCTGGACCGCGACCGCCTGACCCGGCATCGCGGAGCGGGCACATGAACGAGCACAGCGAGGCGGGCACATGACGACGGCCGACCAGGACGGGTGGGACGGCCCCGACCCCGCCCGCCTGTACGTGATCACCCGAGGCCGCAGCGGCCCGGCCGGACCGGGCGTCTTCGACCTGGTCACCCTGATCGTCTCCCGCGCGGAGCCGACGCCCACCATGCAGCCCGAGCACGCGGCCATCCTGCGGCTGTGCCGCTCGCCGCTCTCGGTGGCGGAGGTCTCCGCCTACCTCGAACTGCCCACCAGCGTCGTCACCGTGCTGCTGGCGGACCTGCTCGACGACGGGCGGATCGAGGCCCGCGCCGCCGTCCCCAAGGCGGAACTTCCCGACCGTGCCCTGTTGGAGGCGGTGATCCATGGACTTCAAAGGCTCTGACACGGTGGTCGGACCGGCCGCCTCGGACCTGCTGCCGGACTCCGTCGCGATGGCGGTCAAGGTGGTGATCGTGGGCGGCTTCGGCGTCGGCAAGACGACGCTGGTCGGCTCGGTCAGCGAGATCCGCCCGCTGACCACCGAGGAGACCATGACCCAGGCCGGGGTCGGCGTGGACGACCCCACCGGGGTCGAACGCAAGACCTCCACCACGGTGGCGATGGACTTCGGCCGGATCAGCATCAGCGACCGGCTCGTGCTGTACGTGTTCGGCACCCCCGGGCAGGAGCGGTTCTGGTTCCTCTGGAACGGCCTGTTCGAGGGCGCCCTGGGCGCGGTGGTGCTGGTGGACACCCGCCGGCTGGAGGTCAGCTTCGAGGTGATCGGGCGGCTGGAGGACCGCGGCGTGCCCTTCGTGGTGGCCGTCAACGACTTCCCGGAGGCTCCGGCGCACCCGGTCGACGAGCTGCGGGCCGCCCTCGACCTGCCGCCCGAGGTGCCGATCGTGGCCTGCGACGCGCGCAGCCGCGAGTCCAGCCGGGACACCCTGATGACCCTGATGCGGTACCTGTACGAGCTCGCGGCCCCGACCGCCCGCTGACCGACCGCCCGCTGACCGGCCACCCGTGCGCGCCCGCCCGCGCGCCCCGTCATCCGACCCCCCGAACCCCTCGTCCGCCTCGCCGACGCCACCCGACCCCGGAGAGCCCGTGAGCACCCCGTTCCCCGACGACGCCGCCCCCACCCCGCCGCCCGGCTGCCCGGCCCACGGGCACGCCCTCGAACCGTTCGGCCCCGGCGGCGTCCGGCGCCTGTACGGGCCCGAGGCCGAGGCCGACCCGGCGGGCCTGTACGAGAAGCTGCGCGCCGAACACGGCGAGGTGGCCCCGGTCCTGCTGCACGGGGACCTCCCGGCCTGGCTGATCCTCGGCCACGGCGCGAACATCACCGCGATGCGCTCGCCGTCCCTGTTCTCCCGCGACTCCCGCCTCTGGTCGGCGTTCCGCGACGGCGAAGTCCCGATGGACTCCCCGCTGATGCCGGTGATCGCCTGGCAGCCGCTGTGCGTGTTCGCGGACGGCGAGGAGCACCGGCGGCTGCGCGGCGCCGTGCTGGACGGTCTGAACCGCTTCGACCGGCGCGGCGTGCGCCGCCACGTCCGGCGGTTCACCACCGAGCTGGTCCAGGTGGTCGGGCAGACCGGCCGGGCCGAGCTGGTCACCCAGTTCGCCGAGCACCTGCCGATGCTCGTCATGACCCAGCTGCTCGGCATGCCCGACGAGTACGGACCGCAGCTGGTGAACGCCGCCCGGGATCTCATGAAGGGCACCGAGACGGCCATCGCCAGCAACGAGTACGTGGTGGCGAGCCTGCGCCGGACGATGGCCGCCAAGCGCGAGGACCCTGGCGGCGACCTGGTCACCTGGCTGATGGAGCACCCGGCCGGGCTGACCGACGACGAGGTGATGGAGCATCTGCGGGTGGTGCTGCTCGCCGCGAACGAGACCACCGTCAACCTGATCGCGGACACCCTGAAGATGGTGCTCACCGACCCCCGGTTCCGCGCCCACCTGTCCGGCGGTCAGATGACCCTGGGCGAGGCGCTGGACCAGGTGCTGTGGGACTCCCCGCCGATGTCGCTGGTGGCCGGCCGCTGGGCGACCGTCGACACCGAGCTGGGCGGGCAGCAGATCAGGGCCGGTGACCTGCTGCTGCTCGGACTCGCGGCCGGCAACGTCGACCCGGTCGTCCGACCCGATCTGGCCACCCCGCTGTACGGCAACCGCTCCCACCTCTCCTTCGGCGCCGGCCCGCACGAGTGCCCCGGCCAGGACATCGGGCGCTCCGTCGCCGAGGCCGGGATCGACATCCTGCTGACCCTCCTGCCGGACCTTCGGCTCGCCGTGCCGGAGGAGGAGCTGACCTGGACCTCCGCCTGGATCTCCCGGCACCTGGTGGAGCTGCCGGTGGAGTTCACCCCGCGCGAGATCGAGCCGCACCCCGACTCCAAGCCGGTCGACGCCCCGGACCCGGCGGCCGTCACCGTTCCCGAACCCACGCCGGCGGTAGCGGAGGCGGTGGAGGAGGCGGTGGAGAAGGAGGCGGAGGCACCGGCCGCCGTACGGATCCCGGCGCAACGGCGCGGCTGGTGGCGGACGTTGACCGTCCTGTTCCGGCGCTGACGGCCCGCCTCTGACGACGGTCGGTGCGGGGCCGCTGCAGGCTGAAGGTGTCGACCGGGGTGAGGTCCCCGTGCGGGCCGTCGAAGGTGTAGTACGTCACGCGCATCACCGGCACGGCGGCGGGCATGCGTCGGCCCCGGCGGGGGTCGGGGGCTCCGCCGGGGCCGGGCGCAGGGAGTACGGGCACAGGGCCCGGGGGGTCAGGCGGCGGGGATCAGGGGCACTGCTTCCAGGCGAGGTGGTAGACGGTGTTGATGCTGCCGTCCGTCGAGTCCATGGTCATGAAGCTGGTGGTGCTGTTCGGGTCCGAGCTGCCGGCGCCGACCCGAAGTTCGGTGTTGATGTTGAAGTTGCGCTCCTCGCCGCAGGGGGCGAAGACCAGGGCGGCGACGTCGACGGTGTCGGTCGCCTGCCAGTTGTCGTCCTTGGGGCCGCTGAAGTGGTGGCTCAACTGGGCGGTCGCCGGGTCGCCCTGGAAGTAGTAGCTGGCCTGCTGGGTGCCGGTCGCACCCTTCTCCAGGTGGGCGTAGCCGCGGTAGTCGGCGGAGGCGATCGCGTAGGTGAAGCCCTGGGGGACGTGCACCCGCAGGTTGAGCTGACAGTTCTTCCGGAAGTCGGTCGGCTTCGAGCCGACACCCACCTGGGCGAGGTAGCTGCTGTAGGTCACGGTGAAGGCGGTGTTGTCCGGGGAGACGGCCACGGCGGCCGTACCCGCCGGGCAGCCGGAGCCGTTGACGGTCGCGACGTCGATGACGATCCGATCCGGCGGCGTCGGGAGCGCGCCGGCACCGAGGGCCGGCGAGGCGAACAGGGTTGCGGCGATTCCGGTCGTGGCCAGTACACGGAGCAGCATGGGCTTCCCCTTCGATCGTCCACGGAGCCGGGGCCGGCGCGGTCACGTTCCGAGTGCGGTGACGTTCCGAGCGCCTTGACGTTCCGAGCGCCTTGACGCTTCGAGCGCGGCCCCGAAATTGACATGGCTATGTCACCACATTCGGGGTGCCCGCGTACAGGGGGTGACGCGCCTCCCGGGTGACCTGCGGGCGTGGGTCCGGCGGTCCGTCGACGGGGCCTCGCATAGTCGGATGGCCAGTCACACCTTCCGATCGTGAGACGAGCCGACGATGTTGCTGCCCCACCGCCGGACCGCCACCGCGGCCCTCGCCCTGTTCCTCGCCCTCCCGGGCTGCGGCGCCCCGGACACCGCCCCGCCGCCCGCCGCCACGGCGACCCCCACCGCGACCGGACCGCGACCGTTCACCCTGGTCGCCACCGGGGACGTCCTGCCGCACACCGAGATCATCCAGCAGGCCGAGGAGGACGCCGGCGGGAGCGGATACGACTTCAGCGCCATGCTCGCCGGCATCAGACCCCTGGTCAGCGGCGCCGACCTGGCCATCTGCCACATGGAGACGGTCTACGGCGCCGACGGCGGACCGTACACCGGCTACCCGACCTTCAAGTCCCCGCCGCAGGTCGCCCGGGCCCTCAAGGACGCGGGTTACACCTCCTGCGACACCGCCTCCAACCACACCCTCGACGACGGCCCCGCCGGAATCCGACGCACCCTCGACGCCATGGACGCCGTCGGCCTCGCCCACACCGGCTCCGCCCGGACGGCCGACGAGGCAGGCCGGCCCGCCCTGCTCCGGGCCGGCGGCGCCACCGTCGCCCACCTCGCCTACACCTACGGGACCAATGACATCGCGCTGCCCGAGGGCCGGCCCTGGGCGGTCAACCTGATCGACCGGGACCGGATCCTCGCCGACGCACGCGCCGCCCGGGCGGACGGCGCCGACCTCGTGGTGGTCAGCGTCCACTGGGGCACCGAGTGGCAGGACGCGCCGGACGAGCAGCAGCTCACCCTCGCCCGCGAGTTGGCCGTCGAACCGGCTCCCGGACAGCCCGACATCGACCTGATCCTCGGCACCCACGCCCACATCCCGCAGGCCTACGAGAAGGTCCGCGACACCTGGACGGTCTACGGCCTCGGCGACCAGCTCGCCGGGCACATGTTCACCTACGACGGCGCCGAGGACCCGCGCGGCAACTGGAGTTCCCTCGCCCGTTTCACCGTCACCCCGCCCGCCGCTCCGGGGCTGCGCTGGACGGTGAGCCGCGCCGAGTTCGTCCCGCAGATCACCGACCTCGGCCCGCCCTACCGGGTGCTCGACCTGCGAGAGGCCGTCCACCGCGCCCCCGGCCGCGCCGACTACGCCCGCGCCCTGGAGCACATCCGCTCGGCGGTGCTCAGCCGGGGCGCGGGCGCGGCGGGGCTCACCATGGCACCGTGAAGCCGTGAAGCCATGAAGCCGTAAAGCCGTAGAGCGGTTAATCCGTAGAGCAGTTGAGCGGAGAGGCCGTTACGGCTTGCGGCCCAGCCCCGCGTAGGCCGCCACCTCGTCGTCGCCGAGCACCGGGCCCTCGTCCAGCTCCGGGTGCCAGCGGTTGATCAGCACGACGCCCGGGTCGTCCAGTTCCAGCCCGGCGAAGAAGCGCTCGACGCCCGCGCGGGGGCGCAGGTGGTTCTCGATGCCGGCCTCCGAGTAGCGGCGGGAGCCGATCGCGACCAGGTCGGGAATCGAGTCGGCGGTGCCGGCGGTCAGCGCGAGGAAGCTGCCGGAGGGCAGGGCGTCGACCAGCTCGCGGACCGGCGGGTGCGCGGCCTCGTCGGAGAGGAAGTGCACGATGTTGATCAGCGTCAGCGCGATCGGCCGGTCGAGGTCCAGGGTGGCGGCCACCGCGGGATCGGCGAGGAACCTCTCCGGCTCGCGCAGGTCGCCCTCGACGTAGGCGGTGCGGCCCTCGGGGGTGCTGGTGAGCAGCGCGCGCGAGTGGGCGAGCACGATCGGGTCGTTGTCGACGTACACCACCCGGCAGGACGGGTCGACGGCCTGGACGACCTCGTGCAGGTTGGGCGTGGTGGGGATGCCGGTGCCGACGTCCAGGAACTGGCGGACGCCGTGCACCTCGACCAGCCGGCGGACCATCCGGTGCATCACCGCGCGGGCCGCGACGGTGGCGGTGCGCGAGCCGGGCCACTCCCCCAGGATGCGGTCGCCGACCTCGCGGTCCACCGGGAAGTTGGTCTTGCCGCCGAGCAGGTAGTCGTAGACCCGGGCCGGGTGCGCGCGGTCGGTGCGCAGGTCCACCTGCGGCGCCTCCTCGAACCGGACCCCGGTCAGCCAGCCGTCCGGACCGCTGTTCTCCATGTCTTGCCCTTCCGCACGTTCGTTCCCGTCCCACTCAACCACAGGACATGATCGAACGTCAGCCACTTTGGGACGGTACCCGACCGCCGCGCGCCTTGACCGCGGGAGCCCCCACGGCGGCGGCGAAGGACGGCACCCGCAGGGCGGTGACGAGGCCGAGCGCGGGGCCCAGCGTGCAGAGGGTGACGTAGCCGGGGATCAGGCCGAGGTGGTGGTGGTCGTTCAGCCACTCGGCGAGCAGCGGGAAGGAGCCGCCGAAGACGGCGATGGTGGCCGCGTTGACCACGCCCAGGCCGAGGGCGCGGACCTCCGTCGGGAACAGCAGGCCGGTGAAGACGTTGAGCGTCCCGAGCACCGTCGCCACCAGCATCCCCAGCAGCACGGCGACGAGCTGGAACGGCAGCCAGCCCTGCCGCAGCCCGATCAGCAGCACCGGGACCAGCAGCACCGGCAGCGCGAACCCGGCCCGGGCCACCGGCAGCAGGCCGAACCGGTCGGCGGCGGCGCCGCTGAGCAGCATGGTGGCCAGCACCACCGCGAGCACCACGGTCATGAAGGAGGTCGCCACCTCCCGGTCGACCACCCCGTAGGCGGCGGCGTACTGCGGCAGGTAGACCAGGGCGAAGTAGTAACCGACCGTCCCGCCCAGGGTGTTGAGGAAGACGGTGAGCACCGCCCAGCGGTGCTCGCGCAGCACCCGCAGGAACGGCGGGCGCGCGCCCGTCGACTCCGCCCGGGCGCGACGGAACTCCGCGCTCTCCGGGGCCGCCCGGCGCACCCAGACGGCGGCCAGCCCGAGCAGCGCCGCGACCACGAAGGCCCAGCGCCAACCGCCGTCGGTCACACCGGACTTGCCGAGGGTGTGCAGCAGCAGCGCGAGCACCCCGTAGGAGAGCAGCGAGCCGACGATGATCCCGCCGTAGGAGACCGAGCTGAACGCGAAGCGGTGCCGGGGCGGGGCCGTCTCGGTCACGTACGCGGCGACGCTGGGCGCCTCCCCGCCGAAGGCCAGCCCCTGCACCACCCGCGCGGCGACGGCCAGCACCGCCGCCCAGGCGCCGATCGTCCGCTGGTCCGGCAGCACGGCGATGCCGAGGCTGGCGGCGGCGATCACGGACATGCCGAGGGTCAGGGCGAAGCGCCGCCCCCGGGTGTCGCTGAGCCGCCCGATCAGGTACGAGCCGACCGGCCGGGCGACGAACCCGACCGCGAAGGTCGCGTACGCCCCGAGCAGGCCGCTGACCCCGCCCTTGCCGTGCCCGAAGAGGTCCGCCGCGAAGTACGGGGCGAGGACGGCGTAGATGTTCCAGTCGAAGGACTCGACCACCGAGCCCACCGTGGCGGCGGCCAACTCCCGTCGCCGCCGGCCGGCTTGCGGCTCCTCGCACGGCGGGGTGGTTCCGGTCCGATCTGTCATGGCCTCAGCATGGCACCGATCGGGGTGCCGCGGTATCGGACGCGGCGAGGTCCGCCGCCCCCGGCTGCCCGGCGCCACCGGCCGGGGTGGTGGACGAAGCGGTGGGCCTCGCGGTCCGGTTCGATGGCACGGCGGCGGCGCGGCACTCCCGGGCCCCCGGTTCGTGCCGGGGGCCTGGAGCGTGGACTGCCGGTCAGCAGCCGAAGTTGATGAGGCGGAAGGTCACGTAGTGGTCGCCGGTGTAGTAGTCCTCGCGGGTGCGCTGGCCGGTGACGATCCGGCGGGTGCCGCGGGTCGGCGAGCCGGGCGTCACCACGGTGTACTCGTGGTAGTAGCCGGAGGACTGGGCCGGCAGCACGCGCTCCTTGTTCTGGAACACCACGCCGTCCTGGCTGTACGGGAACGGCCCGCCGGAGGCGATCAGGTTGAGCGTGGTGCGCGCCTGCGACGGCAGGGCGGACAGGCACACCGAGCCGCTCACCGCGGCGTGCGCCTCGGTGGCGACCGCGACGGGCGCGAGGGTCATCAGGGCGACGGTGGCGACGGCGGCGGCGCGGGACTTCCACGCGCGTAGAGTTCGGGTCATGACAACCAGCATGGCGACCGGCCCGGCCCGCCGAAAGCCCTGATCCAACTCTTCATCTCGGGTCAACTCGACGTACTCACAACCGACTTGACCTGGACAGCAGTCGAGCCGAACGGAGCCGAGGCCGGACAGGGCTGCGCGCCACCGGGGCGTTCACCGCCCCGGTGGCGCGTCCGGCGTCTCTACGTCAGCCCCGGGGCAGCGCCAGGGACTGGACGGCCGGCAGCTTGCGCCAGTCGCTGGAGACGATGCTGGCGTGCGCCCGGGCCAACTGCTCGGTGCGGGCGCGGGCCTGGTCCGCCGTCGGGTCGGTGGCGCTGATGGCGGGCGCCACGTTGTGCGCGTCCGTCATGACCAGCAGGTAGTGCGAACGGTCGTACCACGCGGTGTCGACGCCGTTGAGGTACGTGGCGGCGTCGCCGTCGAAGACCACGAACCAGGGCCGGATCCCGGCGTCCGCGCCCGTGTACGCGGCGCGCGGGTCGCCGGCCTTGGCGCCGTGCACGGCGGGGAACAGCTGGGCGTCGCCGATCCGGCCGGCGGCGGCGAGGTCGCGCAGGTGGCGGCCGTACTCGACGTCGGTGTGCAGGGTGTCGAAGGGGTTGCTCTCCTCGACCGTCCCCGGGATCGCGTACAGCAGGACCTTGCCGGCCAGCGCCGCGCGGCTCGGCCAGTTGCCGGCCCGCACCGCCTCGTCGACGCCGGCGTACGAGCCGCCGCCCGGCTTGGCGAGCAGGTCGGCGGGGCGCAGCACGGCCGGGCCCAGGTGCGCGGCGATCAGCGCGTCGAGTTCCGTCGGCCCCATGCCGAGGTTGGCGGAGAAGCCCGCCTTCAGCTCCAGCTTGACCACCAGCGGGCCGGCGCCCGGGTGGGCGCCGAGCCAGACCCGGACGTCGTCGAGGCAGTTCTCCAGGTTCTTGTTGGCGCCGCCGCTGTAGAGCTGCGCCGGGGTGCTGGCGGCGGTGCAGTTGTTGGAGTTGCCGAGCGGGTTGGAGTGGCTGACCTTCCACTCCTTGGTGACGATGTCCGTCCAGATGTCCAGCTCGATCATCCCGGTGCCGGTGTCGAGACCCTGGGCGAGGTACGGGTAGGCGGCCGGGTCGTAGGTGTTGTGCAGGCCGACGGTGGTGGCCGAGCCGAACGGCAGGTCCGCCGGGCCGCTCGCGGCCGCGTCCTGCGCCGCGTCGGCGGTCGCCGGAATCAGGGCCGCGGCGGCGGCGAGCAGGCCGGCCGCCAGGACGGCGGCGGCGGTGCGGCGTACGGTCACAGGTACTGTCCCCCCAGGTGCGGATGTGCCTCCGGCCGCCCCTCCCGGACGGTCGGACGAAGCATCGCCCACCAGGGCGAGCTTCGGGTGAAGAAGACACGACAATAGCGTGACGGCTGTACCGCTTCCGCCCGGGTTAGCGTGGGCCGTCCAGCAGGCGCGGCCCGGTCCGCGTCGGAGCACCGAGCACCGAGCACCGGAGGAACTTCCGTGTCCCTGGTCCGCGTCCACAACTTCTCGATCTCGCTCGACGGCTACGGAACGGGCGAGGGGCAGAGCCTCGACTCGCCGTTCGGCCACGCCGGCGACCGGCTGCACGGCTGGTTCTTCCGGACCCGGACCTTCCGGCGGATGCACGGCCGGGCGGGTGACACCGGCGGTGACACCGGCGTCGACGACGCGATGGCCCGCACCTGGAGCGACGGCATCGGTGCGGAGATCATGGGGCGCAACAAGTTCGGCCCGCAGCGCGGCCCGTGGCAGGACCACGAGTGGAAGGGCTGGTGGGGGCCGGAGCCGGTGTTCCGCACCCCGGTCTTCGTCCTCACCCACCACCCGCGCCCCACGCTGGAGATGGCGGGCGGGACCACCTTCCACTTCCTCGACGCCGCGCCCGAGGAGGCCCTGCGCCAGGCCAAGGCGGCGGCCGACGGGAAGGACGTCCGGATCGGCGGCGGCCCGAGCACCGTCCGGGCCTTCCTGGAGGCGGACCTGATCGACCACCTGCACGTGGTGGTGGTGCCGATCGTCCTCGGCCGCGGCGAGCGGCTCTGGGACGGGCTCGAAGGCCTGGAACAGCGCTTCCGCACCGAGGCGGTGACCAGCCCGAGCGGCGTCACCCACCTCACCTTCACCCGGCGGTAGCCGGAAGACGGTGGCCTCCCCACACCCGCGGGGAGGCCACCGTCACACCCGGACCGTCAGACCTGTCAGACCCGGTCAGACCCGGTCGGCCGCGATCAGGACGTACTGGAAGGAGCCGTCCTTGTAGGAGTTGATGAACGCCTCCTCGATGCCGGTGACCAGCGAGGAGGTGGCGCGCAGCTCCCAGTAGGGCAGGGTGGCGGGAGTCAGGTCGATGACGGCCTGCGGCACCAGACGGTTGTCGGCCATGGCCCGCAGGTACTCCCGGCGGGAGTGGATGTTGCACTCGAAGTGGGCGTTGATCTGCGAGACCCACTTGGACGGCTGCCCGTAGGCGGGGTTCCAGCAGCCGGTGACGGTCACGTACCGGCCGCCGACGGCGAGGATCCGGGAGTGCTCGGCGAACAGGTCGTGCAGGTCGACGTACATGCTGGACTCGTTGTTCCACGAGCCCGCCACCTGGCCGGTCTCGAACGGCATGTCGAGCATGTTGCAGACCTGCGAGCGGACGAAGTCGCCGATGCCCAGCTCGCGGGCCCGGTTGTTGCCGAACTCGGCCTGCTTGGCGGAGAGCGTGACGCCCTGGACCCGGCAGCCGAAGCGCTGGTGGGCCATCACCATCGAGCCGCCGCGGCCGCAGCCGGCGTCCACCAGGGTGGCGTCGGCCGGAACCGCGCCCAGGTGGTCGAGGAGCAGCTCGGCCTGCGCGGACTCCAGGCGGTGCAGCTCGGTGATCACCTTCTTCTCGCGCTCGCTGTCGGCCGGGTCGCCGATGGCGGCCTGGTCGACGTCGCCGATGCCGTAGTGGTGGTGGTAGAGGCCGTCCACGTCGCCGAGGCGAAGGTTGACCGGCCGTGCCTCGTGGTCCCAGTAGCGTGCGATGTCGCCCTGGTAGGGGGTTGCCGGCCCGGGGATGGCGGCGTTGTCGGCGGGGGTGGTGATGTCGTCGGTCAGGGACATGCGTCAGCTCCTAGCGGGTGATCAACGGAAGGGGGATGGCTGCCGGAAACGGTGGTCACCAGAAGTCGGGCAGGGTGTAGCGGAAGGAGTTGGTCTGGTGCCAGAAGTGGTTGCCGTCGACCCACGCGGACACACCGCGCAGGAACCGGACGAGGGTCGGGACGGGGCAGGCCGCGGCCAGCGCGGCCGCCTCGGCCTCGAAGGCGTGCATCAGGTCGTTGTGGACCTCGACCGCCTTGAGGTAGCCGTCCCGGTGCGAGCAGTCCTCGCGTTCGGCGATCACCACGGGCAGGTTCAGGTGCAGTCCGGGGATGGACAGCTCCTTGGTGTACGAGTACAGGTCGTTGACGATGGTGGTCGCGTTGCCGGCCAGGGCGATCACGCGCTGCATGGCGGGCAGCGCGTGCAGTTCGGCGGGCAGCTCGTAGCCGCCGACGGTGTCCGTGATCGTCGGGCAGGGGCGGAAGTTGTTGAACTGGCGCATCGCCAGGTACTCCCACACCTGCGGGACGTGCTCGGTCTCGGCCCACGACGCCTCGGCGAGGTACCCGAGGTGCAGCCGGGCCATGTCGTGCCGGAACCGGTCCGCCTGGGAGGGCGTGGAGGCCCGGGTGAAGTACTCCATCGCGGAGCGGTACGCCCGGCGGGGCGCGTCCTCGTGCAGCGAGGCCTCCCACTCCGGGTGGTACTCCGGGGTGGTGTGCAGCGGGTCGAGCGCGGTGTGCGCCAGCAGCAGGCGCCCGCCGAGGCCGACCGGTGAGCCACCGTGCTCCTCGCAGTAGCAGTCGTCGACCGCGTTCTCGGCGACCATCAGGCGGGCGGCGAGCATCAGGTGGTCGACGCTGGGCGCGTCGGGGTGGCAGGCCACCATGTAGCGGCCGGTCGAGAAGCCGTCGAACTGCTTCTCCCAGTCCGGCGGGTACAGCTCGACCTCGTCCAGCGCCCAGGTCTTGATCCTGAGGCTCAGCTCCTCCACCCGCACCGGGTCGGGCTCGGCCACCGGGTGGTGGTAGAGCCCCGGGATGGCGTCGCCGGGCTTCGGCTTGGCACCGCCCGGCTTGGCACCGCCCGGCGAGGGGCTGTCGGACGCGGGGACGCCGGGCACGGAGGTGTCGAGTGCGGGCGTGCTCGGTGCGGGGAGGCTCTGCGCCAGGTTCAGGCCCGCGGTGCCCAGGCCGCTCGGCCCGCGCAGGATCCGCTCCATCGCCGAGGAGCTCACGACCCCACCGCCGCGGCGGCGGTGCGCTCGAAGGGTGTCCCCGCTCTGGTGCACAGGGGCATGGAGCCTCCTCTGACTCTGATGAAGGATCGCGAGACAGGACGGCTCGTCATCTGGCCGACGGCGCGGGCGGTCTTGGAACGCGCCCCCGTCTCGCTCGGTTCACAACCGTAGGCGCGGGGACCGGTTCGGAAACGCTCCGAACGATCTTCTACACCCGATCAGGTGAACGTGGGCCCGTATGACGTTTGAAACGCCCCCTCCTCATGCATTGGTCCGCCGTGCCCGCCGGCGTAAGGGGGAGAAGAATGGCCACGACCCCGTGACGGAACGGGGCCAGGAAGGACGTACCAGCACATGGAGACCCAGGGCCGCAGCCGCACCGCACTGGTCGAGGACCTCATGGAGCGCTTCCCCGACGTGCCCCGGGAGGCCGTGATCAAGGAGGACCTGCTGCGCGGCGGCATGGCCTTCGACGAGTCCGCCCTCAGCGGCAGCACCGGCGCCGACGGGAGCGGCGAGGTCAAGCCGAAGTCGTACTTCATCTTCTCCTTCGACCACCGCACCCTGCCCGAACTCGGCGCGGCCGCGCTCAACCGCCCGCCGGAGGAGGTCGTGCTCACCGGCGGCCCGTACGGGCTGCGCCGCACCGTGGTGTCGGTGCGCGTCAACCCGGACTCGCCGTACCGGGTCGGCGCCGGGGAGGACGGCACGCTCGGCCTCTACCTCGACGGCGCGCGGATCGCCGACGTGGGCCTGCCCCCGATGCCCGACTACTACCGGCACACCCTGGCCAACGGGAAGTCGGTGATGGAGGTCGCCCCGACCATCCAGTGGGGCTACCTGATCTACCTGACGGTCTTCCGGGTCTGCCAGTACTTCGGCGCCAAGGAGGAGTGCCAGTACTGCGACATCAACCACAACTGGCGCCAGCACAAGGCCGCCGGCCGCCCCTACACCGGGGTCAAGCCGGTCGAGGAGGTGCTGGAGGCGCTGGAGATCATCGACCGCCACGACACCGCCCGCGCCTCCCGGGCCTACACCCTCACCGGTGGCGCCATCACCTCGCAGGTCGGCGGCCGGGACGAGGCCGACTTCTACGGCCAGTACGCCAAGGCCATCGAGGAGCGCTTCCCCGGGCGCTGGATCGGCAAGGTCGTCGCCCAGGCCCTGCCCCGCGAGGACGTCCAGCGCTTCCACGACTACGGCGTGCGGATCTACCACCCCAACTTCGAGGTCTGGGACAAGCGCCTGTTCGAGCTGTACTGCCCCGGCAAGGAGCGCTACGTCGGCCGCGACGAGTGGCACCGGCGCATCCTCGACTCCACCGAGGTGTTCGGCCCGGAGAACGTGATCCCCAACTTCGTCGCCGGGGTCGAGATGGCGCAGCCCTTCGGCTTCACCACCGTCGACGAGGCCATCGCCTCCACCCGGGAGGGCCTGCGCTTCTTCATGTCCCGCGGCGTGGTGCCCCGCTTCACCACCTGGTGCCCCGAACCCACCACTCCGCTCGGCAAGGCCAACCCCCAGGGCGCCCCGCTGGAGTACCACATCCGCCTGCTCCAGGCCTACCGCGCCACCCTGGAGGAGTTCGGCCTCTCCTCCCCGCCCGGCTACGGCCCGGCCGGCCCCGGCAAGGCCGTCTTCTCGGTCAGCTCCTTCATGGACTCGCTGCCCGGCTGAGCCCCTGCGTAGCCCCCGGCCGTCTTGACTGGCCGTCAGGATGACGCCGGGGGGCCGTCGGACCACCGCGAGGAGGAGGCGGACCCCGCCGATCGGCGCGTAGGTGGGGGTACGAACAGCGTGTTAGCTTCCCGCCATGGGACTACGTGGGGCTCGTGGGGTGGCGGCGCGGTCGGCGATCGAGGGGATGCGGGAGCTCTCCGGGGAGGGGTTGACGGCGCCGGAGGTGTTCCGGCGGGCGGACGAACTGCTGCGCCCGGTGCTGGAGTTCGACGCGGTGTGCTGGCACACGGCCGATCCGGCGACCGGCCTGGTGAACTCGGTGCAGAGCGAGGACCTCAGCCTGACGGCGTACGAGCACGCCGTCAGGCTGGAGGTCTGGGAGGACGACCTGGCGACCTTCCCGAAGATCCGGCACAGCGGGGCGCAGGCCGAGACGCTGAGCCGGGCGACCAAGGGGCGCCCGCAGGAGAGCGTGCGGTTCCGGGAGCAGATAGCGCCGGCCGGGTTCGGCGACGAACTGCGGGCGGTGTTCGACGCGACGGGCGGGATGTGGGGGTGCGCGGCGTTCATGCGGGCCCCGGACCGCGGCCCCTACCTGGGGCACCAGCGCGAGCTCGCCGGCGCCGCCGCCCGCCACCTGGGCAACGCGCTGCGGGCGTGCCACATACCGGCCGGCGCGCCGGACCAGGAGGACGCGGGGCCGGCCGTCCTGATGCTCGACCGGCGCAACCGGCTGCGGGCGATGTCCGGCCCGGCCGAGGACCTGCTCGACCGGCTGGCCGACCCCACCCCCACCTCGCTCAGCATCCCGACCTCCGTGGCGATGGCCGCCGAGCACGCCCGCCGGGCGGCGCACGGGCTGGCCGCGCCGCGGACGCCGGTACGGGTCCGCACCCGGGACGACCGCTGGTACCTGCTGCACGGATCGGCGCTGCGCGGCGACGCGGCGGCGGACGAGGTGACGGTGGTGGCCGCACCCGCCTCGCCGGCCGAGGTGATGCCGCTCTACCTGGCCGCCTACGGGCTGACCGCCCGCGAGCAGGAGGTGGCGCTGCTGCTGGTGCGCGGCAGCGACACCCGGGACGTGGCCCGGCTGCTCGCGATGACGCCGTACACCGTGCAGGACCACCTGAAGTCGGTGTTCACCAAGACCGGGGTGGGCAGCCGGCAGGAGCTGATCGCGCGGATCATGCTCGGCGGGGGGCGCTGCTGACCCGGGGCCCCGCGCGCCCCCAGGAATCCGGGATGGCCGGGGGCCCGCCGCGAACGTGAAGATTTCCCCACGGGGGATTCACGTCATATCCATGACATGACGTGAATCGCAGTGCCTTCATCGTCCAGCGGAGGAGCACCCTCATGAACTCGCGCACCAGGCGCACCGCCGTCACCTCAGGAGCCGCCGCACTGGTCGCGGTGACCGGGCTCGGCCTCGGCGCCGCGCCCGCACACGCCGACACCGCACCGCCGACCGCCAGCGCCCGGCCGGGGCTGTCCGGCCCGGCACGACGGGTCCGGGGAGCCAGCCCCGTGGCACGCGTCCAAAAATACCGGGTGGGGTATCCTGACAGGACTGGCCACCCCATCCGGGGGTGCGATGTGAGGAGCAGCGCGATGTGTCGACGAACCACCTGCCGGACGTGCGGCAAGGCAGGCTACGCGGGGTGCGGCATGCACGTCGACCAGGTGCTCGCCGGGGTGCCCGAGTCCGGCCGCTGCGCCTGCGGCCGGACGAAGGGCAAGGGCGGCGGCTTCCTGGCGAGGCTGCTCGGACGCCGCTGAGGGGGCACGGCCGGCCGGACACCCTGCCGTCCCGCGCAAACGGCCCGATAAGATGATTGGCGGTGTGCCGGGAAGTCTGGTCGGCTCGGGGGACGACTGCAGCGCTCGGGCGGCGGCGACCCCGATCGTCGTGATGGGTCGTTTCCGCAGATGCACGCCGTGGGGATCGTTCTGGTTCTGGTGGTTCTGGCCACGAGCGTGGCCACCTTCGCCCGGCGGTTGCGGGTGCCCGCGCCCTCCCTGCTGGTCCTGGTAGGCCTCGCGGTCGCGATGGTCCCGGGTGTGCCCGCGCTGCACGTACCGCCGCAGGCCATCGCCCTGGTGGTGCTCCCGCCCCTGCTCTACTCCTCCGCCGAGGAACTGTCGTTGCGTGATCTGCGCACGGTGTGGCGCCCGGTGACGATCCTCTCCTTCGGCCTGGTCTTCGCCTCCGCCGCCGCCGTGGGCTTCGTCGCCGTCGCCGTCGCCGGGCTCCCGCCCGCGATGGCGTTCGTGCTGGGGGCCGTCCTGTCCAGCACCGACCCGGTGGCCGTCACCGCGCTCGGCCGCCGGCTGGCGCTGCCGGGGCGCGTCCAGGTGCTGGTGCAGGCCGAGAGCCTGTTCAACGACGCCACCTCGCTGGTGCTGTTCAAGGTCGCCGTCGGCGTCGCCGTGGCCGTGGGCGGCACGGTGGACCTGCCGGCGGCGGGCGGCGAGCTCCTGCTGCTCGGCGGGGGCGGCAGCCTGGTCGGCGCCGCCGTGGCCGGCCTGGTGTGGCTGATCCGGCGCCGCACCGCCGACCCCGTCCTGGAGACGGTGATAGCCCTGGTCACCCCGTACGCGGCGTACGTGCTCGCGGAGTCCGCGCACACCTCCGGGGTGACCTCGGTCGTGGTCGCCGGCGTCCTGCTCGGCCGCTCCGGCCACCGCCTCACCGACGCCCGCATCCGGCTCCAGCTGCACGCCGTCTCCGCGGTGATGGTGTTCCTGCTGGAGAGCGTCGTGTTCAGCATCGTCGGCCTGCAACTGCCCGCCCTGGTCCGGGACCTGCCGGCCGGCACCGGCTGGTGGCCGCTCCAGGCGCTCGCGCTGGCGGCCGTGCTGATCGCCGTCCGCGTGCTGTGGACGCTACCGCTGACCCGCGGGGTCAGGCCCGCCCGCGGCCGGCTGTCCTGGCGGGTCGCCGGGGTCGTCACCTGGGCCGGCACCCGGGGCGTCATGCCGCTGGCGGCGGCCCTGTCCATCCCGCTGCTCACCGCGGACGGCGACCGGATCCCCGGGCGCCCGCTCGTCCTGGTGCTGACCACGGCGGTGGTCGTCCTCACCCTGGTCGTGCAGGGCCTGACCCTCGCCGCCGTGGTCCACCGCTCCGGGCTCGCCCTGGAGCCCGAGCACACCGCCCGCGAGGAGGACGACGCCCGCGACGCCCTCAACCGCGCCGCCCTCGACCACGTCGACCACCTCGCCGCCCTGGAGGTCATGCCCGACACCGCGATCGACCGGGTCCGGCGCGGCCTCGCCGCCCGCCTCGACCGCACCCCCGAGACCCCCGACGGCACCACCGCCGACGCCGCCTACCGTCAACTCCGGCACGAGGTCATCACCGTGCAGAACGTCCGGCTGCACCGCCTCTACGAGGAACACCTCATCAGCGACACCACCCTGCGCCGCCTCCAGCGCGACCTCGACCTGGAGCAGGCCGGACTCGGCGGCCGTGACGGGCTCGCGACCCCCGGTCTTCCGCACCCCCGCACCGCAGGTCACACTGTCGCGAGCAGTCCGACGCGGCACCGAACGGGGGCCACGTGGCACAGGGCAGGAAGAAGCAGAAGAGACCACTGAGCGCGGCGGCCGCCGCCGCCCGCCGCAGCCTCCGGGAGTCCCGCGCCGCAGCGCCCGCCTGACGGTCGGGCACCGCTCCTGCCGTACGTCCGCCACGCCGGGCCGGGACGCCCTCTCGACTGCGGCGGGGTCGCGGCCGCATCCTCGATCCGGTGCGCCGTTCCGGCGCCTCCCGCCCGACCCGACCCGAGCGAAGGAGCCCCCATGGACCGCCCGCCGGACCGCCCCCGCCTCGTCCTGGACCCCACCGGCCGCGACCGTGACGCCGAGACCGCCGAACTGTGCGCCCGCGGCCCGGCGACGCCCGTCGACATCCTCGGCGTCGAGGCCTGGGCCGTGGCCGACCCCGTCCTGCTCGAAGAGCTCCTCAAGGACCCCCGGGTCTCCAAGGACGGCCACCAGCACTGGCCGGACTTCGCCGAGGTCGTCCCCACCTGGCCACTGGCCCTGTGGATCACCGTCCGGAACATGTTCAACGCGCACGGCGCCGACCACCGCCGGCTGCGCCGGCTCGTCGGGTCGGCCTTCACGGCCCGTCAGATCGGCGCCCTCGCCGAGCGCATCGAGCAGCTGGCCGACGCGCTGCTCGACGACCTGGCCGCGACGCCGCCCGGTGTGCCGGTCGACCTCCGCGAGCGGCTGGCCTACCCGCTGCCGATCCAGGTGATCAGCCGGCTCCTGGGCCTGCCGGAGGACATCCAGGAGGGGTTCCGGCACATCGTCGACCGGGTCTTCTCCACCACCCTCACGCCCGAGGAGTCCGAGGCCAACGCGGTGGCGTTCTTCACCATGCTCGAAGGGCTGATCGCCGCGAAGCGCCGGCACCCGGGCGACGACATGACGTCCCTGCTGATCGCCGCCCGCGACACCGAGGGCGACGGCGCCGCGCTGACCGAGGAGGAGCTCCGCGACACCCTGTTGCTGGTGGTCTCGGCCGGGTACGAGACGACGGTGAACCTGATCGACAACGGCATCGCGCTGCTGCTCACCCACCCCGAACAGCTCGCCATGGTCCGGGCGGGCCGGGCGCAGTGGAGCGACGTCGTGGAGGAGGCACTGCGCCGCGACGCCCCGCTGGCGCACCTGCCGCTGCGCTTCGCCGTCGAGGACATCCGGCTGTCGGACGAGGTGACGATCCGCCGGGGAGAGGTCATCCTCCCCTCGTACGCGGCCGCCGGGCGCCACCCCTGCCGGTACGGCACCGCCGGCGACGTCTTCGACGTCACCCGGCCCGTGAAGGACCACCTCGCCTTCGGGCACGGCCCGCACTTCTGCCTGGGCGCGCCGCTGGCCCGGATGGAGGCCGGGACGGCGCTGCGCAAGCTCTTCGAGCGCTTCCCGGACCTCTCGCTCGCCCCGGGCGCCGAGCTGGGCCCGGTCGCGTCGCTGATCTCCAACGGCCACCGGTCGCTCCCCGTCCTGCTCACCGGCAGGCGTGCCGACGGCTGAGCGGGGGCCCGCGCGGGCGGGCGGTCCGTCAGGCCGTGCCGGCCTGCGGCACGGTGTAGAGGAACTCCTCGATCCGGTCGATCAGGCCGCCCTCGAACCGGAAGTAGACGACGGTCGGGACCTCCTGGACGACCCCCTCGGCCGACAGCAGGTGGATGACGTGCTGCTGGAGCACCTCGTCCGGCTTCTCGAACTGGCGGAGGACCTCGAACCGCAGCGACTCGACAGTGGCGGCGAAGGCCCTGAAGTGCACGAGCCGCTCGTCGATCGGCTGCTCGTCGTTGCCGTCGTTCTGCCAGACCGTGGCCTTCTCGGTGCACAGCGCCCGGAAGCCGGCGAAGTCGTTCGCCTCCAGCCGCCGCAGACCCGAGATGACCGTCTCGCCGATGCTCTGTGCCATGCCGAACTCCTGTGTCCGTCGGGTCGAATGCGGGGATGGTGTCGCGGTGTCGCGGTGTCGCGGTGGTGCGGTGTCGCGGTGGTGCGGTGTCGCGGTGGTGCGGTCAGTGCGGAAGCAGGCCGAGGTGGCGCAGGTCGGTGACGTACTTGTGGACGAGGGCCGCCGACAGGTGCGGGATGTCCTGGTCGGGGCCGACCTTGGCGGCCCGTACGGCGGACCGGAACCCGGCGGCGGGGATCGCCGAGCCGGGGACGCCTTCCCCGGGCCGCGCGAAGGCGCGCAGCAGGGGCAGCAGCGAGTGCTGGCGCTGCTTCTCCGGCAGGGCGCGCAGCGCGGTGGTGATCCGGGCGAGCCAGTCGTCGTAGTCGTCGATCCGCCGGATCGGGTGGCCGGCCTCGACGAGCCAGTCGACGAAGGTGTCCAGGCAGACGCCGTCGTCGTGCGGGTTCAGCGCGTTGAAGGTCCGGTAGCCCTCGGTGGCCCGCGCGCCCAGCGCGGTGACGGCCTCGGCGGTGAAGTCGACCGGCAGGCCCTCGTAGTGGGCGCGCCCGCCGCCCCGGTAGAAGGAGCCCGGGGCGATGCCGGTGGTGAGCAGGCTGAGCAGCAGGCGGGTGAACACGTCGGGCACGTTCAGCTGCCCCCGGTAGCTGCCGTGCGCGAGGATCATGTCCGACCGCAGGGTGACGACCGGCAGTGCGCACAGGTCGTGGGCCTCGCGGAGCAGCACCTCGCCGGCCCATTTGCTGGTCGCGTACCCGTGCGCGTACCCGTCGTACCCGTGCGCGTCGTCGTGCCCGTACTCGTGACCGTACTCGTGCTCGGATCCGTGCGCGCCGTTGCCGGTGCCCCTGGCGAGGTGGCGCACCGGGCTGGTGACGCGGATGTCGCCGTCCTCGTCCAGGGCCGCGGCCGGGGCGCCGGCCACCACGGCGACGGTGGACACGTAGGTGACGGGCTTGAGCCGGGTGGTGAGCGCCAGCCGGATCAGTTCGGCCGTGCCGACGACGTTGGGCCCGAACAGTTGCTCGTAGGGCAGCACGTGGTTGACCAGGGCGGCCGGGTGGACGATCAGGTCCACGGTGTCGGCCAGCCGCTGCCAGGCGTCCTCGGCCAGGCCGAGCCGCTGCTCGCCGATGTCACCCGCCAGCACCTCCAGCGTTCCGTCGGCCAACTCCCGGTACCGCCTGAGCAGTTCGTCGTCGCCACTGTCGAAGGCGGCCTCCAGCCGCTTCGCCGCGACGGCCGCGTCGGCGCCGCGGACGACGCAGACCAGCCTGCCGCCCGCAGGAGCCAGGCGTTCCAGCCACTCCAGGCACAGGAAGCGGCCGAGGTAGCCGGTGGCCCCGGTGAGCAGGACGGTGCGGACGGCGCCGTCGGGGCGGGGCAGCGTCGGGGCGGCGGCGAGCGTCGCCGCGTCGAGGAACCTGTCCAGCGTGAGGTCGCCGGCGCGGGCCTCGGTGGCGTGCTCGCCGTGGACGGAGGCGACGGTGGGCCGCGCGGCGCCGGAGCGGCGCCGCTCCTCGATGTAACCCGCCACCCGCGCCAGGTCGTTGGCCGGGCTGATCACCACCCCGACCGGGACCTCGACCTGGAAGATCTCCGTCATGAGGGCGGCGAAGGACAGCGCGGACAGCGAGTCCCCGCCCAGATCGGTGAAGTGCGCGTCGGCGCTCGGCTCGGCGCCCGCGCAGCCCAGCAGCGCCTGGGCGGCCCGGCCGACCGTGTCCAGCACCGGCCGGTCCGGCCCGGCCCGGCGCAACTCGCGCAACCGGAGCTCCTGCCCGTCGGCGAGTTCGGCGTAGAGCCGTTCCAGGGCCTCGCCGTAGCGCTCACGGAGCCGGGGGCGCAGCGGTTTGTGGCTGTCGGCGAGCAGGCCGTTCGCGGCGCTGAAGGGTTCGGTCTCGATCAGGACGTCGCGCGGGATCTCGTAGGAGTTGAGCTCGGCCTCCCTGGCGATCCGCTGGAGCGACTCGACGAGCAGCGGTTTGAGCGACTCGGCGTCCCCGCCGGCCCTGGCCAGCGCGTCCGGGGCGGGGACGACCACGGCGAGCGGGTAGGCGCGCTCGCTGTTGCCGTACACGAAGATCTGCCGGATCAGCGGGCTGGCGACGAAGGCGGTCTCCAGGCGGGAGACGGCCACGAACTCGCCCTGGGAGAGCTTCAGGACGTCCTTGGTGCGGCCGACGTAGACCAGCCGGTCCGGTCCGGTCTCGGCCATGATGTCGCCGGTCCGGTAGTAGCCGTCCGCGTCGAAGAGCTCGGCGTTGAGTTCGGGCCGCTTGTAGTAGCCGGGGATGGCGGTGGCGGTCTTGAGCAGCAGTTCCCCGCGCGGGTGCGGCGAGTCGGTCCGGAAGTAGCCGAGTTCCGGGACGTCGACCAGCTTGTAGTCGATGACCGGCGGGCGCTGCACCACCGAGTCGAGCAGCACTCCTCCGGCCTCGGTGGAGCCGTAGCCGGTGTACAGGTGGAAGCCCAGGCAGGACTCGACGAAGGCCGCCACCTCGGCGGAGAGCGGGGCGGTGCCGCAGAAGGCCTTGGTGACGCGCCCGCCCAGGAGGTTCTCCCGCAGGTCGGTCTTGACCGCCGTGTCGACGTCGCCGGGTTCGCCGGAGCGCCGGTCCAGTTCGCTGCGGTACCGCTGGAAGAGCAGGTCGCAGATGCGCGGGACCATGGTCAGCTCGGTGGGGCGGACCAGCGCGATGTCGTCGAGCAGGGTGGACAGGTCGCTCCTGGCGGTGAAGTGGCCGACGCCGCCCCGGGAGAGCGAGCCCATCAGTGCCCAGTGGCCGGCGAGGTGGCTCTGCGGCATGTAGTGGACGCTGACCGGGGGTGTGTCCTCCGCGCCGTAGCTGAAGCCGTTCCACGCGGTGCGGACCAGCCGCTGGGGGTACACCGCCCCCTTCGGGGTCCCGGTGCTGCCGGAGGTGTAGATGAGCAGCGCCAACGGGTCGTCACCCGGGGCGGCGACGAACAGGGGCGCGGGCGGCAGACCGGCGCCGGCGTCGACCACGGCGGCCAGCGGGTCGACGGCCACCGGGCGGCCGGCCCCGGCCAGGCGCCGCCGGGCGGATTCGAAGGCGTCGCGCTGCTCGGCGATGTCGGGGCGGTAGTCGAACACGATCACGCGCCGGATCGAGGGCGCCCCGAGGACGGCTTCGACGGCGGTGTCCAGCCGCTCGATGCTCGCCGCGAGGGCGCGCGGTTCGGTCTCCGCGACGATCGGTGCCAGCTGGGACAGCGGCGCGCTGGACTGCAACGGCACGACCACCACGCCCGAGTGGAGGCACGCGAGGTCGAGCGTGGCGTAGTCGGTGCTGGTGAAGCCCAGGATGCAGAGCCGGTCGCCGGCGCTCAGCGGGTGGTCCGGGTGGTGGTGCCACTCGGTGGCGACGGCGCGTACCCGGGCCCACAGTTCGCGGTAGCTGACGGTCTCGAAGCGGGGCAGCAGGCGCCCGGTCACGGGCTCCCGCGCGCGTTCGCCGAGGGCGGGCCGGTCGCCGTAGCCCTCCATGATGACGGCCATGGCCTCGGCGAGTCCCTTGCCCGGATCACGCACGGCCGCGGTGATCGCCTCCAGTGGTTCGGCCATGCTGAGCCCTCCCGTAGCGTCCGGCTGATGTCCGGCGTGCGGCTGTTGTCCGGCGTGCGGCTGATGTCGATGTCCGGCTGATGTCGATGTCCGGCTGATGTCGACGTGCGAACCGGGGCCGGCCGGAGCGGTCGCCGGCCCGTCGGGCCCGGCGGTCGTTCCGGCCGGCGGGCGTCTCACCAGGCGACCGGCAGCGCGTCCGCTCCGCGGATGAGCCGTTCCGTCCGCCAGGTCACCTGGTCGGCCGGCACGGCGAGGTGCAGGCCGGGCAGGCGGCGCACCAGGGAGTCCAGGACGACGCGCAGTTCCATCCTGGCCAGCGCCGCGCCGAGGCAGTGGTGGATGCCGTGCCCGAAGGTGACGTGCGGGATGTTCCCCCGGTGGAAGTCGATCTCCTCGGGGCGGTCGAACACCTCCGGATCCCGGTTCGCGAGCGAGAACTCGGTGACCACCGCGTCGCCGGCGCGGACGGTCTGCCCGCCCAGTTCCACGTCCTCGGTGGCGATCCGGGTGAAGCCGGCGGTGGCGCTGATCGGGATGATCCGGGAGAGCTCCTCGACCGCGTCGGGGATCAGGCCGGGATCGGCGACGAGCTCGTGCCACAGCTCGGGCCTGGTCAGCAGCGTGTAGACGAAGTTGCCGATCTGGTTGGCGGTGGCCTCCTGGCCGGCGGACAGCAGGCTGACCCCGAGGCTGACCAGCTCCTCCTCGGTGAGCCGGTTCTCCTCGTCCTCCACGGCGACCAGTTCGCCGAGCAGGTCGCTGGTGGGCTCGACGCGGCGCTCGGCGACCAGGCCGCCGAGGTAGTCGTTGAGGTGCCCGCGGTCCCGTGCGGAGCGGGCCGGGTCGGAGAGCATCAGCAGGCCGTCCACCCAGGCGTTGAACCGGTCGCGGTCCTCGACGGGGACGCCGAGCAGTTCGCAGATCATCGTGATCGGCAGCGGCCAGGTCAGCATCTGGGTCAGGTCCGCGGGCGAGCCTTCGGCGATCATGGTGTCGAGCAGTTCGTCGACGATCTGTTGGGCGCGCGGACGCATCGCCTCGACCCGGCGCACGGTGAAGGGGTTGGCGACCCTGCGCCGCAGCCGGCTGTGCTCCGGCGGGTCCATGCTCAGCATCGAGGTGCGGGGCAGGCCGGCCGAGACGATGCGGGGCACGTCCTCGCCGGCCGCGGCGGCCCGGCTGAACCGGGGGTCCGCCAGCACCGTCCTGACGTCGGCGTGGCGGCTGACCAGCCAGGCGTCGCCGCCGTAGGGCAGGCTCACCCGCAGCACCGGCTGCTCGCCGCAGGCCTCGGCCAGCTTCGGGTCCACGTCGAGCTGCTCGGCCGGACCGAACGGATAGGCCCGCGGTCCTTCTTCTGTCGCGGTCATCGTGTCAGTCCTTCCAGTCCTGGCGGGCGGTCACAGGGACGCGCTCTTGCCGCCGTCGATGACGAGGTTGCTGCCGGTGATCCACGAGGCGCGCCGGGAGACCAGGAAGCCGACGGCCTCGGCGATGTCCTCGGTCCGGCCGATCCGCCCGAGCGGGACCTCGTCGGCCCAGTCCCCTTCCGATTCCAGGCCGAGATAGTCGACGATCTTGTCGCGCGCCTCATCCGCCCCAGGAGTCATCACGTTTCCCGGGGAGATCGCGACGACCCGGATTCCGTCCGGCGCCAACTCGACCGCGAGGCCCTTGCTGTAGACCTCCAGCGCGGATTTCGCGGCGGCGTAGTGCAGGATCATCGGGTAGGAGGAAATGGTCGCGATGGAGGAGAGGTGCACGATGGCCCCGCCGCCGGCCGCGCGCATGGTCGGCACGAGTGCGGCATTGAGCCGGACGGCGGCCAGGAAATTGATGTCGACCGTGTACTGCCAGTCGTTCTCGATTTCCAGCGCGGTCTGGAAGGCCCGGCAGCCGCCCGCGTTGTTGACCACGATGTCCACCCCGCCGAGGGAGTCCAGCGCGGCGTCGGCGAACGCCCGCACTCCGGTCTGCGAGCTGAGGTCGGCCTGGATGAACTTGGCCGCGGACGGGGTGTGTTCGGTGGGGTTGCGGGCGGAGGTGACGACGGTGGCGCCGGCGTCGAGCAGGTGCTGCACGATCGCGGCGCCGATGCCCCGGCTGCCGCCGGTGACGACGGCCCGCTTGCCGTCCAAGTCGTGGGAAATCTGCGCGGTAAGGCGACTCTCGCTCACCCTGGGTTCCGCCACCTTTCGTTCCTGGGAAATTCATTTCCGCGGCACTGGTCGGCAAGGGAATCAATTCTCCAGTTGCGACCCAGAAGGCGACGCGGAACCACCTGCACCACTATCCGTGATCTCCCGGACACGGTCAACATGATTGTGTCGATGCGGTGGATCGCCTGAGGCAATGCAGCGCGGACGAGAACACCCGCTGGACGCCGCGATCAACAGGGTCGATAATCGTGCGTTACCTATGTGCGGCCGACCACACCATTTTCCGCACGGCCCGGTGGTGATTCGCCGGAGCGGCGGAGAAGGCGCACACGGAATGTTCACACCATGAGTGCCGAGAACTCGGGAGAAAGCATGTCCAGCTTGGACGAGCCGTTCGTCGTGGGTGATCTGACGGTCCCCAACCGCATCGTGATGGCCCCGATGACCAGGATGCAGTCCCCCGGCGGCGTGCCGGGCGAGGAGGTGGCCGAGTACTACGCCCGCCGGGCGGCCCACCAGGTCGGACTGATCATCACCGAGGGCACCTACGTCGACCGCGCCGCCGCCCGCGCGTACGACCACGTGCCCCACTTCCACGGCGAACAGGCGCTGGCCGGCTGGGCCCGCGTGGTGCGGCGGGTGCACGAGGCCGGCGGCCGGATCATCCCCCAGCTGTGGCACACCGGCGTCGTGCGCACCGGGACGGAGCCGCCCGCCGAAGGGCCGTCCGGGATCGGCCTGGACGGCGCCCCGGCCGGGCGGGCGATGACCCAGCGGGACGTCGACGACACGGTCGCCGCCTTCGCCGAGGCCGCGGCGACCGCGGAGCGGCTCGGGTTCGACGGCGTCGAACTGCACGGCGCGCACGGCTACCTGATCGACGACTTCCTGTGGAGCGGCACCAACCGGCGCACCGACCGCTACGGTGGCGCCCCGGCCTCCCGCGCCCGCTTCGGCGCCGAGATCGTGCGGGCCGTCCGCGCGGCCGTCAGCCCTGGCTTCCCGGTCTTCTTCCGGTTCTCCCAGTGGAAGGTCGGCAACTACGGGGCCCGCATCGCGGAGAGCCCGGCCGAGCTGGAGCAGCTGCTGACCCCGCTGGCCGAGGCCGGGGTCGACGCGTTCCACGGCTCCACCCGGCGCTACTGGCAGCCCGAGTTCGACGGCAGCGACCTCAACCTGTCCGGCTGGGCGCGCAAGCTCACCGGCAAGGCCGCCGTGACGGTCGGCTCGGTCGGCCTGGACCAGCAGTACGGCGAGGGCGAGTTCGCCCAGGGCTACACCAGCCGGGCCGGCGTGACCGGCATCGACGAACTGCTGGCCCGCCTCAAGCGCGACGAGTTCGACCTCGTCGCCGTCGGCCGCACCCTGCTGGCCAACCCGGACTGGGCCGCCAGGGCGCTGCGCGGCGACCTCTCCCGGACCGTCCCGTACGACCCGGCGGTGCTCACCGGCCTGGCCTGACAGCGCCGTTCGGCGAACGGGCGCCCGGAAGCCGGGCCGCGACCGAGGTCGCGGCCCGGCTTCCGGGTTTCGGGGCGGTCCGTGGAACGGACTACCGCAGGCCCAGCTCCTTGCGGATGACCGCGTACCACTCCTCCGTCATGCGCCGCGCGGTGGCCTCGTCGAAGACGTTCGCGTCGTACTTGAGGAAGACCTTGAACCCCTCGCCGTCCCGGTAGGACTCGGCGGACAGGACGTACTCCCCGGCGTAGGGCAGGTCGTCGAACAGCCGCAGGTCCAACTCGCCGGGCGCGGCCGGGGCCGCGTTGGTCAGCAGGTCGGCGCCGTCGAAGTTCTGGAACAGGAAGTTGGTCAGGACCAGCGGTTCGTCGTCCGCGCCCACGGCCCGGGCGATCTCCAGCAGCGGGTAGCCGCCGTGCTCGATGCCGCCGACCACCTTGCGCTGCAGGGACTTCAGCAGCTCGGGGAAGCCGCCGACGCCTGTGCATCGGATCGGCAGGCAGTTCGCGAACTGGCCGACGACGTCCTGGAACCGCTCCTCGTAGCGGGCGGCCGCCGTCATGCCGAGGACCAGGTCGTCCTGCCCGGTCAGCCGGTGCAGGAACCGCACGTACGTCGCGAACAGCACGGTGGCGACGCTGACCCGGTGCTCGCGCGCCGCGTCGGCCAGGGCGGCGGCCAGCGGCGGCGGCAGCTTGACCGTCGCCACGTCCACCCGGGGCATCCGCTTGGGGTCGTACGGCCGGTCGTAGGGCAGCGCGAGCGCCGGTCGATGACCTGCCAGCTCCCGCAGCCAGTAGTCCCGGTGCTGCCGTGCCCGCGGGCCGGCGAGCAGCGCCTCCTCCCAGGCGACGAAGTCGCCGTAGCCGGCGCGGCTCAGGCTCCCCCGGCCCTGGTAGGCCTCCTTGAGCGTGCGGATCAGGACCGCCGTGGACGTGCCGTCCAACAGGATGTGGTGCGCGGTGATCAGCAGCAGGCGCCGCCGCCCGGCGAGGGAGACCAGGTGCGCGCGGACCAGCGGGCCCGTCGCCAGGTCGAACGGGAGGTTCACCAGGTCCCGCAGCCCCGCCAGTTGGGCGGCGCGCTTGGTGGCCGTGAGGTCGACCCGTTCGAAGGACGGCGCCCGGCCCGGGTCGATGTCCATGAACGGCATGCCGTCCCGCTCGCCGAAGACGGCGCTCAGCACCGGGTGGATGCCGCTCTGGGCGCGGATCGCCCGCTCCAGGGCGGCTTCGTCCAGCTCACCGTGGATCTCGAAGAGCAGCGGGAGGTTGTAGGCGGTCGACTCCGGCGAGCGCTGCTGGTCGCGGTACATGGTCAGCTGGCCGCACGAGAGGTTCCACCGCTCGCCCGCCGGACCGGCCTGGGCATCCGCCGTGGCCGTCGCGGCGGCCCCTGCGCCGGCGAAGTGGGCGCACAGGCCGTCGACGGTCTCGACGTCGAAGAGCAGGGTGGCCGGGACGTCGTCACCGAACTCCTCGCGCAGGGCGTTGGTGAGCTGGAGGACCAGGATCGAGTCCAGGCCGTAGTGGGTGAGCGGGGCCGCGGTGTCGATCCGCTCGGCCGGGATGCCGAGCACGGCCGCGGCCTTGTCGAGGATGAGCGCGGACAGGTCGGAGCGCGACGCCGGTGCGGCGGAGGGAGCCGGGGCGGGGCTCACGGCCGCCGGGGCGGGCGCGGGCTCCGGCCTGGGCGTCGGCACCGCAGCAGGCACCGCGGTCGGCACCACGGCAGGCGCCGCGACGGCAGGCGCCGCGACGGCAGGCGCCACGACGGGTGTCGCGGCAGCCGCCGCCGGCGCCGGCCGGGTGACGCCCTTCGGCTTGGTCCCGACCGCCTGCCGGGCCACCCCGTCGCTCTCCGCCGCGATGACCTGCTGCCCCAGCGGCAGCGCCTGCGGCAGCGGAAACACCACCGTCCCGAAGCCCTCCCCCGCCAGCACGTCCCGCCAGTTCTCCGGCGAGAGCGCCGGCGAGCCCGGGATCCGCAGCGAGCGGTCGTCGAACAGCCACCAGCCTTCCAGCAGCCCGAAGGTGACGTGGCTGAACAGGTCGAAGGCCGACAGCTCGTTCAGCAGCAGCCACCCGCCGGCCCGCATCGCGGCCTTGGCGTTGCGCAGGGTGTTGCGGGTGTCCTTGGTCGCGTGCAGCACGTTGGCGGCGATCACCAGGTCGAACCCGCCCTCGCCGACGTCCTGCCCGGCCAGCGGCCGTTCGATGTTGAGCAGTCGGCAGTCCAGGTAGGGCACGCCCGGCCCGTAGGTGGCGCGGGCGTGGTTGAGGAAGGCCTTGGAGAGGTCCGTGTAGACGTACGTCTCGATGCTCTCCTGGTACGGCTTGAGCGCGGCGAACATCCCGGCGCTGGTGCCGCCGGTGCCGGCGCCGATCTCCAGGATCCGCAGCCGCGCGCCCGGTTCGCGGCGCAGCCGCTCCGAGACGACGGCGACGGCGGCGCCGGCCATGGCGCGGTTGAACACGTCCGCGACGTGGTTGTCGCGGTAGCAGCCCTCCACCAGCTCCACCGAACCGCGCGGGAACATGACGTCGGTGGGCCTGGTCCGGCCGGTCACGATGTCCGGCAGCGCCCGGAGCATCGCGGAGGCGAGCCGCAGTTCGGCCTTGCGGTCGGCGTCGGCCGACCAGGACTCGCACTGCCGGTCCCACTGCGCGAGCACGGCCTCCGCGAGCACGCCCGCCGTGGACGAGCCCTCCGTCGGCCCGGCCGACACGGTGGCCCGCCGGGCGTGCTCCAGCCAGTCGGCGTACACCGGCAGGATCGCGGCGTGGTCGACGGTCGCCAGCTGGGCCGCCAGGACCTTCGCCAGCCACGGGTCACGCTCGGTCCGGCGCCACCGCACGACCTCGTCCATCAGGCCGTCCACGCTCTCCGGCGCGAGCAGCAGCTCGCCGCGCACCCGGGAGGGCGTCCGGCCGTGCACGGTGACCTGGGTGGCGCGGTCGAAGTTCGCCAGGGTGTTGTGCTGGTTGGTCTTCACGAAGGCCAGCTGCCGCTGGTCCCCGCCGAGCAGGGCGTCCAGGGCGGCGAGCCCCTCGCGCGGCTCGATCGACACCAGGCCGACCCGGCTCAGCCGCTCCCGGTAGAACTCGGACGTGACGCTCCCGAGGTTGCCCCACCACCCCCAGTTCATGACCCTGACGGGGGTGTCCCAGTGCTGTCCGAGCGCGTGGGCGTAGGCGTCGCTGAAGGTGCAGCCGGCCGCGTAGTTGCCCTGGCCGGCCGCCGTCGTGAAGGACTGCATCGACGACAGCAGCACGGCGAAGTCCAGGTGCTCGCCGTCGAAGACCTCGGCCATCGCCGTCGTGACGTCGACCTTGGCCGCCAGCCCCGCGCGCAGGGTGGCCTCGTCCATCCGGGCGAAGGTGCTGTCCCGCAGGACGAGCGCGGCCTGCACGACCCCGTCGATCCGCGGGTGGCGCTCCTTCACCTCCCCGACGGCCCGGCGCAGCGCGGCCGGGTCCCCGGCGTCGGCACTGAGGTAGCGGACGGTGCCGCGCCCCTGGACGGAGCGGAGCCGTTCCTCGATGGCCGCGTCGGGTGCGCTGCGGCCGATCCAGGTGACGTGCGCGCCGTACTGCCGCACCACGTGCTGGGTCCAGGCGGTGCCCAGGCCGCCGGCGCCGCCGATCACCACGTAGACGCCGCCCTCGCGGTAGACCGGTCGCGCGGGCGTCTCGCACGGCGCCCAGTGCCGGGCCAGCCACTGGCCGGCCCGTCGGACCCAGGCGTCCTCGGGCGAGCGGGCGGGCAGGGCGGTGAGGTCGGCGGGCCAGTCGGGGCCGTCGAGGTCGACGCGCCGGACGGTCCACTGCTCGTACTCGCGCCCCAGGGAGCCGAACAGGCCGTGCAGCCCGGCGTGCGCCGGCTGGACGGGGTCGTCGGCGTGGGTGGCGAGCGCGCGGGTGGTGACCAGCGTGATCCCCAGCGGCCGGGCGTCGTACCCGGCTCCGATCAGCGCCTTGATCAGGCGGAACGCGGCGACGACGCCGTCGTTCTGGGCGGCCGTGTACCCGGCGGCGTCGACGGGGTCGAGCTTGGGCTCGGGCGCCGTCCAGACCAGGTGGTCGACCGGTCCGAGGTCGCGCAGCGCGGCGGTCACCTCCTCGACGGCGGCGGACGGCGGCAGCGGCCAGGTCAGGGCGCCGTCGAGCGGTGCCGGTCCGCCGACGACCAGGACCCGGTCGGTGCGGGCGGGCACGGGCGCGTCGGTCGCGGTGGTCGGGTCCCAGACGGGCGCGTACAGCGCGGGCTCGCTCGGGACGGTGCGGCGCGAGGTGTAGCCGGTCAGCCGCACGCAGACCGCGCCGTCGGTGTCGACCAGGTCGATGTCGAGCTTGTCGAGCGGCCCGGCCGCGCCGCCGCGCACCACGGCCCACATCGCCGGCCGGCACGGGGCGAACAGGTCGAGCCGGTCCAGGGCGAACGGCACGGCGGTGTCCCGCATGCCGGTGAGGTGCGGCGCGACGGCCGCCTGGATCGCCGAGTCCAGCATCGCGGCCGCCAGGGGTCCGGGCTCCGCCGAGTCGGGCAGGACCAGTTCGGCGAGGACGAGGCCGGAGCCGACGTGCGCCTGCCGGATCGCCCGCAGGCTCGGGCCGTGGTCGATGCCCATCGCCACCAGGGCCTCGTGGATCCGCTCGCCGGACACGGTCTCCCGGCAGTCCGCGCGCAGCGCGGCGAGGTCGACCGGTGCCGGGCGCGGGGCGTCGGACGGCGCGATGGCGCCCTCGCAGCACACGGTGGAGCCGGTGCCGATCTCGAACCGGTGCCCGCCCTGCTCGCTCGCGCGCACCTCGATCCGGACGTCGACCGGGGTGTCCGAGACCTCCAGCGGCTGCACCCACGTGACGTTGCGCATCCGCACCCGGGGGGCGCCCAGCGCCTTGCGGGCGAGTTCGAGGTAGGCGACCGCGGGCAGGAGGTGACGGCCCTGCACCACGTGGTCGCGCAGCAGGCCGTCCGTGCGGGTCAGCGTGACGTTGTCGCCGTTTCCGGTGCCGGTGCCGGTGCCGGTGCCGCTGTCGTTGTCGCTGTCGCCGGTCGGGGCCCAGTGGCGGTCGCGGGCGAACGGGTAGGTCGGCAGCGGGATCCGTCGGCCCTCGGCCGGCGCCCGGTCGTCGTCGGGCAGCCGGGCCGGGACGGTGCCGTCCAGCACCTGGATCAGCTCATCGCGGTCGCGGACCACGCAGGCGAAGCGGTGGGCGAAGCGCTCCCGGCCGACGGCCAGGGTGTAGGCGAGGTCGCCGAGGTCGATCAACGCGTGGGCGCGAACGTGGAGCGCCAACCGACGCCGCTGTTCGAGGAGTTGTTCCTCCGTCCGTGCCGAGAGGACCACCTCGTGGTCCGTCCGCGGCGCGGCGGCGGTGCGTGCAGCGGTGCTCGCGGCCGCCGGGGCCTCCTCGATCACCAGGTGCGCGTTGGTGCCGCTGGCACCGAAGGAGCTCACCACCCCGCAGCGCGGCACCCCGGCGGGGCTCTCCCAGTCGTGGGTGCGGGTGCTCAGGTAGAACGGGCTTCCCGCCAGCGGGATCGCCTCGTTGGCGGTCTCGAAGTGCAGCGAGGCGGGGATCTTCCGGTGCTTGATCGCCAGCAGCACCTTCAGCACGCCCGCGATGCCCGCCGCGAACTGGGTGTGGCCGATGTTGGTCTTCAGCGAGCCGACCGCGCAGTACTCCGCCCGGTCGGTGCGGGCGCGGAACGCCCGGTTCAGCGCCTGGAACTCGATCGGGTCGCCGAGCTTGGTGCCGGTGCCGTGCGCCTCGACGAGTCCGATCCGGTCCACGTCGACGCCGAACCGCTCGTACACCTCGCCGAGCAGGCTCTCCTGGGACACCGAACTCGGCGCGGTGATCCCGTTGGTGGCGCCGTCCTGGTTGACTCCGCTGGCCTTGATCACGCCGTGGATGTGGTCGCCGTCGGCCAGCGCGTCCGCGAGCCGCTTGAGCACCACGACCCCGACGCCCTCGCCGGGCACGAAGCCGTCGGCGCGGTGGTCGAAGGTGTGGCAGCGGCCGGTCGGCGACAGCATCCCGGCGCGGCCCGCGAGCCGGTACAGCCGCGGCGTGGACTGGAGGAACACCCCGCCCGCCAGCGCCATCGAGGTCTCGCCGGACCACAGGTCCTTGCACGCCAGGTCGATCGCCACCAGCGAGCTGGAGCACGACGTGTCGACGGCGATCGCCTGGCCCTTGAGGTCGAGGAAGTACGACACCCGGCTCGGGATGACCGAGGTCATGTTGCCCCACAGGGTCTGCGCCGGCGCCTCCGGATCCAGCAGCCCCTGGTAGTCGCCGGCCCACGCCCCGACGTAGACGCCGCAGCGCGCCCGGCCCATCCGGCCCGCGTAGCCGGCGTCCTCCAGCGCCTTCCAGGACTCTTCGAGCAGCAGCCGCTGCTGCGGGTCCATCACCGCGGCCTCGGTGCCGGAGATGTTGAAGAACATCGCGTCGAACTCGTCGATGCGGTCGAGGAAGCCGCCCCGGGTGCAGGCGCTCAGGCCGTCGAGGTCGAACCGGGTCGCCTCGGTGACCAGGTCGTCGCCGTCGGCCAGGTGCGTCCAGAGTTCGTCCAGCGAGTCGGCGCCGGCGAACCGGCCGCTCATGCCGACCACCGCGATCGGTCCGCGCTCCACGTTCCCGGTGCCGCTGTGCGGCTGCCCGGTCGCCAGGGGTCGTACGGGCTGGACGACCGGCGGCGGGGTGTTCTCCCGTGCGTCCGCCGGCTCCGTCGCGCCCTCCGTGTGGACGATGACGCCCCGGTACTCGGCGAGCAGGTGCTCGGCCAGCCGGTCGGCCGTGCTGAAGTCGAAGACCACGCTGGTCGGCAGGTCCAGCGTCAGTGCGCCGTTGAGCTGGTCCACCACGCGGATCGCCAGGATCGAGTCCAGGCCGTAGTCGGCGAACGCCAGCCCGCCCTCGACCTCCTCGACCTCCATGGCCAGCGCGCGGGCGATCTTCTCCCGCACCACGGCGGGCACGATCTCGTCCAATTCCCTGTGCACGACCGGGGGTTGGATGATCGGCGCGGCGACTGGCACGGACTCAACCACGGGCGCGGGCACGGGCTCGGGTACGGCGGCGAGCGCGGGCGCCGGCGTCTGCCGGGTCAGGTCGCCGATCCAGAACCGCTCCTTGGCGAACGGGTACGTCGGCAGCGACACCACCCGGCGCGGCGCGCCCTGGTGCAGGCGCTCCCAGTCCACCTCGGCGCCGGCCGCCCACAGCGCCGCCAGCTTGGCCAGCTTGCCGGCCGCGATCCACTGCCGGACCAGCAGTTCCTGGAGGTCGTCGTCACCGGTGATCTCGGCGAGCAGTCCGCCGGATTCCCCGGCGGTGCCCCGGTGCCCCCGGCCGGCCCGCAGGGCGGCCCTCAGCTCCGCCGTCGACGAGACGGCGACCGCGTAGCGCTCGGCCATCGCCTCCCGCCCGACCTGGAGCGTGAAGGCCAGGTCGGCGAGGGCGGTGTCCGGGTTGCGGTCGAGGAACCCGGCCAGCCGGTCGACGGACGCGGTGAGCTGGTCGGGAGTCCTCGCGGAGAGGACGACGACGTGTGCGGATTGTTCGACGTGTCGGGCTTGTTCGGCGCCGTTGATCGCGCCGTCGGTGGGCTGCACGGAATACTCCTCGACGATCACGTGCGCGTTCGAGCCGCCGGCACCGAAGGAGGACACCGCCGCGATGCGCGGGCCGTCGCAGTGCCACGGGCTCAGTTCGCGCTGGACCCGGAACGGGGTCCGTTCGAAGCTGATGTTCGGGTTGAGCTGTTCGGCGTGCAGGCTCGGTACGAGCTGCCGGTGCTTGAGCTGGAGCAGGACCTTCGTCAGGCCGGCCACCCCGGCCGCGGCCTCCAGGTGGCCGATGCCGGACTTCACCGAGCCGATCGCGCAGAACTGCCGCTCCGCGGTGTCCTGTTCGAAGGCCTTGGTCAGGCCCGTGATCTCGATCGGGTCGCCCAGTTCGGTGCCGGTGCCGTGCGCCTCGACGTAGCCGACCTGCCGGGCGGAGACCCCGGCCTGATCCAGCGCCCGCCGGACGACGTCGGCCTGGGCGACCGGGCTCGGCACGGTGTAGCCGGTGGAACGGCCGCCGTGGTTGACGCTGGAGCCCCGGATCACCGCGAGCACGCGGTCCCCGTCGGCCACCGCGCGGGACAGCGGCTTGAGCAGCACGCACCCGACGCCCTCGCCGGGCACGAACCCGTGGCCGCCGGTGCCGAAGCTGCGGCAGTGCTGGTCGGGCGAGAGCATCCCGGAGCGGCACAGCTCGACGTAGTCCAGCGGGTGCGCGTAGAGGTTCACGCCACCGGCGATCGCCACCTCGCAGGCGCCGCGCCGGAGTTGTTCGCACGCCTCGTGGATCGCGGTCAGCGACGCCGAGCACATGGTGTCGATCGTCAGGCTCGGCCCGCGCAGGTCGAGCAGGTAGGAGGCGCGGGCGCTCAGCGAGGCGAACGACAGGCCGGGCACCACGAGTTCGCCCGAGGGCAGCCGGCCCACCTCGTGCCGGGCGTGGCCGACCTTGGTGACGCCCGCGAACACCCCGACCCCGTGGGCGTGGCGCTCGGCGAGGCGCGCCCTCGTGTACCCGGCGTCCTCCAGCACCTCCCACGCCGCCTGCACGAACAGCCGCTCCTGCGGGTCCATGGCGTAGGCGTCGCGCGGGGCGATGCCGAAGAACCGGGGATCGAACGCGGCGAAGTCGTCCAGGAAGCCGCCCCACTTGCTGTAGCTGCGGCCGGTGGCGACGGCCGTGTTGCGGTCCGGCTCGAAGAAGCCGTCCAGCGGCCAGCGGTCCACCTCGCGGACGCAGTCGCGGCCCGCCGTGAGGTTCTCCCAGAACTCCTCCAGGTCGGCGGCGCCCGGGTAGCGGCCGCTCAGCCCGATCACCGCGATCGGGTCGTCGGGGCCGGGCGCCGGCTGGTCGGGGGCGGCGGTCGGCCGAGTGCTGGTGGCCCGCTGTCCGGCGGCCGCCGCCGGCTGGTCGCCCGCCACCGAACGGTCGGCCGTGACCGCCCGCCGGTGCACCGGTTCCTGCCGGAGGCCGGCGAGTTGACCGGCCGCGGCCCGCAGGGTCGGGTGCTCGTAGAAGATCGTCGAGGAGACCTCGGGGTAGGTCCGCACCAGCTCCCGGTTGAGCTGGATGACCATCACCGAGTCCAGGCCGATGTCGACCAGCGGGCGGTCGGGGTCGACCGCGCCCGGGGCGAGCCCGCTGACCTCGGCGAACAGGGCGAGGAGGTGGCCGAGGACGTTCGGGTCGGCGCCACGGACGGGAGCCGTCGGCACGGGACTCGCGGGCGCGGGAGTCGCCGGCGCGGCGGCCGGGGTGGGCGTTCCGGTCGGCACCCGCGCCGGGTCGCCGTGGTGCACCCACACCTGGTCCGCCCCCGTGTTCCAGGCGTCGACCAGCGCCGTGAGCCCGGCTTCCGTGGGCATCGGCGCCAGCCCTCGGTCCTCCCACAGGTAGGCCCGGGTCCGCTCGCCGACCTGCATGCCGCCGTCCTCCCACAGCGGCCAGGCGATGGACAGGGTGCGCCCGCGGCGCAGCCCCTCGGCGACCCGGGCGTTGCGCACGGCGGCGAACTCGTCGAGGAAGGCGTTGGCGGTCGCGTAGTCGGACTGCCCCGGGTTGCCGGTGATCGCGGCGCCCGAGGAGAAGGTCAGCACGAACTCCAGCGGGCAGTGCCCGGTGGCCCGGTCGAGGTGCACGAGAGCGTCCACCTTGGTCGCGAGGACCTCGTCCCACTGCTCGGCGGTCTTGTCCGCGAGCAGCGAGTCCCGCACCACGCCGGCGGCGTGCACGATGCCGGTGACGGCGCCCGCCTCGGCGACCAGGTGCCGCACCTCCTCCCAGCGGGAGACGTCGGCGCGCACGTACCGCGCGTCGGCGCCGGCCTGCCGCAACTCTGCGAGCAGGCGGTCGATCCGGCCGTCCTGCGGCGAGCGGCCGGCCAGCACGACGGTCGGCCGCCGGACGTCGGCGGCGATGCGCCGGGCCGTCGAGGCGCCGATCCCGCCGGCCCCGCCGGTGATCAGGTAGACGCCGCCGTCCCGCCAGGGCTTGCCGGAGGCCGTACCCGCACCCGTACCCGGGAGTTGGGCCGGGGCCCAGCCGCGCGTGTGCCGGACACCGTCGCGGTGGAGCACCAGGTCGTCGGCGCCGCGGGCGTTCTCCGCGAGGACGGCGGCCAGGTCGGTGCCTTGGGCGCCCTGGACGCCGTCGATGCCGATGACCTGACCGACGATCCGCGGGTTCTCCTTGGTGACGGTCCGCAGCAGGCCCGCGAGAGCGAGGTCCGCCGTGACGACCTGGACGAGCGTGGTGCCGTCCCGGGCGTCGAGGCCGCGGACGGTCTCCAGCAGTTGCCACGACAGGTCGCGGAACCGGCTCTCCGGCCGCTGCTTGGCCGTGTCGAGGCGGATCGCCTCGGGCACGTCCCCGTCGACTCCGCACAGCACGACGACGTGCCGGTCGTACCGGGCGGTCGCGGCGGCGGGCGTCGGCGTCCAGCGGGAGGTCAGCAGGGTCGTGCCGCTCTCCTGCCGGGTGCCGGGGGCCCAGAAGCGGTCCCGGGCGAACGGGTATCCGGGCAGGTGCGCACGCCGGGGCGTGCCGTCGCCGAGCAGTGAACGCCAGTCGACGGCGCCCCCGCCGACCCACCGCCCGATCGGCTCCGGCTCGGCTCCGCGCTCGCCGGTGGCGACGAACGCCCTGAGCGCGTCGACGAGTTCGGCGCGGGACGAGACGACCCAGCCGGCCCGTTCGGCCATCTCCTCGCGGCCGACCTGGAGACTCCACGCGACGGACCGCAGCGACACCTGCTCCGACTCCGGGGACTCCAGGTAGGCGAGCAGGCCCCGGGCCCGGTCGGTCAGTTGCCGGGCGGTGCGGGCCGACAGCGGCACCGCGACCGGCCCGTCGCCGCCCTCCCCGTCCCGGTCGCCGCGCACGTACTCCTCGACGACCACATGGGCGTTGACGCCGCCGAACCCGAAGCTGCTCACCCCGGCACGCCGCGGCGCGGGGCCGCCGGCACCGCTGCGGGGGCGCGGCCAGGCCTCGTTGTCCCGCACGATGTGGAACGGGCCACCGGCCAGTTCGATGTACGGGTTGACCTCCTGGAGGTGCTGAGTCGCGGGCAGCACGCCGTGCTTGAGCGCGAGCAGCACCTTCAGCAGCCCGGCGATGCCCGCGGCCGACTCCAGGTGGCCGATGTTGGTCTTGACCGAGCCGAGGCCGCACGCCCCGTCGTCGCTGCGGCCCAGCCGGCGGAACGCGGTGCGCAGCGCGCGGACCTCCACCGGATCGCCGAGGGCCGTGCCGGTGCCGTGGGTCTCGATGTAGCCGATGGTGTCCGGGTCGAGGTCGCCGACGGCGGCCGTCACCAGTTCGGCCTGGGCGTCGGCGTTCGGTGCGGTCAGCGAGTTGGCCCGGCCGCCGTGGTTGTACGCGCTGCCCCGGATCACCCCGAGGATCGCGTCACCGTCGCGCTCCGCCGCCGCCAGCGACTTGAGCACCACCACCCCGACGCCCTCGCCCCGGACGTAGCCGTTCGCGCCCGCGTCGAAGGTCTTGCAGAGCCCGTCCGGGCTGAGCATGCCCGCGCGGTGCGCGCTGACGAAGGTGTCCGTGCTGAGCAGCACGTTGACCCCGCCCGCGACGGCCAGGTCGCAGGTGCCGGAGCGGATCGCCTCGATCGCGCGGTGCACCGCCACCAGCGAGCTGGAGCAGGCCGTGTCGATCGGTTCGCTCGGGCCGCGCACGTCGAGCAGGTACGAGATGCGGTTGGCCAGGATCGAGTGCGTGGTGCCGGTCGAGGTGAAGGCGTCCGGTCGCACGCCGAGCGTGGCGAGCAGCGTCGCGTAGTCGTTGCCGGTGACGCCGATGAACACGCCCGTGTTGGTCGGCAGGTCGGCGGGCCGGTACGCGCTGTCCTCCAGCGCCTGCCAGACCGTCTCCAGGACGAGGCGGTGCTGCGGGTCCATCAGTTCGGCCTCGCGCGGCAGGATGCGGAAGAAGCCGGCGTCGAAGGCGTCGACGTCGTCCAGGGCTCCGATCCGTTGGGGGAAGTCCTGGGCCTCGATGACCTTGCGCTGCTCGTCGTCGTAGCGGTGCAGCGGGAACGCGGCGACGGAGTCCTTGCCCGCCAGCAGGTTCGCCCAGTACTCGTCCAGGTCGCGGGCGCCCGGGAAGCGCCCGGCCGCGCCGATGACGGCGACCGGCCCGCGCGGGTCGGGCCCGGTGCGAACCGGCTCCGGCTGGGGCTGGGGCTGGGGCTCCGGCTGCGGCTGGGACTGGGGTTCGGCCTTGATCTTGATCTTGACCTCGGCCTCGGCCTCGGCCTTCGCCGTGGCACCGTGCTCGTCGACCAGGTGGGCGCCCAGCGCCTCCAGGGTGCTGACGTCGAAGAACACCGCCGGGCTGACCACGACCCCGAACCGCTCGTGGATCTCCTTCGCGAAGGTCACCAGCGAGATGGAGTCGAAGCCGAACGCGTCCAGTCCGGTGCCGGGGTCGAGCTCCTCCGGCTCGAACTTGAGGATCTCGGCGGCGATGGCGCGCAGGACGTCCACGACACCCGATACCGCCGATACCACCGGTAGATCCTGCTCAGCCGGTATGACCGGCTCCCGCTCCCGCACCGGGCGGGCCTGCGGCGCCGGACGATCGCCCGGCGCCACCCCTGCGGTACCGCGCCGCACCCCGGCCAGCTCCCCGACGACCTCGCCCGCGCCGCCGAGCAGCAGGATCCGGTCGTCGCCGAGGACCACGTGCGTGACCGGCACACCGGCCCGCACCCGGATCTCCCCGATCCGGTTGAGCGCGACCAGGGTCCAGTCCGGCGCCCCGGCACGCTTGGCCTCCCACTGCACGCCCTGGGCGATCGCCGCGAGCACGAACGGCTCGACGGTGACGTTGCGCCGGACGTGGTCCTGCTGGAACGCGGGACTGCCGATGCTCAGCACCGTCCAGCCGTCCGGCGCGCGGAACACGCCCTCGACCGCGCACGAGGCCGGCTTGTAGTCCAGCCCGCCCTCGGCCAGTTCGGCCAGGAACTGCTCCCGGGTGAGGACCTCCCGCAGTCCGGTCGGCTCGACCCGGCCGGACGGCGCCGTGGCCGTCCCCCGCACGGTGAACTCGACCGCCGCCGTCCCGTCCCCGGTCCGGACGGTGCCGTGGCCGTCGGCGAACTCCGTGACGAGCCGCGTGGTCGTGGACCAGTCGATCGGCCGCAGGACGCGCAGGTCGTGGACCGACGCCTCGGCGGCGAACCCGCTGACCTTCGCGGCGGCCAACGCGAGGTCCACCACGAAGGTGGGCACGATGGTCGGAGCCTTGGCCAGCCGGTAGCCGTAGTCGAGCAGGTCGGTGAGGTGGACGTCCAGGGCGTAGCGCAGGCCCCGGACGTCGGATTCGTTGCGCCCCAGGAAGGGGTGCAGCCGCTCGCGCAGTGCCAGCGGGGCCAGGACGGACGGCGCGCCGTCGGTCTGCTCGATCCAGCAGCGCACCTTCTCGAACGGGTAGGCGGGCAGCGACACCCGCCGTGCCGTGGGCAGTCGGTCCCAGTCGACGGTCCTGCCGCCGGCCCAGGTCGTGGCGAGTTCGTGCGCGGGCAGCTCCCGCCGCCCGGCCAGGTAGCCGTCGACGGCCGCCAGCGCGGACTGCTTGTCCCCCGCCACGAACGCCCAGCGGTGCGGCAGTTCGTTCTTTCCGACCCGCAGGGTGTACGCGATGTCGGGGAGGTCGGCCTCCCGCGCCCCGGCGAGGTGGTCGCGGAAGACGGCCAGGTAGCGCCCGAGCGCGGCCTCGTTCATCGCCGAGAACACGAACAGCTGCTCGCCGAAGGGCTCCTGGCGCACCGGCCGTTCGGGGTACTCCTCAAGGATGATGTGCGAGTTCATACCGCCGGCGCCGATCGAGGTGATGCCGGCCCGCCGGGGGTGGGTGATCCGGCGGCCGTCCACCTCGGTGACCATCGGCCGCCAGTCGGCGAGCGTCTGCTGCACCTGGAAGGGCGTGTCGGCGAAGTCGATGTCGGGGTTGAGCTCCGTGCTGTGCAGGGACGGCGCCAGCTTGCCGTGCCGAAGTTGGAGCAGCACCTTGGCCAGGCCGATCATGCCGGCCGCCGCGAGCAGGTGCCCCATGTTCGCCTTGACGGACCCGAGGGCGCAGAACTGGCGGTCCGCGGTGTACTTGCGGAACGCCGACGTCAGGGCGCGGACCTCGATCGGGTCGCCCAGCGCGGTGCCCGACCCGTGCCCCTCGACGTAGCCGATCGTCCTCGGGTCGACACCGGCGTCCTCGATCGCCTTCTGGATCGCGTGCGCCTGCATGCCCGGGTTCGGCACGGTGAAGCCGTTGCGCGTCCCGGCGTTGGACAGGGCGGTGCCCTTGATCACGGCGTACACGTGGTCGCCGTCGCGCTCGGCGTCGACCAGCGGCTTCAGGACGACCGCGCCGACGCCTTCGCCGAGGATGGTGCCGTCCACGCCGTGGCCGAAGCTGCGGATCACGTCGGAGGTGCCGGTGGTGAAGTGCTCCTCCGAGGAGGTGATCAGGTTGTACGGGTGCAGCATCAGGTTGACGCCGCCCGCGACGACCATCCGGCACTCGCCGGCCCGCAGCATCTGCACGGCCTGGTGCACGCACGTCGACGAGGCGGAGCACATGGTGTCCAGGAAGATCGACGGCCCGGTCAGGCCGTAGAAGTAGGACAGCATGTTGGGCAGCGTCCCGGTGTAACTTCCGCTCTGCGGCGCGCCCCTGGTCAGGCTGTTCTGGAAGCCGTACAGGTTGTAGTGGTTGCTCATGGTCCCCACGAGCACGCCGACGTCGCCCTGGTAGCGGCGCTGGATGGTCTGCCGCGAGTAGCCGGCGTCCTCCAGCGCCTCCACGCCCGACTGGAGGAACAGCCGCACCTCCGGGGACATCTGCTCGGCCTCGCGCTTGGAGATGCGGAAGTAGCGGGGGTCGAACTTGTCGAGGTCGCGGAGGAAGGTCCCGGTCCGGATCACGCTCTTGCCGCGGACGGAGCGGTCGCTGTCGTGGATGGCCTCGTGGCCCCAGCGCTCTGCGGGGACCTCCTCGAAGGTGTGCCGGCCGTTCTCCAGCAGCTCCCACAGCTCGTCCATCGTGTCGGCGCCGGGGTAGCGGCCGGACACTCCGATGATCGCGATGTCATGCCGGTCGTCGCGCGCGGGTTCGCGGACCTCGGTGACGGCGGAGGCGGCCGGGGCGGCCGGGGCCTCAGGCTGGACCGCAGGGGCCTCGGGCTGAACGACCGGGGCTTCCAGGGCTTCCAGGCTCTCCACCGCTTCCGGGATTTCCGGGGTTTCCGGGGTTTCGGCAGGACCGGTCTCCCCCAGCAGCGCCTCCAGCTGAGCCCGCCGGGTCTCCACGAAGTGCGCGGCCACCTCGGCGATGTTCAGGTACTCGAAGAAGATCGTCTTGGACAGCGGCCCGAACACCTTCTCCAGTTGGGCGGTCACCCCGAGGATGCTCAGCGAGTCGATGCCGTACTCGATGAGGTTGGTGGTCGACTCGATGTGCTCCGGGGCGTGCCGCAGGACCTCGGCGACGACCCCCCTGAGCAGTTCCTCGGTGCGCCGCAGCAGGTCGCCCTCGCCCGCGCCGCCTGACGGCGCGGCGGTGGCGGACGAGACGGTGGCCGGTGCCACGGGGGCCGGTGCCGCCCGGCGTCGTGCGGCCAGGGTGGCCTTGGCGCCGTAGGCGACGACGAGGTGCGCGGGGGCGTCGGCGAGCAGGGCCCGGCCGAACGCGCGCAGCCCGTCCTCGGTGGGCAGGTCCTCCCAGCCGCGCTCGCGGCGCAGGGAGTCGCGGGTGACCTCGTCCAGCGTCATGCCGCCGTCGGCCCACAGCGGCCAGCTGATCGCGACGGTCCGGCCGCTGCGCTCGCCCGCGTCGACCAGCGTCCGGCGGTGCCGGGCGAAGGCGTCCAGGAAGGCGTTGGCCGCCGAGTAGTCGGACTGCCCCGGGCTGCCGTAGACGCCGGCGACCGAGGAGAAGAGCGCGAAGAACTCCAGGTCGAGGTGGCGGGTGGCGGCGTCGAGGTTGAGCGTGCCGCGGACCTTCGGCGCCGTCACCAGGCGGACGTCGGCGAGGTCCTTGCGCAGCAGGTACTGGTCGCGCAGCACACCGGCCGCGTGCACGACGCCGTCGAGCGACCCGTGCTCGCGCACGATCGTGTCGACCGCGGCGCGCACGCCCGCGGCGTCGGCGACGTCGACCGGCAGGTAGTGCGCGTCGACCCCTTCCGCGCGCAGGGCGTCCACCGGGCCCGCCGGGGAGCGGCCGCTCAGGACGACCGTCGCCCCCGCGCGGCCCAGGTAGCGGGCGAGGTGGCGGCCGATGCCGCCCAGGCCGCCGGTGATCCAGTAGACGCCGCCGGCCCGCAGCGCGGGAACCTGCGGTCCGGCGTCCAGCCGCGTCTCGACGGGCTCCAGCACCTGCCGGGTGCCGTCGGCGGTGTAGCGGACCTCGGTGTCGGCGGAGTCGTCGGCGCACTCCTCCCGCACGATCCGCGCGAGCTGCTCGGCGGAGGCCGCGTCCAGGCCGGCGACCCGGACGACCCGGCCCGAGACGAGCGGGTTCTCCAGGGCGGCGGTGCGGAACAGGCCCGCCAGGGGTGCGTGGAAGTGGGCCGGCACCCGGGCGTCGACCAGGGCCACGAAGCGGTGTCCGGCCTTGGGAGAGGACGCGAGCACCTGCTGGACCTCGGCGAACACCTGCTCGGTCGCGGCGTCGACGCCGTCGGCCGGGCTCGCCCGGGTGATCTCCGGCAGGGTCAGGGTGTGCGCGGTGCGGGTGGCGCCGCCGTCCGCGTCCAGCGGCCGGTCGGTCCACCGGGTGGTCGCCGTGACGACGCGCGGGCCCGCGTCGGTGGTGCGCTGGGCGAGCCCCCGCAGGCTGGCGCTGATCACGCCGTCGCCGTCGCACAGGTCGATGTCGAAGGTGGTGAGCGCCCCGGAGCCCGCGCTGCGGCGCACCCAGGCCCAGGTCTCGGCCGGGCAGGGCCGGTACACCTGGAGTTCGTCGAGGGTGAAGGGCAGGGTCGGGCCGGCGGCCGCGCCCGTCAGGACCACGGAGGTCTGGAAGGCGGCGTCCAGGACGCTCGGCGGCAGCACGCAGCCGTCGGCGCCGGTGGTCCGGATGCGGGCGATCGCCTCGTCGCGGCCCAGCCGGAGCCCGCGCAGCGCGCGCATGGCCGGGCCGTACTCCAGGCCCTGGGCGCGGAAGGCGGCGTAGACCTCGTCGGTGCTGCGGGTGGTGCGGCAGGCGGCGCGCAGGGCGTCCAGGTCCAGCGGTGACGGGTCCGGCAGGGTGACCAGTTCGGCGGTGCCGGTGCTGTGGAGCGTCTCACCCTGCCGGAACTCGAACGCGATCGCGTCCGCGCGCGGCGTCAGCGCGAGGTCGACGTCGACCGGTTCGCCGACGACGATCGGCCGCAGCCACGCGAGGTCGCGCAGCCGGACGGCGCCCTCCCGGGCCGCCGCGCGCTCCACCGCGGCCCTCGCCATCTCCAGGTACGCGACCGCGGGCAGCACCCGCCGGCCGCGGACCAGGTGCGAGGCCAGGAAGGGCTCGGCCCCGGTGAACGTGGAGGTGTAGCGCTGCTGCGCCAGGTCGGAGGTGTTGCGGTGGACGAGCGGGTGCAGGAGCGCGGCGCCGGGCGCCTCGGCGGGCGGCGTGACGTACCAGTGCCGGTCCCGGGCGAACGGGTAGGTCGGCAGCCGCACGCGACGCGCCCCGGGATGCCCGGGCCAGTCGGCGCCGCCCCCGTTCGCCCAGTCCTGCGCCGCCGCGACCGGTTCGGCCCCGGCTCCGGCGGGGTTGCGCACCTCGCCGTCCGCGACGGCCTCCAGCGCGGCCGCGAGCTGTTCCCGGTCCGAGACCAGGAGCACGGTCCTGACCCGCATCGCTTCGCGGCCGACCTGGAGCGTGTGGGCGATGTCGGCCAGCGACTGGCGCGGCCGCAGCGCGGTCTCCGGCGCCAGCAGGTGGTCCCGCAGGCCGCTCGCGAGCACCCGCAGCCGCTCCAGGTTCTTCGCCGACAGCGGGACGGCGTACGGCCCTGCGGGCTCGGTGGCGCGGTCGACCGGCCCGCCGGCGGGCTCCTCCAGCAGGACGTGGGCGTTCGTCCCGCCGAACCCGAACGAGCTGACGCCCGCCCGGCGCGGCACCCCGTCGCCGCCCGGCCACGGCCGGGTGTCGCCGACGATGTAGAACGGGCTGTCGTCCAGGTCGATCAGCTGGTTCCTGGTCCGGAAGTTGACCGTCGCCGGGAGGATCCCGGCGGCCATCGCGCCGATCACCTTGACCACGCCGGCCACGCCCGCGGCCGATTCCAGGTGGCCGATGTTGGTCTTGATGGAGCCGATGCCGGTGCTGTCCGGCCGCGGTGACGTCCCGTGGGCGTCGTGCAGGCTCTGGAAGGCGCGCTTGAGGCCGACGATCTCGATCGGGTCGCCGACCGGCGTACCGGGCCCGTGGGCCTCGATGTAGCTCACCGTCTCGGGCGTCACACCGGCGCGGGTGTAGACGTCCTCGATCAGCGCGGCCTGGGCGACCGGGTTGGTGACGGTCAGCGAGTTGGTCTTGCCGCCGTGGTTGGTGCCGACGCCCTTGATCACCGCGTGCACGGGGTCGCCGTCCGCCAGCGCCCTGGCCAGCGGCTTGAGCAGCAGGACGGCGCCGCCCTCGCCCCGGACGAAGCCGTCCGCGTCCTGGTCGAAGGCGTGCGAGCGGCCGGTGGGCGAGAGCATGCTCGCCTTGCTGAACGCCACGAACAGCTTCGGCGACCAGCACAGGTTCACGCCGCCGGCCAGCGCCAGGTCGCAGTCGCCGTTGTTCAGGGCGGCGACGGCCTCGTAGAGCGAGACCAGGGAGCTGGAGCAGGCGGTGTCGTTGGCGATGCTGGGGCCGTGGAAGTCGAAGTAGTAGGACAGCCGGTTGGCGACGATCGAGTAGGCCGTGCCGGTGGGGAAGTAGGCGTCGGTCGGCACGTCGTCGCGTTCGATCAGCTCGGCGTAGTCGCCGTGGCACAGGCCCATGAAGACGCCCGTGCGGCTGCCCGCGAGCTCGCCCGCCCGGTAGCCCGCGTCCTCGATGGCCTTCCAGGCCAGTTCCAGCGCGAACCGCTGCTGCGGGTCCATCGTCTCCGCCTCGCGCGGGGAGATGTTGAAGAAGGCGGCGTCGAAGCGATCGGCGTCCTCGACGAACCCGGCCCAGACGCTGTACGTCTTCTCCTCGCCGCTGCGCGGATCGCCGAAGTAGCGTTCCTTGGACCAGCGTTCGGCGGGCACCTCGGTGATCAGCGAGCGCCCGGCCGCGAGGTGGTCGAACAGTTCGACCAGGGTGTCGGAGCCGGGGAACCGCAGGGCCAGACCGATGATCGCGATGTCGTCGGTGCTCATCGGCTCTCCCCCACTCGCTGCACGGCACGGCGGTTGTCCACGGTCGTCCGCAGGTTCAGCGCGGCGCCCGACGCTCCGGCCGGCGCCGTACCGCCGTCCCGCACGAACTGCTGGTGGAGCACGGCGGTCGTCAGCAGGTAGAGGAACGTCTGGTCCTCCTTGGTGCTGACCTCCTCCACCGGCGAGGTCATGACCTTGTCGACCAGGCGCCGGGCGAACTTCGCGTCCAGGCAGCCGATCCCGGCCAACTCGCGGTCGGACAGCAGCAGTTCCAGGTAGTCCGGGCGGCTGTCCTTGAAGGCGGCGCTGCCCGGCGCGCGGTAGGGCTGCTTGGGGCGGCTGGTGGTCCACTCCGGGAGCTCGGCGCGGAACGCCTTCTTCAGGATGGCCTTCTCGACCTGGCCGTCGTCGTAGCGCAGGTTCACCGAAGCGGCCGCGCGCACCACCGCGGGGTCGAGGAACGGGCAGCGGTTCTCCACGCTGTGCGCCAGCGCGGCCCGCTCCCCCTGGGTGGACAGCAGGAATCCGGGCAGCAGCGTCTTGTACTCCAGCCACTGCGCCTTGTGCATCGCGGGCATGTCCGGGTAGCCGGGTGTCCCGGCGACGAGGTCGAGCAGGTCGGCGAACGGGTCCATCCGGTCGGCGAGCAGCCGGGCCGCGAACCTCCCGTTCTGGTAGCGCATCTCGTGGGAGAACAGGCCCGGCAGCCGTTCCACCGAGAACTGCTGGTACAGGCCGAGCAGATGGGCCTGGTGGGCGGAGCCGAAGTGCTCCAGCTCCGGGTGCAGGCCGGCCAGCCGGGTGCGGCGCTCGCCGTCGGTCAGCTCGTTCCACCGCGCGCGCAGCAGGGTCTCGCGGAACAGCGAGTAGCCGAGGAACGCCTCGTCGGCGCCCTCGCCGCTGAGGATGGTCTTGATCCCGGCGTCGCGGACGTGCCGGGACAGCAGGAACATCGGCACGAACGAGGTGCGGAAGGTCGGAACCTCCGCGTGGTACACGGCGGCCGGGAAGTGCTCGGTGATGTCCTCGCTGGTGATCGGGACGGCGGTGTGCAGGGTGCCCAGGTGCTCGGCGACCAGGCGTTGGCTGTCGGACTCGTCGAAGGACTTGTCCTGGAATGCCACCGAGAAGGTGCGGACCTCGTACGGGGAGAGCTGGGTGGCCAGCCTCGTCACGATCGAGGAGTCCAGGCCGCCGCTGAGGTAGACGCCGACCTCGACGTCGGAGCGCAGCCGCAGGTCCACGCTGGTGCGCAGGGTCTGCCGGAGCATGTCGATCGCCTCGGCCTCGGTGCCGTCGAAGCCGGGCACGTCGAAGTCGAGGTCCTCGTAGGGGCGCAGCGAGCGGCGGCCCCCGCTGATGGTCAGCACGGAGCCCATCGGCAGCTGGCGCACGCCCCGGAAGGGCGTGCGGTCGGGCAGCGGCGTCCACGCGGCGTAGGTGGTGGCCAGCTCCCTCGGGTCGAACTCGAAGCGGAAGCCGGGGAAGGCGCGGAACGCCTTCATCTCGGACGCGAACAGGAAGTCCCCGCCCGCGTCGGCGTAGAACAGCGGGCGCTTGCCGTAGCGGTCGCGGGCCAGGACCAGGTCACCGGTCGCCGCGTCCCTGATGGCGACCGCGAAGGCGCCGTTGAACCGGGTGAAGCAGTCCGACCCCCACTGGATCCAGGCCTGGAGCACGACCTCGGTGTCGGAGTGGTCGGTGCGGAACGGGCGGCCGAGGCGCTCCAGTTCCGCGCGGAGTTCGATGTGGTTGTAGATCTCGCCGTTGAAGCAGATCCAGTAGCGCCCGGAGGGGTCGGACATGGGTTGCGAGCCACCGGCGAGGTCGACGATGGCCAGCCGCACCGTCCCCATGGCCATGCCGTCATCGAGGTAGTAGCCCGCCTCGTCCGGCCCGCGGTGGTGGATGTTCGACAGCATCGAGGTGATGACCTCGGCGGTGGCACCGGGGTGCAGCGAGGTCGAGAGGAAACCAGCCAGCCCGCACATGATCCGTCCTTCTACTTCGCGGAGATCTTCTTGGTGACGAATTCGTCGATCGCGGTGAGCGAGACGAAGACGTTCACGAGGATGTCCTCCGGGGAGATCTCGACGGAGAACTCGGACTCCAGGAACTTCATCATCCTGACGTAGCCGAACGAGTCGATGACCCCCGCCTTGAACAGGTCGGTGTCCGGGGTGATCACGTCGTCGAACTCGAAGAGGAAACGGTCTTCCAGGTACAACCGGATCGTGTCCGTCGTGGTTGCCATGTGTCAGACTCCAGCCCTGATTTTGAACACCATGTGAGTGAGGGCCAGGCCCCCGATTTCGGTGAATTCCAGCCCGGCGTCGCCGTCGAGCAGCCCGCGGACGCTGTCGGTCCAGCGCACCGGGGCGACCAACTGCTCCGTGAGCATGTGCGTCACCTGTCCCGGCTCGTACGGCCGGCCCGTGACGTTGGAGATGACGGGGGTGTCGGGGTCGGCGAACTCGAACTCCGTCAGGAACTCGGCGAACCGCACCCTGGCCGACTCCATGTACCGGGAGTGGAAGGGCGCGCTCACCTTGAGCCGTACGAAGCGGATCTCCCGGCGCTCCAGGCAGGCATGCGCCGCCTCCAGGACCGGCGGGGTGCCCGCGATGACCACCTGCGAGCCGGTGTTGAGGCCGGCGATGTCGACGCCGTCGACGCCGTCCTCCGCGAGGAGCTCCAGCAGTTGCGCGGGCGGTGTGTTCATGACGGCGGTCATGCCGCCCTCGGAGGCCGCCGCCATCAGCTCGCCGCGCTTGGCGACCAGCCGCAGCCCCGTCTCGAAGGCGAAGGACCCGGCCGCGAGCAGCGCGTTGTACTCGCCGAGGCTGTGCCCCAGGTAGACGTCCGCCTCCCGGTCCCCGCGGTGGACCCGCTCGAAGGTCCGCAGCGCGTTGACGACGAACAGCGCCGGCTGGGTGTACTCCGTGCGGCCCAGCAGGCCGTCCGGATCCTCCGTGCACAAGGAGACCAGGTCGTACCCCAGCACGTCCGAGGCGTACTGGACCAGCCCCGGGTACCGTTCGAAGACCTCTGCCCCCATTCCCTTTTCCTGACTTCCCTGACCAGCGAAGATGACTGCCAGCACGACACTCCCTCAACCCATGACTACCTGCTGACCTGCACTGACCTGCACTGATCTACGCCCGAGCCGCCCCGACCCGCCCCCGGCCCGCCCCGACCGCGACCGCGGATCCGAGTACGTCCAGGAAGGCCCTGCCGCGGCTGCTCATGGCCAGCTCGGGCATCACGGCCGCGCCCAGGGTCGCGGGCGGCAGGTCTCCGACCAGCTCGACCTCGCGGACCCTGCCGCCGTCCAACGTCGTTGCGGTCAGGCCGCGTTGATACATCAAGGCGAACCCGGCACCGGCGGCCACCAGGCCGCGCAGCGTCTCGATGCTCGTCGTCGTCACCACCCGCGGCATGCGGACGCCCGCGCGGGAGAACATCCGCTCGGCGTGGCGGAGCACGCTCGGGACGTTCAGGGCGACCAGCGGCCGGCCGGCCAACTCGTCCAGGGTGAGCGGGCCGGCCAGGCCCGACGGGTCGTCATCCGCCAGCAGGGCGTGCACCGGCAGATCGACCAGCGGGTGGAACCTGGCGTCGCCCGCCAGGAAGTCGTACGTCACCGCCAGTTCGCACCGGCCGTCCCGGAGGAACTCCAGCAACCGGTCGGCGGACGCCTCGTGGAGGTTCAGCTCCAGCGCCCCGTGCCGCTCCCGGGCCAGACGGTGGACCAGCGGCAGCAGGAACGGGGCGATCGGGAAGAAGAACCCGACGTCGAGCCGGCCGGCGGTGTCACCCGCCAGGGCGTCGCCCTGCGCCTTGAGGCTTCTGGCCTGCCCCAGCAACGCGCGCGCCTCCCGCAGCAGATGGCGACCGCTCGGCGTCAGGGAGACCCCACGGGCGTGGTGACGGAGTAACAGCTGAACACCGAGCTGACGTTCCAGCCGCATGATCGCCGACGAGACCGTCGACTGCGAGGCGCACAGCTTCTCCGCCGCCTCCGAGATGTTGCCGATCTCTGCGGAGACGACGAAGTAACGCAATTGAGTGAGACTGAATCCCAAGCGATCGGTCATAGCGCGCGGAATCCTTTTCCCGGAATCTGGCCATGCGGATTTTCGGGGTCGGCGGTGCGACCGCCGGAGAAATTCTGAATTCGGTGACGAACCACGGGCGGTCGGCCCGCGGCGGCTCCGTGAAAGGCGCGCCGGGGCGCGGTGACCGGCCTCGGCACGCAGGGTGAAGGTGGCCCGTGGCGACCGCGGCGGGCCGCCCGTGCGGAGCCGGTCACGCCGGCGCGTTCCGCTTCGGGCCGTTCGAAGTGTTCGGACAGCAGGGCGAGTTCATACCCGCCGCAGTGTCAACTCGATTTTCTCGTCGCACCACCGGGCGATACGGGCCCGGCAAGCTGCCGGTCCGATCTCCTTGACGCCGACGCGCGCAAACGGCTAGACACCAAGCCATTCCGGTCCAGTATTATCTGCCGGAGGTTCCCCAATCCCGGAAGCGTTCCAGGGAACGGGGCGGCGGGGACATGTGTGATGACCATGGTGACACTTTCCTCAGCTCCGTCGGAGACGGGAAGCTATCGGTCGGATTGTCGCAGTCCAGGTTCATGTGACATGAGCAGATCAACTATACAGAGAGCACAAAAGCGGACAAGCCTCCGATGAGCGTGCCCAGGTTGCCCAGCTGGAAGCGGGCCACGTGTCATACGGTAACTGAAAGGTTACCGGTTAACAAGTTGGAGCATGTGCACGAATGGATGAAACTCAGGCGGTATGGCAGCTGTGGGTACAGAGCCGTCCTGACCTCGACCTCTCGTCGATGGAGATCATCGGCGGCCTCCGACACGCCCACGCGATGCTGGAGTTCCTCCTGGAACCGGTGTTCGAAGCGGCGGCCGTCAGCTCCTCGGAGTTCGACGTCCTCTACCACCTCCGCCACTCGACCGAGCCGACGATCGCACGCCGCCTCGCCGCCTCGATGGGGCGGTCGCCGGCCGCGCTGAGCAAGGCGCTGGCCAAGCTGGAACGGCGCGCCCTCGTGGTCCGGACGGTCAACCCCGCGGACCGGCGCGCGGCGCTGGTCTACATCACCGACGCGGGCGCGGCCGCCGTCGACGACGTCATGCCCAAGCGCCTGGCCATCGAGCAGCAGGTCCTCGGGGCCCTCAGCGAGGAACAGAGCGCACAGGTCCGGACCGCCCTGAGATGTCTCTCCGAAGCCGTCGAGGCCCAGGCCCTGCGCGGCCGGCCCGCCGAACCGGAGACCCCCGCCACCGCCCCGGCCTGGACTCCGCCGCGTTCGCCGTCCCGCGAGTCCCCGTCCCGCCCGCCGCGGGCGCCCCGGCGACAGCTCGCCAACGCCAAGCCTCCCCGGAGCGGCTACCCCACGGAGCTGTGAGCGGCGCCGCCACCGGCGACTCGACTCGGTCGACGACACGTGGACTTCGGGCCTCACCACCCCGGCCGGTCAACCGACCCGGGGCGCCAGCGGCAGCGCTCCGGCGATCCAGCGGCCGCGGCGCATGACGGCGACCAGGTCGTAGCCCTCGGAGTCGAGCACGACCAGGTCGGCCCGCTTGCCCGTCTCCAGCGAGCCGATCGAGTCGGCGAGGCCCAGCAGGCGGGCCGGGGTGGCGGACAGCGACTCGACGGCCTGGTTCAGCGTCAGTCCGTCGACGGTGAGCGAGCGCTTGAACGCGACGTCCAGGGTGAGCGTGGAACCCGCGATGGAGCTGCCGTCCGGGAGCATCGCGACGCCGTCCTTGACCTCGACCTGGAGCGGGCCGAGCGGGTAGAGGCCGTCGCCCATGCCGGCCGCGCCCATCGCGTCGGTGATCAGGGCGAC
>NZ_JBIWAP010000033.1:0-98138 GCF_044760075.1 Kitasatospora sp. NPDC098663 | reverse complement strand
CGAGGGAGTCCAGGTCAGGCGTCACAACCGACCTTTGGACTCCCTCGCTTCATGTCATGCGCGCCAACGAGCCCTTGGCATCAATCATCTAGCCGAGGACGGCGGACACCGCGCCCGCCAGCGCCTCGCGCACCGCCGTAGGGGCGGTGAAGCGGCTCTGGTTCATCGCGCCGTGCCGCAGGATCAGCAGGGTGTCGGCCGCCCGGTCGGGGTCGGGGTGGCCGGCGGTGGCGAGCAGGCCGGTGAGCAGGGCGCGGAACCAGTCCATGTGCTCCTGGATCGCGCGGCTGACCGGGTGGTCGGGGTCGGGGTAGTCGGCGGCGGCGTTGATGAACGGGCAGCCGCGGAAGCCGGGGGCGCAGAACTCGTCGGCGATGCCCGTGAACAGGGCCGTCACGGCCTCGCGCGGCGGAAGGTCCGCCACCGCGGCGGCGGCCGCGCGGAAGAGCCGGTCGTGCTCGTGGACGTAGGCGAGCACGACGTCGTCCTTGGACGGGAAGTGCCGGTAGAAGGTCGCGTTGGCGACCGCCGACTCGCGGATCAGCTGGTCGATGCCCACCCCGCGCACGCCCTGGGCGTAGAAGAGCCGCATCGCCGCGGCCAGGATGCGAGCGCGCGGTGGCGTGGAGTCTCTCGTCGTCATGGCTTGACGCTAACAGAAGGATCGTTCTACCTTGGAGATGTAGAGAGAACGCTCCTTCTACTTCTTGGACCGGACGACCGGGCCCAAACCGGGCCCAAACCGGCCGCCGATCCGGCCCCCAGCCCTCACGCACCAGGAGAGACCCCGCCATGCCCAGCAACCGCACCCCGGTCATGTTCATCCACGGCCTCTGGCTGCACTCCACGAGCTGGCAGGGCTGGGCCGACCGGTTCCGCGACGCCGGCTACGAGCCGATCCTCCCCGAATGGCCCGGCGTCCCCGCCACCGTCGCCCAGGCCCGCAGGAACCCCGACCCCCAGGGCGGGATCGGCCTCGCCGAGATCTCCGCGCACCACGCCCGGATCATCCGCGAGCTCGACACCCCGCCCGTCCTCGTCGGCCACTCCGTCGGCGGCTTCATCGCCCAGCACCTCCTCGGCCAGAACCTCGCCCGGGCGGCCGTCGCGATCTGCCCCGGCCAGATCAAGGGCGTCAAGGCCGTCGGGCCCGCCCAGGCCAAGTCGGCCTTCGCGTTCCTGCGCAACCCGGCCAACACCAAGCGCGCCGTCTCGCTCGACCCCGGGCAGTTCCGCTACGCGTTCGCCAACGCCGTCTCCCAGCAGGAGTCCGACGAGCTCTTCGACGAATGGACCATCCCCAGCCCGGCCCGCCCGCTCTTCCAGCTCGCCCTGAGCAACTTCGCCCCCCACTCCCCCGCCAAGGTCGACACCCGCAACCAGGAGCGCGGGCCGCTCCTCCTCCTGTCCGGCAAGCTCGACCACACCGTGCCCGACGTGCTGACCCGCTCCACCCGCAAGCAGTACCGCAAGTCCTCCGCCGTCACCGACTACCACCGCTTCGACGACCGGGGCCACTCCCTCACCGTCGACCACGGCTGGACCGAACTCGCCGACCACTCCCTCAACTGGCTCGACCGGCACCACATCGGCTGAGCGGACGGCACCGCCCGGCGCATGGCCCGCGGCCCGCAGCCCGCGGCCCGGGACAACCGGGCGGCGGGCTCGAACGGCGGCCCGAGGGTCAGCGGCAGCCGATGATCTTGGAGAACGCCGCGAGCGAGACGGTGCCGGTGGTGCTGGTGGTGGCAGTGTTCACGCGATGGCCCCCGGCCGTCGGACGGGAGGTGCGCAGGCGCCGGGCCGTAGCGACGTGAGCTCCTGCGTGGAGCGCAATGTCATGCGAATACACATACCGTTCATAGGCATATACCGTCCAGGGATCCATGTATCCGGCGCGGGCGGATGCCTGAGCAACCGTTCGGCCCCGGAACCCGTCATTTCACGGATGTCGGGGTACGACCGCCTCGCCTCAAGGACACCGGAAGCTGGTCTCGTTGCAGCCGAAGAAGCCGTACTGGCAGCCGTACTGGTGGCGACTGATGTTCCGTTCGGACCTCGCACCGGAGTGGGAGCCGATGAATCGGGGACCGCTCAGCCAGGTCTCGAACCACGCGCTGGAGACGATGTCGATCGAGGCCTGGGCCGACGCCTTCCTGGAGGAGGCGCTCTACGAACTCGAAGACCTGCGCGGCGACCTGCGCGTCGAGTGCTACGAGGAGCCCGTTCTCACGGACGGAACTCCGCCGGTGTGTTCGCGCCAGGGACGGCTGCCGGGGAGGTGAGTCCGGGACGGGTTCGGCGCGGGAAGTCGGTGGGGCCGACTTCTCACGCCGTGGTCAGCGAACCGGGGGGTGGGGTTGGGGTTGAGGTCGGACTCGGGTGGGGGTGGCGGTCGGACGGGTGCTGGGCGGTGAGGGGGTCCATCCGGGTCTGGAGGCCGAAGTCCTTCACGCAGCGGACGGTGACGAGCGGCGGGCATCCGCTATGGCCGTCGCCTCGATGGGGGCGGGCCGCCTCCGTGGCGCCGGGGCCCTTTCTGCCGTCCGTGCCGGTCAGGGGCCGGTGAAGGTCACCTCGGGAAAGTCCCGGCTGGGGCCGTTGAGCAACGGCTCGCAGGTTCCCTTGAGTTGGCGTTCGAAGAAGGCGCCGACATAGCCGGTGGTGATCGCGATCGACCGGGGGGCGTTCGGAATGGGCAGCACGCCGCTCTCGTTGACCAGGTAGTCCAGGTCGGTGAAGGTGTAGTGGTCGGCGCCGGCAACGGTGAGCCAGCGCTTCCATCCGTCCAGGTTCGGCCAACTGCTCTTCCAGGACGGCACGATGTCCGGGCCGCTCGGGTCCGCCGCCGCGATCAGCAGGACCGGGCGGCCGCCGATGCCGGTCGCGGGAACCGGTGGGGTGATGGCGCCGTCGAGGTCGACACCGGCCAGCACGCGTCGGTCCGCGCCCATGGCGGCCAGGGTCGCATCGCCGCCGACGGAGTGTCCGGCCATGCCGATCCTCGCCGGATCGATGAGCGTGGAGTACCGCCACACCGGGCGCGGACCGGTGAGCTCGGTGAGCAGGAAGGAAACGTCCCGGGCGCGGCCTGCGGCGATCTGTTCCTGGGTGGCGGCGCCGGAGTTGTACTCGTCACACGCCGTACAGGGCAGGATGCCGTCCGGAAATCGGGTGGCCGCCGATTCGTGGGCGTGGTCGACGGTCGCCACCACGAATCCCCGGCTGCTCAGTTCCTCGGCCAGCGCGGTGAGGGTGTAGCGGGGCACCGTGAAACCGGGAGACAGGACGACGAGCGGGTAGCGGCCCCGCACCGGTGCCGCGTCGGCCCGGGCCCACGTACGGGTGTCGGCGAGGCGGGCCGGTTCGAGGGCCCCCGACAGACCGGCATAGGTGATCAGCGCCGACGCTTCGGCGGTGCTCATGTACGCGGCAGGCGTGCCGCTGTCGGCGCGGGCAGGGTAGTAGAGGTCGACCATCAACTGTCGAGGTCCCGACTGCGGTGCCCACGGATCGGCGCGCCGATCGTCGACGAGGTGCAGGGTGGCACGACCGACCGCGTACGGCCCGGTCGGCCTCGGCAACGACAACGCACTCGCCGTCCGGGCCTTCGGCGCACTGGACGCCGTCGGCGGTGCCGCGGTGGGTGCCGCGACAGCCGGGGCCGACACGCTCAGGGGGATGATCACCATGGCGGCGGCACAGCTCACCGCGCATCTGGTTGCCCGCCGGGTTGTCTTCATGGCGGCGATTCTTCCGCTGGCGCGAAGGTGCGACATCCGGGTGGACCCCCGACAAGTCCCCCGATTTCTGCGTGGAACTTCCCTACGGGACGTCATCACAACTTCTGTGAGCCGGAGTTGTCGAGGGCGACCCGATCGCTGCTGCGTGGACGGTGGCGGCCCGCGGTGAAGGGGTGTCCGATCGGCGGCGGCGCGGCTGGGCCCTGTCCGGCCCCGGAGGGCTACGCGGTCAGAGACCCGCCTCCCAGAGCGCGCGCCGGACCGTGTGCAGGGCGGTGGCGGACTGTTCCCAGCCGTGCCACCAGAACAGGCCGCCGCCGTGGCTCGCCTCGGCGGCGAGCGCCGTCAGGTGCGCCCACGGCCCGGCCGGGAGGCCGAACTGCGGGCGAGCGGCCAGGCGTTCGGCCGCTTCGGCGGCGACCGGCACCATGCCGACCACCGGCAGCGGCGGGCCGCCGGTCGCGTGGCCGGCGCCGGTCGCGTGGCCGGCGCCGGTGCCGGTGCCGGTGCCGGTGCCGGTGCCGGTGCCGGTGCCGGTGAGCATCGGGTGCAGGGTGATCGGGTCGAGCAGCAGGGTCAGTTCGGCGGACGGCAGCGGTGCTGGGCCGTCGCGCCAGGTGAGGCGCCTGCCGGTGAACTCCGCGTGGAGGATGGACTGTTCGTTGAGGGCGACGCCGTCCTCGGCCACCCGCAGCTGCGCGCCGCGGCCACCCGGCAGCTGCACCCGGTAGCAGCCGTACAGATACGGTGGCACGGCCGATGCCGCCACGGCCTGGGCGTAGGGGACGGCGACGCCGTCCACCTCGAAGCCCGCCGGGCCGACCACGACGGCGGCCGCCGTGGGCACGCCGTCGACCGTGACGCGGACCCGCGGTGCCGGGCCGTCCCCGCCCGGCCCGACGGAGACGACCAGTTCGCGCCCGGCCTCGTCCGCCACCCGGTAGTCGCCGACCAGGTCGGCGAGCGGCGGCACGTCCGGCAGGGCGTACTCGACGAGCTGCACCGAGAACTCCGCCGACGCCACCCGCCCGGCGGGCCACACCGCGCCGACCAGCCGGCGCCGCCCGTCCCGGCCGACCTCGGTGCGCAGTTCGCCACCACAGTCGTTGCCGTCCTCGACCCTCCAGCGCAGCACGCCGTGGTCGTGGCGCGGGGCGGTGATCCGCCGGCCGTTGACGTGGATCCGGTGCCGGGGCGGGTCGGTGGCGCGGCCCAGGACGTAGACGTCGAGGTCGCCGTCCGGCGTGCCGTAGAGGCCCGTCCACGGGTACAGGGCCTCAGCCAGGACGGTGTCCAGGTCGCGACGGATACTGCTCCCGTCGACCCCGAGCCCGCCGCCCCCGAGCCCGCCGCCCCCGAGCCCGCCGTCGCGCACCGACCGGAGCAGCGCGCGCGCCTCCGACTTGCGGGTGAGCAGGGTGCGCAGCCTCCTCGCCGCCTCCGGGGTCGGCCGCCGGTAGCGGCCCTTGGCGGCGGCCTGCATGGCCGCGTCCTCGCGGCGGGCCAGCAGGGCGCGTTCGGCGTCGGCGAGGTCCGGCGGCGCCCAGGACGCCACCGCCGCCTCGGGCTCCCGGACGAAGCGCTCGCGCAGGGCGCCGTCCTCCCCCAGGGCGAGGACGAAGCGGGCGGCGGGCGTGTCCTCCTGCCAGTGGTAGCCGCCGGGGACGTGGAAGTCCGTGAAGCCGTCGAGGGCGGCGAGTTCACGCGGCCCGTACTCGTCGATGTTCCGGACCGGGCCGGTGGGCGGCCGCACGGTCTGGCCGGGCCGGATCAGGCCCAGCCGCTCCAGCATCCGCGGGTCGGCCGGGGCGGCGACGGCCGGCGGGAGGTACCAGGTGGAGGCGCTGGTGACGGTCCGCCGCACGGCCCGGTCCCGGAGCCCGGCGACGGTGTGCCGGTCGGTGACGGGGGCGGTGCCCCGGTAGCGGGCGCCGATGTAGTTGACCACGGGGTGGTCGGGGCCGTAGACCTCCTCCAACCGGTCGACCAGGACGGGCAGCCGGTGGTTGAAGAACCCGGTGCGCTGGTAGCCGAGTTCGCCGACCAGCCCGACCTGCCAGAGCACCAGGTGCAGGCCCGGGTCGATCCGCCGGCCGCGGATCAGCAGGTCCGAGGCCTCGAAGGTCTGCATGCCGGGGCTGCTCGGGTCCACGCCGAGGTCGGCGCACAGGACGTCCAGCGCGCTGATCCCCGGACGCATCACGGCCGTGTGGCCCTCGCGGCGGGCGATCCGGACGGCGCGGTGGCTGGAGAGGACGAACACGCCCGGATGGCCGTAGAAGACCGCCGCCACCCGCCGCCCGGCCCGGACGAAGTGCAGGACCGCCTCGGACATCTGCACGTACGTCAGATAGCGGTCCTTGGCGTCGTCGTAGAGGACGCCGAGGTCGTAGGAGTCGGGCCGCCAGGCCTTGATCCGCACCACCGTCACCGGGTCGGCGACGCAGTGGAAGACGTGGTCCGCCTCGCGGAGCAGCCGCTCGTCGGCGCGGGTGAACCCGGCGGCCTCGATGCCGGAGCCGAGTACGGTCAACTCGCCCTTGGGCGTGGCTGGTTCGACGGTCCCGTCGTCCCGCTCGGGGCGGCCCGGCCCGGGGGCGGCGGCGATGGCCCGGGCCAGCTCCGCCCAGCGGTCCTCGTGCTCGCGGCGGGTCGGGAAGCGGTCGAAGGGGCGGCCGTACGGGCGGTCCGGGTCCATCGGGCGGTGTCGGTCGGTGTCGGCGGCGTCAGGCGATATCGACGGCGAAGTCCAGCTGGACGACCTGCGGCGGGGGGTCCATCAGGCCCGGGGCGTCCACCTCGAAGTCCATCTGGGTGATCTGCGGTGCGGGCTCCGTCAGGATCGGGCTGTCCAGGTCGGAGTCCGTCCGGCCGACCTGGCGGAAGGGCCGGTCGGCGGCGGTGTCGGCGTCCAGTGCGAGGTCGGCGTCCACGTCGATGTCCACGACGTCGAAGACCGGGCTGCTTGCGGTCACGGTAGGCACTCGGCAGTCACTCGTCCCCTCGGAGCCACGGGCGTTGGCGATCTCATGCTACTGAACACCGGTTCGCGCCGACAGCCCCGCAGCGGAACGCGGCCGGCTCACCCGACACGTCGACGCCGAATGCCGACAGTCCCCAGCTGTCCGGGTGCGCCGCCCCCGGACCGGCCCGCACCCGACGTCCTGGTCGGGCGTGGTCAGCGGGCCGACGCCCGGGCGGCGCGGGCGGCCCGCTGGGCCCTCCTGGCGAAGACGTCCTCCCGGCGGTCGGCGGTCTGGCGCAGGACGCGCTTGCGGTCCCGGGCGAGTTCGGTGCCGGCGCCGGGGACGGAGAGGCAGCCTTCGGTGTCCTCGATCAGCCGGCGGCCGGGCTCGCGGGGCTCGGCGACCGACGAGCAGGGCCACCTACAGACGGAGCAGGAAGTCGGCGGGACCGACTTCCTGCTCCGCGACCATCAACCTTCACAAGGAGCTCGGGGTCAGGCCGCCCGGCCGGCGGCCTGCCGCTCCCGCCCGCCTACCAGGGCCAGATGGAGAGGCGGGCCGTGTTCGGGGCGACATCACAGAAGTAGCTGACCGCCTCGCCCCGGGCCACGTAGGCCCGACCCGCGGCGTCGCACGCGGCGCCGCTCGGGTACATGCCGACATAGACGTATCCGGTCGTCACGCTCGTGGATGCCTGAGCAGCCGGGGCGGCCATCAGCCCGCCCGCAGCCAGCAGTCCAGCAAGGGCCATGGTGGAAACCGCTTTGCGCATTGCCATGCCGGTGCCTTCTTCCCTCCAAGAGGAGCGCCGGAGTCCGCCGCCCGGCGCTTCGCGGTGATCCTCCTCCACCTCCGAACCCAAAGCAATGGTCAAGACCAAATGGTCGAGACCAATTTGGCGATGCGTCAGAAGCGGCACGCGAGCGGTGTCCGGGCGAGGGAGATAAACCCGCTGGCGCACCCGGCCCGCCGACCTGCAAGCTGGCCCGATGCGCGTCAACGGCCCCCTCTGCACCCGCCAGTCACTCGCCGCCGAGCTGCTCGCCGCCGGGGTCGAACCCGGCGGCACGCTGCTCGTGCACTCCTCGCTGCGCTCCCTCGGCTGGGTCTCCGGCGGACCGGTCGCCGTCGTCCAGGCCCTGCTCGACGCCCTCGGACCGACCGGCACCCTCGCCGTCCCCACCCACACCGGGGACAACTCCGACCCCGCCGGCTGGTCCAACCCGCCGGTGCCGAAGGCCTGGTGGCCCGACATCCGGGCGTCCTGGCCCGCGTACGACCCGCAGGTGAGCCCGACCCTGGGAATGGGCGCCATCCCCGAGACCGTCCGGACCTGGCCCGGCGCCCGGCGCAGCGCCCACCCGCAGACCTCCTTCGCCGCCCTCGGCCCGGGCGCCGCCGAGACCACCGACGGACACGCCCTCGACTGCCTGCTCGGCGAATCCAGCCCGCTCGCCCGGCTGGAGGACCGCGACGCCCAGGTCCTGCTGCTGGGCGTCGACTTCGGCTCCTGCACCTGCTTCCACCTCGCCGAATACCGCGTCCCGGGCCCGAGCGAGGACATCTCCTTCGCCGCCCTCACCCCCGAGGGCCGGCAACGGCTCACCGTCCGCGACCGGGCCGTCTGCGCCGACGACTTCGCCGAACTCGGCACCGCCTTCGAGGCCGACCGCCCGAAGTCCGTCCGCCACGCCACGGTCGGCGCCGCCACCACCCGCCTCTTCCGCCTCCGCGACGCCGTCGCCTACGCGCAGCACTGGCTGCCCGAGCACCGGGCGTAGGACAGGACGTGTCCGATGTCAGGTCCGGGGCGTCTTCTCCCCGTGGACGGCGGTGTACTCGGCAGCCAGCCACGGCCCGAGGTCCTCGGTGAGCACCTTGAGGACGGCCGGGTCCGCCGTCGGCGTACGGGCCGCGGCCGCCGCCAGACGCATCTGCTCGGCGCGCTCCGGGTAGTAGCGGGCGAACGCGCCGGCGGACTCGGTGAGATCGCTGGTCCAACCACCCCACCGCGGCATCACCAGGGTGAAGCCCGTCCGTACGATCCGGCGGGCGACTGCGCGGCTGAGCGCCCGGCGCTCGGCGGGCGTACCGGCCGAGTCCGCCCGCTCGCGCCAGCGCGGGAGGGCGAGGGCGAGATCGCCGTTGGTCTCGCGGGCGAGGGTGGAGGTGGGGCGGTAGCGGGGCAGTCCGGCGGCGAGGTCGTCACCGAGCAAAGGGGTGCACAGGCAGGCCACGAACCAGCCCAGATCGTGACGTTCGAGCTCGCTCAGCAGCGTGTCGGCGCTGAACAGGAGGATTCCGACACCGTTGACCTGCGGGAAGGAAGCATCGAGCCGGGATTCGAGCGCGTCGGCATCAGCCCGGTCGGCGGCGGAGGGCTCCTGCCTCAGGGCGAGCAGGAGATCGAGATCGGAGACCTCGGGGATCGCGGTGCCGCGCGGGATGCTGCCGTAGAGGTAGGCGCTGTGCAGCCGGGGGCGGTCGAAGACCTCGGCGATCAGCGTCCGGGCGGCGGCGACCACGGGTGCGAACGCCTGGGGCACCCGGGCCAATGAGCCCTCCCGTGCGATGAAGCCGTCGTCGTCCAGTCCCGCGGTAGTCATGGGCGTACTCTGCCGGTTCCCGCACCCCTCGGGCGAGCCGATTTCGGACGCCTGGCATGGCGAATCGCCAACTCTCCGGCGATGACCGGGCATCATTCCAGGCACGGACGCGAGGGGAACGTCGTTGAACCCGGGGAACACCTCGCGCCACCGTCGCCGCACTCCGACGAGCACGCTCCCCGCAACGACGAGCCGCAGGACGGGGAGCAGGGCCTCGCACCGCTCGGGCCCACGGAGGGGCGGCGCCCGTATGCGGCCTGCCCTCCGGAGGATGATCCCCATGCAGCCCGACCCTCAGCCCACCTCACAGCCCGCCCCGCAGCCCGCCCCGCAGGCCGTCAAGATCGGCCTCGGTCTGCCCCTCCAGGACCCCGTCCTGCTGTTCGAGTGGGCCCGGCGGGCCGACGCCGGCCAGTTCAGCACGCTGGGCCTGGCGGACCGGGTGGTGTTCGACAACCCCGAGCCGCTGGTGACGCTGGCCGCCCTGGCCGGCGCCACGTCCCGCGTCCGCCTGCAGACCGAGGTACTGCTCGCGCCGCACCACGTCCCCGCGCTGCTCGCCAAGCAGACCGCCACCCTGGACCTGCTCTCCGGCGGGCGGTTCACGCTCGGCCTCGGCGTCGGCGCCCGGGAGGACGACTTCCTGGCCGCCGGCGTCGACCCGCGCCGCCGGGGCCGGCTCCTGGACGAGCGGATGGCGGTGCTGCGCCGCCTCTGGGCCGGTGAGCCGTTCGGCGAGGGGGTCGGCCCGGTCGGGCCCGCGCCGGTGACGCCGGGCGGCCCCGAGGTGCTGTTCGGCGGCTTCGCCCCGGCCGCGCTGGACCGGGTCGGCCGGTTCGGGGACGGCTTCCTCGGCGCGGGGGTGCCGCCGGAGGTGATGGCCGGGCTGTTCCAGGACGTCGAGAAGTCCTGGCAGCGGCACGGCCGCGACGGCCGGCCCCGGCTGGTCGCCCAGGCGAACGCCGTCCTCGGCTCGGCGGAGACGGTCGAGCAGGCCCGGCGCAACATCCGCGCGTACTACGAGTCCAGCGGCCGCGCCGACCGGATGGAGGAGGGCCTGCTCACCACGCCGGAGGCGGTCCGGGCCGCCGTGGCCGGGTTCACGGCCATCGGCGCGGACGAGGTGATGCTGTACTGCTGGTCCCCCGAGGTGGACCAGGTGGACCGCTTCGCCGAACTGCTGTTCCGGTAGCGGTCGCAGAGCCGGGGGTCAGTGCGGGATGCCGGGGGTCAGCGCTGGATGCCGGGGTCGGTGCGGGATGCAGGAGGTCAGTGCGGGATGCGGGAGATCAGTGCGGGATGCCCGCGATCAGCTCCTGTGCACCCTGCCGCTTGAGTGCCAGCGCCGTGGAGGTGCCGAGGTCCTCGGGGCTGAGCGCGCCGGCCCACTCGTGGGCGTCCAGCACCTGCTTGCCGTCCGGGCTGAAGACCCGGCCGCGCATCGAGAGCCGACCGTCCGGTTCGGCCTTGGCGTAGCCGGCGATCGGGCTGTTGCAGTGGCCCTGGAGGACGTGCAGGAACATCCGCTCGGCCGCCGCCTCGCGCCAGGTGTCGCGGTGGCCGAGCGCGGCGACCGCGTCGACGGTGACGACGTCGTCCTCGCGGCACTGCAGGACGAGGATCCCGGCGCCGATCGGCGGGCACATCGCGTCGAGGTCCAGGATCTCGGTGATCCGCGCCTGCTCGCCGATCCGCTCCAGCCCGGAGACGGCGAGCAGCAGCGCGTCGGCCTCCCCGGCGGCCAGCTTGGCCAGCCGGCTGTTGGCGTTGCCGCGGATCGGCACGCACACCAGGTGGGGGTGGGAGGCGGCGAGTTGGGCGACCCGGCGGACGGAGGAGGTGCCGATCCGTGTGCCGGGCGGCAGTTCGGCGAGGGTCAGGCCGCCGGGGTGGACGAGGGCGTCGCGGATGTCGTCGCGGCGCAGGTAGGCGGCGAAGACGGTGCCGGCGGGCAGCGGGCGGTCGGCGGGCACGTCCTTGAGGCAGTGCACGGCGACGTCGGCCTCCCCGGCGAGCAGCGCGGCGTCGACCTCCTTGGTGAACGCGCCCTTCCCGCCCAGCCGGGCGAGGTCGCCCATCCAGCGGTCGCCGGAGGTGGTGACCGGCACCACCTCGGTGCGCAGGCCCGGGTGCAGGGCGGCGAGTTCGGCGCGGACCCGCTCGACCTGGGCGAGCGCCATGGGCGAGGAGCGGGAGACGATGCGGATCAGCTCAGCGGTGGCCATGGCGCGATGATAGGCGCTCGAACGCCGGGCCTTGACCCGGCGTCAGCCATGCGGACGAAGGCCCGTCGGACGGCACCCGGACGGCCGGGCGGCGAACCGTCCGACCATCCGGGTGCCGTCCGCGCGCCGCCCCCGCTCACTCGTTGTGCAGCACCTCGGCGATCGGCAGCCGGGCCGCCGAGCGGGCCGGGACGAGGGCGCCGAGGACGGCGATCGCGACGCCCGCCAGCGCGAGCCCGGCGAGCAGCGGGGCGCCCCAGACGTCGATCATGTGCTCCGGGAAGGCCAGGATCCGGACGTTCTCGGCGATCAGCCGGTGCACCACGATCCCGACCGGGATGCCGATGACGCCGCTGAGCGCGCCCTGCCAGGCCACCGAGGTGACCGTCATCGCGACGACCTGGCGGGGCGTCATGCCGATGGACTTCAGCATGCCGATGTCCCGGCGGCGCTCGCGGATGCTGAGCAGCAGGGTGTTGAAGACGCCGAGCGAGGCGACCACCGACAGCAGGACGGTGAAGACCGTGCTGAAGGTCTGGATCGCGACGACGGGCCCCGCCGAACTCGCGGCGACCACCGAGGGCGTCAGGCTCGGGTCGGCGTCCGTGACCGCCTTCCGGTAGGCCGCGGTGTCGGCGCCGTCGGCGAGCCGCACGTCGTACTCGACCGTGTGCGGGTCGGGGGTGAGCTCGGCCCGGGTGGTGTCGTTGGAGGTGATCGCGTTCGCGTTGCCCTGGATCTCCTCGCCGACGATGGTGACGGCCAGCTGTCGGCCCTCCAGGCTCAGGGTGATCCGGTCGCCGAGCTTGAGCCCGCGCTGGTCGAGGAAGGCCGGCCCGGCCTGGACCTCGCCCGGCCCGGTCGCCGGGCGGCCTTTGACCACCCGCAGCCACCTGGTGGCGGCGATGTCGTCGCCGCCGTAGAAGTCCATGAAGACGGGCTGGGTGTAGCCGACCACGCCCACCCGGACCAGCCCCCGGGTGACGACCTGCGCGGCTCCGGGGGTGGCGCGCAGCATCGCCTCGGTCTGGGCCGGGGTCAGCCGCGGCTCGGCCGGGTTGCTCTGGAAGTGGCTGGTCTGCACGTTGACGTGGGTCTTGTCGTCGGCCGGGGCCATGCTCCTGGCCAGGGTGCTGCTCAGGCCGGTGGTGACCGTCACGGTGACCACGCCGAGCACGATCGCCGCCATGGTCAGCGCCGTCCGGCCCGGGCGGGCGAAGGGCTGGCCGAGGCCGAGGCTGACGGCGCGCGGCAGCCGGGTGCCGCTCAGCCGGCGCTGGACCTTCAGCCCGCGCCCGGTGCGCGGCGCGCTGCCGGCCGAGATCGCCTGGGCGGCGGAGAGCCGGTGGGCGCGCGAGGCCGGGACGAACGCGGCGGCGACGACCAGCAGCGGGACGCCGGCCAGGGTGGCGGCGGGCAGCCAGCCGGCCGGCTCGATCACGGCGGTGCCGGTCGAGATGCCGCTGAAGGCGGTCTCCAGGATCGGGTACGCCCCCGCCCAGCCGGCCGCCGTCCCGAGGACCGTGCCGACGACCGCGGGCACCGAGACCATGGTCAGGTAGACCGTGACCACCTGGCGCGGGGTGAAGCCGATCGACTTCAGTACGCCGATGTGCCGGTAGCCGGAGACCACCGCGCCGCTCACCACGTTGCCGACGATCAGCGCGGCGACGACCAGGCCGAGCACGCCGAAGACCGTCATCAGCGGGAGGTAGGCGTCGGCGCCGGCGGAGAAGGCCTGCTTGAGCACCAGGTACGACTGCGCGCTGGCGAGCGCGCCCTCGGGCAGGCCCTCGGTGGCCGCGCCGAGGGAGGCCGTCAGCTGTTGCTCGGTGTCCGCGTCGGCGAAGCGGTAGAGCATCTGGCGGCCGGTGGGGTGCAGGGCGGCCGCCTGCTCGGGGACGACCCAGCCGCCGGCGGACTGGCTCATGCTGCCGGCGAAGCCGACGATGGTGAGCTTCAGCCCGGTGGCGGTGGTGAGCGAGGTGCCGAGGAACCTCGCCGCGGCGCCGCCGCCCGGTTGCTGGACGACCACCTCGCCGGGCGCCGTGGCCCAGCGGCCGCCGAGCAGCCGCACCCGGTCCACCGGCCCGGCCGGATCGGCCCGGCCGACCAGGGTCAGCGGGCCCGGCGGGCGGCCGACCCAGTCGGTGGGGATCTCCACCACGGCCTGGTCGAACGGCCCGGCGGCAGCCTCGACGCCCGGCCGGTGGGCGGTGGCGGCCAGCTGCTCCGCCGAGGCCCTGGCCGGGTCGAAGGCCGCCACGACGTGGGCGCCGCGCTCGGCGGCGAAGGCGTCGTCGAAGGGGGCCCGGGCGGCGCTGATCACCGCGAGGGCGAGCAGCACGGTCGTGGTCGAGCAGAAGACGACCAGTCCGATCACGAAGGTCTGCACCCGGCGGCGCTTCACGGCCGCCCGGGACGCCCGCCACACGGCGCCGGTCATGCGGACGCCTCCAGGGCCCGCTCGCGCGCCACCCTGCCGTCCGCGACCTCGACCAGGCGGCTGGCGCAGCGGGTGGCCAGGTCGGGGTCGTGGGTGACGATCAGCAGGGTCTGGCCGATCTGGTTGAGGTCGATCAGCAGGTCCATCACCTGCTCGCCGGAGCGGCTGTCCAGGGCGCCGGTCGGCTCGTCCGCGAGCAGCAGCGCCGGGCGGTTCATCAGGGCCCGGGCCACCGCGACCCGCTGGCGCTCGCCGCCGCTGAGCGCGGCCGGGTAGGTGTCCCTGCGGTGTGCGACGCCGAGTTCGTCCAGCAGTTCCAGGGCGCGGCGGCGCGCCTGGCGGGCCGTGGTGCCGGTCAGCTGGGCGGCCAGGGCGACGTTGTCGAGGGCGGGCAGGTCGTCGATCAGGTTGAAGAACTGGAAGATCATGCCGATGTGGCGGCGGCGGAACAGGGCCAGCCCGGTCTCGTTCAGCCGCCCGAGGTCCTGGCCGTGCACCCGGACGGTGCCGGAGGTCGGCCGGTCCAGCCCGGCGACCATGTTCAGCAGGGTGGACTTGCCGCACCCGGAGGGGCCCATCACGGCGACCGCCTCGCCCGCCCGGATCCGCAGGTCGACGCCGTCGAGCGCCTTGGCGTCGCCGAACTCCTTGTGGACCCCGGACAGCTCGACGACGGTCTGCGCGTCGTCCGGCGGGGTGGTCCCGTCGTGGTCGTTGCTCATGGTGGACGACGGTAGGCGCGGGCCCCCGGGCCCGGCGTCCCACCCGGGGTGTAGCCGGGGCGGCCGTAGTACCCGGGATGTACGCGGGCGGCACTCCCGGATGATGTCGATCATGGCCTGGGCTGGGAAACTGGCGGCGTGTGGGGAACGGGGACGAACTGGGCCGCCGTAGCGGTGGCGAGTGCGGCGGTGGCGGGTACGGCGGTCGCGGCGGCCGGCTGGCTGGGCGTCGCGCTCGCCCGGGCGCGGCGGCTGCACCGGGCGGCCATCGGCGAGCGCGGCTGGTTGCTGGAACGGGAGCGGGAGAGCGCCGCCCGTACCGCCGTCGACGCCGAACGGGCACGCATCGCGGCCGAGTTGCACGACATCGTCAGCCACAACGTGAGTCTGATGGTGGTGCAGGCCGGGGCCGCGCGCGAGGTGATCGCCACCATGCCCGGGGAGGCGGCGGCGGCGATGGGCGCCGTCGAGGCCGCCGGGCGCGACGCGATGACGGAGCTGCGGCACCTGCTCGGGCTGCTCGCCCCGGCCGCCGACGGCACCGAGGAGGAGGCGGACGGTTTCGCGCCGCAGCCCAGCCTGAGCCGGCTCGGGCCGCTGATCGACCGGTTCGCCTTCGCCGGGCTGCCGGTGGAGGTGCGGATCTCGGGCGAGCCGAGACCACTGCCCGGCGGCGTCGACGTGACGGCGTACCGGATCATCCAGGAGGCGCTGACCAACGCGCTCAAACACGGGGACGGGGTGACGGCCGAGGTGACGGTGCGCTACGCGGACCACTACCTGCGGGTGGAAGTGCTCAACAGCGGGCCGAGCGTACTGGCGGGCGCCCCCGCCCAGCCCGTCCGCCCCGCCCAGCCCGTCCGCCCCGCCCAGCCCGCCCGGCCGGCCGACGGCGCCGGGCGCGGACTGCTCGGCCTGCGCGAGCGCGTCGCCGTGTACGGCGGCGACCTCGACGCCCGGCGCCGGCTCGGCGGCGGCTACCGGGTCCGCGCCCGCATCCCGCTGGACCGGCCGTGACCGGGGCCGAGGTGCGGCGGGAGCCGGCGCAGCGGCCGGAACGGGAGCGCCGCCCCCGGGTGGTGATCGCCGACGACCAGGAGCTCGTCCGCACCGGCTTCCGGATGATCCTCACCGCGCGCGGCATCGACGTGGTCGCCGAGGCCGCCGACGGCGCCGAGGCGGTGGCGGCCGCCGTCGCGCACCGGCCGGACGTCGCGCTGCTGGACATCCGGATGCCCGGCATGGACGGCCTGGAGGCCGCCCGCCGGATCCTCGCCCGGGCGCCCGGCTGCCGGGTGATCATGCTGACCACCTTCGACCTCGACCACTACGTCTACGCCGCCCTCGCCGCCGGGGCCAGCGGCTTCCTGCTCAAGGACGTCACCTCCGCCCATCTCGCCGCCGCCGTACGCCTGGTGGACACCGGGGACGCCCTGCTCGCCCCCTCGATCACCCGGCGGCTGGTCGAACGCTTCGCGGCCGGCGCCCCGCGCCCCGCCCCCGGCGCCGACGGCCCGCCGCTGCACCGCAACCTCGCCCCGCTCACCCCGCGCGAGGCGGAGGTGCTGGCGCTGCTCGGACGCGGGCTGTCCAACAGCGAGTTGGCGGCCGAACTGACGCTCAGCGAGTCGACGGTGAAGACGCACGTCGCCCGGATCTTCGCCAAGCTCGACCTGCGCGACCGGGCCCAGGCGGTCGTCCTCGCGTACGAGACCGGGCTGGTCTCGCCGGGAGGCGGTGTCAGCTGATGCCAAGTCAACTCCCTTAATTCGCATGACAATCATCTATCTAACTCGTTAGAGCTAACTCCCGGTCCGATTCACATTTTTGCCAGTTCATGGGGGAACATCTCTCTGTCCGCGCCCGAACGAGAAATGACCGTTCGGGCGGCATTTCCAAGACATCTGGACAGGCCCGTGACTACCTCCGCCCCCGTGTGGGACTGCCCCTTCAACCACACCGACGGCCTGGAGTTCGACCCGCTCCTCAAGCGGCTGCTCACCGAGGCCCCGATCGCCAGGATCCGACTGCCGCACGGCGAGGGCGAGGCCTGGCTCGCCACCCGCTACGAGGACGTCCGGATCGTCACCACCGACCGGCGGTTCAGCCGCGCCGCCGGCATCGGGCGCGACCTGCCCCGGATGACGCCCGCCCCGATCGCCCAGGCCGAGGCGATCAACCTGATGGACCCGCCGGGCCACAACCGGCTGCGCCGCCTCGTCGCCCAGGGCTTCACCAACCGCCAGGTCGAGCGGATGCGCCCCGCCACCCAGCGGATCGTCGACGGCTACCTCGACGAGATGGCCGAACACGGCTCCCCCGCCGACCTGGTGCACTTCCTCTCCGGCCGGCTCCCGCTCACCACCATCTGCGAACTGCTGGACATCCCCGAGCAGGACCGCGCCGAACTGCGCGGCCACGCCGTCGCCATGATGACGATGGGCCCCGGCAGCCGGGCCGGCCAGGAAGCCGCCAAGACCGCGCTGCGCGGCTACTTCACCGAGCTGACCGCCGCCCGCCGCGCCCACCCCGGCGAGGACCTGATCAGCTCCCTGGCCACCGCCCGCGACGGCGACGAACTGCTGGACGACCAGGAACTGGCCGTCATGGCGATGGTCCTGCTGGTCACCGGCCACGACACCAGCACCTACCAGCTCAGCAACATCACCTACACCCTGCTCACCCACCCCGAACAGCTCGCCAAGCTGCGCGCCCAGCCCGAACTGCTGCCGCGCGGTCTGGAGGAGCTGCTGCGCTTCATCCCGTTCCGCCAGGGCGTCGGCATCGCCCGGGTCGCCACCGAGGACGTCGAGCTGGGCGGCGTGCTGATCCGGGCCGGCGAGGCCGTCCACGTCTCCTACCTCGCCGCCAACCGCGACCCGGCGATGTACGAGCGCCCCGACGAACTCGACCTCGACCGCGGCGCCCCCACCCACATGGCCTTCGGCCACGGCCAGCACCACTGCCTCGGCGCGCACCTGGCCCGGATGGAGCTCCAGGTCGCCATCGGCACCCTGCTGCGGCGCTTCCCCGGCCTGCGGCTCGCCGTCCCGCCGTCCGAACTCGACTGGCACACCGGGTCGATCTGGCGCTACCCCCGCACCCTGCCGCTCGCCTGGTGACCTCCTCCCCGCGCCGCCGGCTCCGCCACGGAGCACCGTGCGGCGCCCGTTCGACGCATCCGTAGGCCGCCTGCCCGGGCCGCTCGCCAGCCCGCCCGGCCAGGCCACCCAGGGGAGACCCACGCCATGGCAACACTGTGCCGTCCTGCCGTCGCCGTACCCGAGAACGTCATCACCCTCGACCAGACCCTCGACCTGGCCCGCAGCCTGCACGCCGGCCACCCGCAACTCGGCCTCGCCCTGCGGCTGATCGAGAACACCGGGGTGCGGACCAGGCACCTGGTCCAGCCGATCGAGCAGACCCTCACCCACCCGGGCTTCACCGCCCGCAACGCGGTCTACGAGCGGGAGGCCCGGCTCCGCGTCCCCGAGGTGGTCGAACGGGCGCTGAGGAACGCCGAGTTGGGCGCCCGGGACATCGACCTGATCATCTACGTGTCCTGCACCGGCTTCATGATGCCGTCGCTGACCGCCTGGCTGATCAACGCCCTGGGCTTCCGCTGCGACACCCGCCAGATGCCGATCGCCCAGCTCGGCTGCGCGGCCGGCGGCGCCGCCGTCAACCGCGCGCACGACTTCTGCCGCGCCTACCCGGGCGCCAACGTGCTGATCGTGTCCTGCGAGTTCTGCTCGCTCTGCTACCAGCCGACCGACCTCGGCGTCGGCTCGCTGCTCTCCAACGGCCTGTTCGGGGACGCCGTCGCCGCCGTGGTGATGCGCGGACACGGCGGCACCGGGGTGCACGTCGAGCGCAACGGCTCGCACCTCGTCCCGGACACCGAGAACTGGATCTCCTACGGGGTCAAGGACACCGGCTTCCACTTCCAGCTGGACAAGCGGGTGCCCGGCACCATGGAGATGCTCGCCCCGGCGCTGCGCGGCCTGGCCGTCGAACACGGCTGGGACGTCTCCGGGTTGGGCTTCTACATCGTGCACGCCGGCGGCCCGCGCATCCTCGACGACCTCTGCCACTTCCTCAACCTGGAGCCGGCCACCTTCCGGTACAGCCGCGCGACGCTGACCGAGCGCGGCAACATCGCCAGCGCCGTCGTCTTCGACGCACTCGCCCGGCTGTTCGCCGACGGCGGCGTGGCCGACGGCACCACCGGCCTGATCGCCGGTTTCGGGCCGGGCATCACCGCCGAGATCTCGCTCGGGAGTTGGGTCGGCGAGCCGGTCGAGGCCACCCGCCGCCGGCCGCGGGCCATCTCCACCTCGGACATCACGCTCGTCCATCCGAGCACCCCCCGGCGTTTCCCGGCCGGCACTACGATCACCGAATGACCGACACCACGCACCAGGCGGACACCGACGACAGATCCGCCGAACTCGCCACCCTCTTCCCCGCGTTGCACGCCCCGCAGTACTGGACCTGGGGCCGGTACGACGCACTGTTCTCCACCGTGCTGCCGCCGGACGAGCTGGTGACCAACATCCACCTGGTGGGCTTCGCGGACGACAGGGTGGTCCTCTGCCGGGACGACCGGGACCACTGGTTCCTGCCCGGCGGCACCCGGGAGCAGGACGAGAGCATCGCCACCTGTCTGGCCCGCGAGCTGCGCGAGGAGGCCGGCGCCCGGCTGCTCGGCGAGCCGGACTGGCTCGGCGCGCACCGCTGCCGCACCGAGGACCCGACGCCGTACCGGCCGTGGCAGCCGCACCCGGAGAAGGCGTGGCTGTGGGGCTGGGCCGAGGTCGCGGTGGACTCGACGCCGACCAACCCGGCGGACGGCGAGCAGGTGGTCGAGGTGCGGGCGGTGTCGGCGGGCGAGGCGCAGCGGCTGCTGCTGGCCGGGCACGACGCCTGGTGGGGCGAGCTGATCGGGCTGGCCGTCGAGCTGCGACGGCGGGCCGGGCGGGGCTGATCCCCCGCCCCTCCGGGCCCTCGCCCCGAGATATTCCCGCTGGGCCGGAAGACCACTGGAACGGCCGAACAGCAGAGAGCATTGTCCGTTTTGCGGTGATATGACTCGGCCATGGACACCAACATGCTGGCCGTGGACTACCCGGTGCTCAACATCTTCTGGACGATGCTGGAGCTGTTCCTCTGGATCCTCTGGTTCTTCCTGCTGTTCAAGATCATCACGGACATCTTCCGCAGCCACGACCTGGGCGGCTGGGCCAAGGCAGGCTGGCTGCTCCTGGTGATCGTGCTGCCGCTGATCGGCGTGCTGGCCTACGTGATCGCCCGCGGGAAGTCGATGAGCGAGCGGGACGCCGCCCAGGTCCGGCAGAGCGAGGCCGCCGTCAAGGCCTACATCCGGGAGGCGGCCGGAACCGGCACACCCGGGGGCGGCGGCAGCCACGTCGACGACCTGGCGAGACTCGCGGACCTGAAGGAGAAGGGCGCCATCTCCGAGGAGGAGTACCAGAAGGCCAAGGACAAGCTCCTGACCTGACCTGACCTGACCCGGCCCGACCCGCACGGCGGCCGGGGCCGGCGGACGCGCAGACGTCCACCGGCCCCGGCCGCGGCGGTCAGCCGCTCAGCGCCTCAGCGCCTCAGCGCCGCCCGGAGCGGCGGTCACCCGAGGCGTCGCCGCCGGTCAGGCCGGCCCGGCGCAGCGCGTCCGCCATCGCGCTGTTCGCCAGCGGCGCGCCGCCACCCGAACCGCCGGAGCCGCCGCCCTGGCCGCGCCGGTCCTGGCCGCCGCCCCGGCGCTCCTGGCGCGGCGGGCGGGCCTGCCGGTCGCCGCGCTCGCCGCCCCGGCCACGGTCGCCGCCGCGCTCGCCGCGCTCGCCCCGGTCGCCGCGGTCGCCACCCCGGTCGCGGCCGACCTCGTCGTCCAGCCGCAGGGTCAGCCCGATGCGCTTGCGCGGCACGTCCACCGAGACGACCCGGACCTTCACGATGTCGCCCGGCTTGACCACCTCGCGCGGATCCTTGACGAAGGTCCTCGACAGCGCCGAGACGTGCACCAGCCCGTCCTGGTGGACGCCCACGTCGACGAAGGCACCGAACGCGGCCACATTGGTGACCACGCCCTCCAGCACCATCCCGGCCTCCAGGTCGCCGATCTTGTCGACGCCCTCCTTGAAGGTCGCGGTGCGGAACGCCGGGCGCGGGTCGCGGCCCGGCTTGTCCAGCTCGCCGAGGATGTCGGTGACGGTCGGGATGCCGAAGACCTCGTCGGCGAAGTCGCCCGGACGCAGGGCCCGCAGCCGTTCGCCGTTGCCGATCAGCCCGCTCAGCTCCCCGCCGGTGGACGCCAGGATCCGGCGCACCACCGGGTACGCCTCGGGGTGCACGCTGGAGGCGTCCAGCGGGTCGTCGCCGTCGGGGATGCGCAGGAAGCCCGCGCACTGCTCGAAGGCCTTCGGGCCCAGCCGGGAGACGTCCTTGAGCTGCCGGCGGGTGCGGAACGGACCGTTGGCGTCACGGTGGGCCACGATGTTGTCGGCGAGCGTGCCGGTGATGCCGGAGACCCTGGTCAGCAGCGGCGCCGAGGCGGTGTTGACGTCCACGCCCACGGCGTTGACGCAGTCCTCGACCACCGCGTCCAGCGAACGGGAGAGCTTCACCTCGCTCAGGTCGTGCTGGTACTGGCCGACCCCGATCGACTTCGGGTCGATCTTGACCAGTTCGGCCAGCGGGTCCTGGAGACGGCGGGCGATCGACACCGCGCCGCGGATCGACACGTCCAGCTCCGGCAGCTCCTGCGAGGCGAAGGCGGAGGCCGAGTAGACCGAGGCGCCCGCCTCGCTGACCATCGCCTTGGTGAGCTTCAGCTCGGGGTGGCGCGTGAGCAGGTCCTCGGCGAGCTTGTCCGTCTCCCGGGAGGCGGTGCCGTTGCCGATCGCCACCAGGTCGACGTCGTGCTTCTTCGCCAGCGCGGCCAGGGTGGCGAGCGCGGCGTCCCACTTGTTGGCGGGCTGGTGCGGGTAGATCGTGTCGTACGCGACGACCTTGCCGGTGGCGTCCACCACCGCGACCTTCACCCCCGTCCGGAAGCCCGGGTCCAGGCCCATGGTGGCGCGGGTGCCGGCCGGCGCGGCCAGCAGCAGATCGCGCAGGTTGGCGGCGAAGACGCGCACCGCCTCCTCCTCCGCCTCGGCCCGCAGCCGCGACCGCAGGTCGATGCCGAGCCGGACCAGGACGCGGGTGCGCCAGGCCCAACGGACGGTGTCGCCCAGCCACTTGTCGGCCGGGCGGCCGTGGTCGGCGATGCCGAAGCGGGCGGCGATCCGCCGCTCGTAGTCGTTCTCGCCGGGCAGATCGCCCTCCTCGCCGTCGTACGGCGAGAGGTCGAGGTCCAGCACCTCCTCCTTCTCGCCGCGCAGCATCGCCAGGATGCGGTGCGAGGGGAGCCTGGTGTACGGCTCGGCGAAGTCGAAGTAGTCGGCGAACTTGGCGCCGTCCTGCTCCTTGCCGTCACGCACGGTGGCCACCAGCCGGCCCCGGGTCCACATCCGCTCGCGCAGCGAACCCACCAGGTCGGCGTCCTCGCCGAAGCGCTCCACCAGGATCGCCCGGGCGCCCTCCAGCGCGGCGGCCGGCTCGGCGACGGACTCGTTCAGGAACCGGGCTGCCAGCGCCGCCGGATCCTGCGAGGGATCGGCGAGCAGCGTCTCGGCGAGCGGCTCCAGGCCCGCCTCGCGGGCGATCTGCGCCTTGGTGCGCCGCTTCGGCTTGAACGGCAGGTAGATGTCCTCCAGCCGGGCCTTGGAATCGGCGGCCAGCACCTGCGCGCGCAGCGCGTCGTCCAGCTTGCCCTGGGCCTCGATCGACTCCAGGACGGCCGACCGCCGCTCCTCCAGCTCCCGCAGGTAGCGCAGCCGCTCCTCCAGGGTGCGCAGCTGGGCGTCGTCCAGGGAGCCGGTGACCTCCTTGCGGTAGCGGGCCACGAAGGGCACGGTCGCGCCGCCGTCGAGCAGCTCGACCGCGGACTTCACCTGCCCGTCGCGAACGCCCAGTTCCTCGGCGATCTTGCGCTCGATCGCCTGCTGGGCCTGCCGGGCCACCTGTTCGACTGGCGTGGTCACGAAGCCGGTCACCTTCTCCTTCAGTGCTTTCGCCGTACGCCCTGCATTCTGGCAGGTACCGGGGACAGCTCCCGGCCGCACCCGGGGCGGCCGGGCGTGGCGCCCGCCGCCCGCGACCCCAACCGGACTCAAGCAGTGCCCCGTTGCGCCTTCCTACGCTGACGCGCATGGACACCTCCCCCGCACTGGACGCCTCCCGCCCCCCGGACGCCGCCGCCCGGCTGGACGAACTCGCCGCCGCCAAGTACCTGCTGTTCACCACCCACCGCAAGAACGGCACCCCCGTACCCACCCCCGTCTGGGTGGCCCGCGACGGCGACGCGCTGGTCTTCACCACCGTCACCCGCACCGGCAAGGTCAAGCGGCTGCGCAACCGCTCCGACGTGCTGGTCGGGCCGAGCGACATCCGCGGCAACCTGCTCGGCGAGCAGGTCCCGGCCACCGCCGTCCTCGACCCCGGGCGCGCGCCCGCCTACCGGAAGCTGCTGCGGCGCAAGTACGGGCTGCTGTGCGCGATCGCGCTGACCGCGAACGTGCTGCGCTTCGGCAAGGGCGGGACGATCGGCGTGCGGGTCACGCTGAGCTGAGGCCGGCCGTACGCATTCCGGGAATCCGCTGAAGGGCACCGATCCGCGCTGTACGCTGCCGGGCATGTGCGCTGCCACCCGGATGCACCCCGACGGACTGGTCATCGACGCGGCCCTGGTAAGGCGGTTGATCTCCGCCCAGTTCCCGGACTGGGCCGGCCTGCCGGTCACGCCGGTCGCCTCCGCCGGGACGGACAACGCGATGTTCCGCCTCGGGCCCGAACTCGCCGTCCGGCTCCCCCGGGTGGAATGGGCGGCCGGGGACGTCCGCCGCGAGAAGCAGTGGCTGCCGGCGCTGGCCCCCCGGCTGCCGCGGCCGATACCCGCCCCGCTCGCGGTCGGCCGGCCCGCCGCCGGCTACCCCTGGGAGTGGTCGGTGCTCCGCTGGTTCGAGGGCGCCAACCCGGTCGTCGGCGCCCTCGCCGCCCCCACCGCGCTCGCCCGCGACCTCGCCGCCTTCGTCAACGCCCTGCGCGCCGTCAACCCGGCCGGCGGCCCGGCCGGCCACCGCAGCGTCCCGCTCGCCTCCCGCGACGGCGCCACCCGCGCGGCCATCGCCCAACTCGCCGGAGCGGTCGACACCCACGCCGCAACCGCCCTGTGGGACAAGGCGCTTCGCCTCTCCGAGTACGCCGGCCCGCCCTCCTGGATGCACGGCGACCTCACCCCCGGGAACCTCCTGCTCGACCGGTCCGGCCGGCTCGGCGCCGTCCTCGACTTCGGCCTGATGGGCGTCGGCGACCCCACCTCCGACCTGATCGTCGCCTGGAACCTGCTGCCCGCCTCCGCCCGCCCGGCCTTCCGCGCCGCCCTCGGCGCCGATGACGCCATGTGGGCCCGCGGCCGCGCCTGGGCCTTCTCCATCGCGCTGGTGACGATCCCCTACTACCGTCACACCAATCCGGGCCTCACCGCCAACGCCCGTCACGTCGTCCGCGAGGTGCTCGCCGACCGCAGCACCTGACCGGACACCGCCGCCTGACCAGCGGGGCGGCACTCCCGCCGCCGCCGTCGGGGGCGTGGCACCCCGGGACGGGGTCGCCGTAGATCAGCCGGAAGCCCTCGACGTTGGCCGGCGCCCAGCCGCGGAAGGCGTGCGCCCAGGCCTGGATCCCGGCCGCCGGATCCTCCACCGGGGCGGCGCGCCAGACGGCCTCGTCGACGAGGTCGAGCTCCCTCGGTTCGTCCAGCGCCGCTTCACCATCGGCTACTGAGCGACGGGCGGGGCCAACCGGGCCCACGAGCGGCCCTCGGCGGGGTCACACCCCCAGGCGGCGCAGAGCCGCCGCACCAGCCGAAGACCCGGGCAGTCCGGCCCCGCGCGGCCGGACTGCCCGATCGCGGTGACCTCGATCCAGAGGCCGGCGGGGGCGGAGTACTCGAAGAGCACGTCGATGAGGTGGTGTGCGGGGGGAGTCCGGACCGCACTGGCGACCAGCTCGGTGACGATCAACTCGCCGTCGCCCGCGTAGTGTTCACCGCCCTTGAGGTCGGAGAGGAACCCCCGGAGCACCACCCGGGCGGCGGTCGGCGAGGAAGGGTGTCGCGGGAGCGTGCACAGCTGATCGGCGAGGGCTCTGTCAAGGGCTTCGGGCATAGCGGTGCCACCTTTGGATGCATTGAGGATTTCGCGCGCGGGCAGGCCGCTTCGTGCACTCACTAGTGCGATTGCGCGATCAGTTCCATGATTAAGCATCGGCGATCACCGTGCTGGTGACGAGTGATCAGCCGGTTCCAGGGAACGTCCTGACACAGGGGGGCCTGCGCCGTGACCCGCAAGAAGTTCACGAACCCAAACCTGCGATCGAGTGCGGGCGCCGTGTTCGGCGCGGTGCTGAAGCAACTGAGAGAGTCGAAGGGGATGTCACAGGGTCAGCTGGCGATCCTCATCCCGTGCAGCCGCCCGCACATCTCCCGCATCGAGGCCGGCACCCGCAACCCGCAGGAGGACTTCGTCCTAGCAGCGGACCGACTGCTGGAGACGGGCGGCCAGTTGATCGATCTCTGGAAGGAGATCGACTGGTACGCACGAGTGGAACACCCCGACTGGTTCCGACGCTACGCGGGCTACGAGAACAAGGCCGCGAAGATCGGCGAGTTCCAGGTGGCCCTCATCTCAGGACTCCTCCAGACAGAGGGGTACGCCCGCGCACTGCTTGGATCGGGTGACGCGGCGGGCAACCCCGAACTTGTCGAGGAGCTGGTGGCCTCACGCATCGCCCGCCAGCACCGGCTGACGGCCCCTGGGGGCCCGCTCCTCATGGTCGTCCACTCCGAGGCCGCACTGCACTCGCTCATCGGCGGTCCCGAGGTGATGTACGAGCAGCTCGGCCACCTGCTGGCGGTTGGTCGGATGCCCAATGTCGTCATTCAGATCGCGCCGTTCAGCCTCGGCGAACGCATCCCGTTCGACACTCTCGTCTCCTTCCTCACCTCCCCTGACGGCCGGACGAGGCTCTATTCCGAGAGCCTGGACCAGGGACACTTCATCGAAGATCCCATGGAAGTCCAGCGCAAGCAGCGGGCCTATGATCTGCTCCAGGCAAACGCGCTGTCGCCGCGTGAGAGCGCCGATCGGATCCGCAGCGTCAGGGAAGGACTTCTCAACATGATCGCCACCAAGACCGACGCCCCATGGCGCAAGTCCAGCTATAGCGGTAACAACGGCGGCAACTGCGTCGAGGTGGCGACCACCCACCCCGGGCGGCTCGTCCGTGACTCGAAGGACCCCGAGGGCCCCGTCCTCGACTTCAGCCCCGTCGCCTGGCAGTCCTTCATCGACGCCGTCCGCACCGGCCGACTGCACTGACGGGGGCCGCCGCCGTCGGCGGCCGTTGCTATGGTTCTCCCCGCCACTACGGGTAGGGGGACGACCTTGGCACGCAGAAGCAGTGTGATCGACGTCAGAGTCAGCCGGCGGGTGCTGTGGGTGGGCGGCGACGCCTATCCGCTCCACAACATCGCCCGGGCCCGGCGGTTCCAGCTGCTGCCGCCCAAACGCGCGCGGGTGATCATCCGGTTCTCCCGGCAGGTGATCGGCCTGCTGGTGGCCACCGCCCTCCTCGGTTCGCTGCTCGGGCGCGGCGCGAACCAGGAGACGACCAAGAACGTGATCGGCCTGGTGGCGCTCGCGCTCTTCGCGGCCAGCCTCTACCGGCTGGTCAAGCGGCTGCGGATGCGCACGGTCTACCAGCTGGTCATCGAGACCTCCAGCTCCTCGAACACCGCGGTGGTCAGCCACGACGCCCAGCAGGTCGGCAACCTGATCCAGCTGATCATGGAAGCGATCGACAACCCGCTGGCCGAGTTCGCCCTCCAGGTGGAGAACATCCACATCGGCGACCAGATCAACCAGTACGGCGACCACAACACCGGAAAGAAGGTCAGCCTGTGAGCGGCGGCATCCACTTCGGGGACTCGGTCACCCAGCACGGCGACCACAACATCGGCATCATCAAGCACCAGGGCCCGGCCGACCCGCAGGCCGCGATGCGCGAACTCATCGCCGCCGTACGCCAGTTGCGCGAGCAGGTGCCGGCCGAGGACCGCGCGGTGCTGGACGAGTCGCTGGCGGATCTCGGCGGCGGGCCGACCACCCCGCCCGCCACGCTGCGCCGCGCCCTGCGCAACATCTCCGGCGTCGCCGCCCTCGCCGCCGCCGGCGCCCCCGCGGTGGAGTCGATCCGCCGCATCCTGGACTCGCTGAGCTCCTGAGCTCCCGAGCAGCAGACGGCGGGCAGCAGGCGACACCCCACCGGGAGTAAATGTCATACCGGGTCAGGAATCTGCCCGGGTCAAGGCCTGCTGCTAGCCTGACGCCATGAGCGGACTGCGGGAACGGAAGAAGGAACGGACGCGGCGGGCGATCTCCGAGGCCGCGATCGCGCTCTTCCTGGAGCACGGCTTCGACCCGGTCTCGGTGGCGGACGTCGCGGCCGCCGCCGAGGTGTCGAAGCCGACGCTGTTCAGCTACTTCTCCACCAAGGAGGACCTGGTCGTCCACCGTTTCGCCGACCACCAGGACCAGGCCGCCGCTGTGGTCCGCGGCCGGGCGGCCGGCGAGACGGTGCTGGCCGCCCTGCACCGGGACTTCCTGGACGGGCTCGCCCGGCGCGATCCCATCACCGGGCTCAACGACGACCCCCGGGTCCTGGCGTTCAGCGATCTGGTGTACTCCACGCCGAGCCTGAAGGCCCGGGGCGCCGAGTACCTCGCCCGCGCCGAGCAGTCCCTCGCCCGGGCGCTGCACGAGGCCCCCGACCTGGCCCCGCCCCGGCTCCTCACCGCCCCCCTCCTCGCCGCCCAGGTCACCGCCACCCAGCGGGTCCTCGCCGAACACAACTGGCACCGGATCCGGGACGACGGCCGGACCGCCGACGAACTCCGCTTCGAGGCCGCCACCAACGCCGACCGCGCCTTCGAACTCCTCACCGCCGGCTACGAAGGCGCCGCCGGACACCCGGGCCCCACCGGCCCCACGGACACCGCTGGTTAGAGTGCCGCGCATGACAACGCGTCAGTTCACCTTCGACCGGCTGCACAACTTCCGCGACCTGGGCGGCCACCCCGCCGCCGACGGCCGGTCCGTCCGCCGGGGCCTGCTCTACCGCTCCGACTCGCTCGGCAAGCTCACCTCGCCCGCCGACCTCGACCAGCTCCAGGCCCTCGGCGTGCGCACCGTGATCGACCTCCGCTACCCCTGGGAGATCGCCGCCAAGGGCCGGGTGCCCGACTACGAAGGGCTGGTCTACCACAACCTCTCGATCGAGCACCGCACCTACGACCAGGCCGAGATCGACCCGGACGTCGACCCCTGGCGGTACCTCGCCGACCGCTTCGCCGAGGTCACCGAGGACGGGGTGGAGGAGATCCGGGAGGCCCTGGAGGTGATCGCCGCCGCCGAGGAGCCCGTGGTCTTCCACTGCGCCTCCGGCAAGGACCGCACCGGGCTCATCGCCGCCCTCGTCCTCACCCTGCTCGGCGTCGCCGAGGACGACATCGCCGCCGACTTCGCCCTCACCGAGCTGGCCACGCCGCACCTCATCGCCGAATGGCACGCTGCCCACCCCGGCCGCACCCTCCGCTGGCCCGGCTACGGACGCGCCCCCGAGGCGGTCATCCGCCTCGCCCTCGCCGACCTCGCCGCCCGCCACGGCTCGGTCGAGGACTACGCCACCGGCGCCCTCGGCTTCTCCCCCGCCCGGATAGCCGCCCTCCGCTCCCGCCTGCTCACCGCCTGACCTCACCCGACGGACGGTCGACGGCACAGGTGTCAGCACCAGACAGCAGGCAGCAGGCAGCAGGCACCGGAAACACCGGGCCCGTCCGGCAGACACCTGCCGGCGCGGGCCCGGTCGTTGCGGCGGGCGGCCGCTAACGGCGGCGCGGGCCGCCCGGACGGCCGCCGTTGCGCGGCTTGCGGGGGCCGCGCGTGCCGGTGGCGGCGGCCGCCGGGGCGGAGGCCGTGGCGGGCCAGTGGGCGGGCCGGGTGAGGCTGGCCGGCAGGCGGGTGGTGGCGTCGCCGCGGGCCGCGTTCAGCTGGGCCTGGGTGAGGAAGAGCGCCTCGGTGAGGTCGGCGCCGGAGAGGTCGGCGTCGCGCAGGTCCGCGCCGACGAGGTCGGCGAGGCGCAGGTCGGCTCCGGAGAGGTCGGCGGCGACGAGCAGGGCGCCGCGCAGGTTGGCCCCGCGCAGGTCGGCGCCGCGCAGACGGGCACCGAAGAGGTCGGCGCCGCGGTGTTCGCGGCGGCGGGGGACGGCGGCGCGGACGAGCTCGCTGGCGCGCAGCAGCAGGTCGCTGACGCGCTGCCGGTGGGCGGGGACGTCGACGGCGAGGACCTCCTCGGGGGTGCCGCCGGCGAGCCGGTCGGTCTCCTCCAGGGCCTGCCGCAGGTCGGCGTGGACCGGGCGGGCGGGGGCGTAGCCGAGCGCCTCGGTGAGGTACCAGAGCAGTTCGTGGAGCTGGCGCACCACCGGGAAGACGTCGTACATGGGCTTGGCGTCGGCCGGCGCCTCGCGCCAGCTGCGGCCGCCGAAGGTGACCTGGGAGACGCGCTGCCCGGCACCGAAGCAGTCGTAGACGGTGCAGCCCTGGAAGCCCCGGTCGCGGAGGCGTTCGTGGATGCCGCAGGTGAAGTCGGTCTGCAGGTTGCGGCACGCGCTGCCGGCGGCCTTGTCGACGGCGAAGTCCGTACCGGCGCCGAAGGGCAGGGCGACGCAGCAGAGGCCGAAGCAGCTGGTGCAGTCGGAGCGCAGCTCGGTCGGCTGAGCCGCCGTGGGGTGCTGCGGCGGCTCGGTCTCGCGCACGTCGCGTGGTCCTTCCAGCGTGGGCACCGGCCGTCCGGTGCGTCGGACCGCCAAGCCTACTGGGCACTGGCCACACCCACCCCACCCTCGGTAAGGTATCAATAGGCAGTTCACCTATTACGAGGTGCGCGCCCACGGCATACGGGGGTAGGAATGCAGGACCCGAGCATCAACGAACTCGTCCGGATGTGGATCGCCGGCTGGAGCGTCTCGCGCGGCGCGGCCGAAGCGGTGGACGAGCCCTGGGGCTGGACGATCGACGTCGGCGTGGTCGGCCACGTCGCCCGGCACGTGCTGCCCGAGCCGGCCGAGCCCGACGTCCGCAAGATCGCCGAGGCGACCACCGCACCGGGCACCTGGCTGAAGCTGTTCACCGAGGACGCCGTCGCCCGGCCCTGGCTGGGCCCGCAGTGGCGGCTCGACCAGCCGGGGTATCTGATGACCGTCCCGCTGGGCGCCGAGCGGCCCGAGGTACCGGCCGGCTACACGGTGACCACCTGGACCCGGGGCGGGATCATCCGGACCCTGGTCCGCACCGGGGCCGGACACCTCGCCGCACGCGGCCAGGCGGGCCTGGCCGGCCCCGTGGCCGTCCCGGACCAGATCCTGACCGCGCCCGAGCACCGGCGCCGGGGCCTGGGCGCCCTGGTGATGCGGACCCTCCAGAACGCCGGGCACGAGGCGGGCGCCGACACCGCCGTCCTGGTCGGCACCCCGGACGGCCGGGCGCTCTACGCCTCGCTCGGCTGGACCACCCGCTCCCCGATGGCGAGCCTGGTCTACGAGCCCGCGGCCGAGTCCGCGGCCGAATCCGCCACCGAGCCCGGAGCCGAGTCCGCGGCCGAACCCGGAGCCGAGTAGGGCAGCAGCTCGGCCCGCTTCGGCGGCCGGCCGTCACCGGAGGAGCGCCCGGTGAGCCGGCGGCCGATCCACGGCCCCAGGTGGCCGCCCAGCCAGCGGGCGTCGGCACGCAGCCGCTCGGCCCGGCCGGCCGGGGCGGCGGGCGGCAGCGGGGCGCGCCAGTCGAAGGCGGCGGGGCGGCCGAGCGCCTCCAACACCCCTTCCGCGACCCGGCGGTGGCCCTCGGGCGACAGGTGCAGGCGGTCCTCGCCCCAGAGCCGGCGGTCGTCGAAGCAGGGGGCGGCGAACAGGTCGACGACGGCGACGCCCTCGTCCTGGCCGAGCTCGTGCACGAAGGCCTTCATCCGCAGGATGGCCGGGAGCAGCCGGGCGCCGCCCGCCATCCTGCGGGTCGGGTCGGTGCTGGTGAACAGCACCACGGTGGCGCCGGTGGCGCGCAGCTCCTCGGCGCAGCGGCCGAGCAGCCGCTCGACCCGGGCGATGTCGCAGCCGGGGCGCAGCGCGTCGTTGAGGCCGCCGACGAGGGTCACCAGGTCGGCGCCCATCGCGGTGGCGGCGGGGAGCTGCTCGTCGTGGATCTGGCCGATGAGCTTGCCGCGGACGGCGAGGTTCGCGTAGCGGAACCCGCCGTCACCGCCGGCCTCGGCGGCGAGCGCGTCGGCGACCCGGTCGGCCCAGCCCCGGTAGTGGCCGTCGGGCAGCAGGTCGTCGCACATGCCCTCGGTGAAGGAGTCCCCGACGGCGACGTAACTGCGGTAGGTGGTGGGCACGGGCGGTCTCCGCTCTCCTCCGATGGCTCCGTGGCCCGACGATGCTACGCGCGGCCGGTCCGGGCACCGGCATCGGACCCCGGCACCGGCACCGGCACCTGACCCGCGACGGGCGCCCCGTCGTCCGCCGCGACGGGGGTGAACCAGTGCTCGCGGACGGCGTCGGTGGGCCGCTGCTCGCCGAGGGCGGGCAGGCCCCACTCCCCCAGCGCCTCGATCACCGGGCGCAGTTCGCGGCCGCGTTCGGTGAGCTCGTAGACCGTGGCGTTGGCGGGCCGTTCGAGCCGGCGGCGCAGGGCCAGGCCGTCGCCCTCCAGCTGCTTGAGCCGGGCGGCGAGGATGTCGGTGGAGACGCCGGGCAGGTCGGCGTGCAGGTCGGTGTAGCGGCGCGGGCCGCCGAGGAGTTCACGGACGATCAGGAGGCTCCAGCGCTCCCCCACCGCGTCCAGGGCGCGGGCGACGGCGCAGTACTGGTCGTAGCTTCGGCGTGACATGTGGATCAGCATAGCCAAAAGGTTGGACTTTCCAAGTGCCAACTTGGTAGAACAAAGCATCAGCAACGATGCGGTGGTGACGGTCGGGAGGCCGCAGTGGAGTTTCGGCAGTCCAGCAAGCTGAACAACGTGTGCTACGAGATCCGCGGCCCGGTGGTCGACCAGGCCAACGCCCTGGAGGAGGCCGGGCACAGCGTGCTGCGGCTGAACACCGGCAACCCGGCCCCGTTCGGCTTCGAGGCGCCCGAGGAGATCATCCAGGACATCATCCGCAACCTGCCCAAGGCGCACGGCTACAGCGACTCGCGCGGCATCCTGCCCGCCCGCCGCGCGGTGGTGCAGTACTACCAGCAGCGCGGCGTGACCGGAGTCGGCGTCAACGACGTCTACCTCGGCAACGGCGCCTCCGAGCTGATCCAGATGGCCGTCACCGCGCTCGTCGACGACGGCGACGAGGTGCTCGTCCCGATGCCGGACTACCCGCTGTGGACGGCCGTGGTCCGGCTGGCCGGCGGCAAGGCCGTGCACTACCTGTGCGACGAGCAGGCCGACTGGTACCCGGACCTCGACGACATCGCCGCCAAGATCACCGCCCGCACCAAGGCCATCGTCGTCATCAACCCCAACAACCCCACCGGCGCGGTCTACCCGAAGGAACTGCTGGAGGGCATCCTCGACCTCGCCCGCCGCCACCAGCTGATGGTCCTGGCCGACGAGATCTACGACAAGATCCTCTACGACGACACCGAGCACCACTGCCTCGCCGCCCTCGCCGACGACGTCCTCACCCTCACCTTCAACGGCCTCTCCAAGGCCTACCGGGTGGCCGGCTTCCGCAGCGGCTGGCTGGTCGTCTCCGGGCCCAAGCAGCACGCCGCCGACTACCTGGAGGGCCTGACCATGCTCTCCGGCATGCGGCTGTGCCCCAACGTGCCCGCCCAGTTCGCCGTCCAGGCCGCGCTCGGCGGCCACCAGTCCATCAACGACCTGGTGCTGCCCGGCGGCCGGCTCACCGAACAGCGCGACGTCGCCTTCAGGGCCCTCAACGAGATCCCCGGCGTCAGCTGCGTCAAGCCCAAGGGCGCCCTGTACGCCTTCGCCCGACTCGACCCGGCGGTGCACCGGATCGTCGACGACGAGCAGTTCGTGCTGGACCTGCTGCTCCGCGAGAAGATCCACGTCGTCCAGGGCACCGGCTTCAACTGGCCCCGCCCGGACCACTTCCGCTTCGTCACCCTGCCCCGCGCCGACGACCTGGAGACGGCCATCAACCGCATCGGCCGCTTCCTCGCGACGTACCGCCAGTCCTGACGCCCAGGTCCTGTCCGGCAGGATCGGCCGGACAGGACCTAGGGTTGCCGGTCATGACCGTCCTGCGTTCCGTCGCCCTGTTCGTCGTCGCCGCCCTCGCCGAGATCGGCGGCTGCTGGCTGATCTGGCAGAGCGTGCGCGAGCAGCGGCCGTGGTGGCTGGCCGGGCTGGGCGTGGTGGTGCTCGGCGGGTACGGCTTCGTCGCGGCGCTCCAGCCGGACAGCCACTTCGGCCGGGTGCTGGCCGCGTACGGCGGGGTGTTCGTCGCCGGGTCGCTGCTCTGGGGCGTGGTCGTGGACGGCTTCCGGCCGACCCGCTACGACGTGGTGGGCGCGCTGGTCTGCCTGGCCGGGGTCGCGGTGATCATGTACGGGCCCCGGCGCTGAGCGCACCGGGCCCTCCACGCACGGGGCCCCGGCGTCGAGGTGCGGACTCCTCGACGCCGGGGCCCGGCGAGCCGTTCGGGGACTACCAACCCCAGCCGCCGCCCTGACCGTCGTCGTCGTGGTCCGAGTCCCAGCCCTCGCCGACCTTGCGCAGGATCGTGTAGTTGTCGATCTGCGTGCCGTCCTCGGCCAGCGCGGTCACCTTCATGGACGACTTCTGGCCCAGGTGGGCCGGGGTGACGTCGACCTTGATGAAGGAGTAGCCGGTGTAGCGCACCCGCGACCACTGGATGGTCTCGGGGACCTTCACCTTGCCCTTCCCCCAGTAGTAGGTCTTCACCTCGTCCTGGTGGTTCTCGTGCCCCTCGTAGGTGTCCGGCACGTCGAACTTGTACAGGCTGCGGCCGGCCGCGCCCGCGGTCACGTAGACGACGCCGTCCTTCGCCGGCTCGATGGTGGCGCCGCTCGGCACCTGCTTCGAGACCTTGTTGCCGAGGATCGCGTCGGTGCGCTCGTAGATGTGGTTGTGGCCGTTGATGACCAGGTCCACCCGGAACTTCTCGAACAGCGGCACCCAGGCCTCGCGGACGCCGCCCTCGGAGGCGTGCGCGACGGTGGTGGAGAAGGCGCAGTGGTGGAAGAAGACCACGACGAAGTCGATCGTCTCGTCGTTGCGCAGGTCCTTGAGGGTGCGCTCCAGCCACTTGGTCTGCTTGTTCGCCGAGATGCCCAGGTTGGCCGGGATCTCGTAGGAGACGTCGTTGGCGTCGAGCGAGATGACGCCGACGTTCTTGTAGCGGAAGGTGTAGACGCCGGGGACCTTGCGCGGGTCCGGGCCGTTGTCCGGGAGGAAGAAGCGGGTGTTCTCGCCGCCGTACCCGTTGGGCGAGTACCAGGCCTCGATGTCGTGGTTGCCGTAGGCGACCATCCACGGCACGGTCGCCGCGACCGTCTCGGTCTGGACCAGGAAGTCGTCCCAGGTCCTGGCGTTGTACACGGACTTGTCGGGGTCCGTGCCGGAGCCCGCCGGGTCGGCGTAGCAGATGTCGCCGGCGTGCAGGTGGAAGGACGGCTTCTGGGCCAGGATGACGTGGTCGTTGCCGGCCGCGTGCGAGCTGACGCCCTGGTCGCCGAAGGCGGTGAAGGTGAACGGCTCGTAGACCTTGCCCCAGCGGTGGTCGCGGGAGGGCGCGGTGCGGAAGGTGTGCAGGGTGGAGATCTGCTGCTGCGAGGCCGGGTCGAAGCCCTCGTGGCCGACACCGTAGTAGTAGGTGGTGTCGGGGTGCAGGTCCTCCAGCGCCACGTGCAGGTAGTACTGGTCCACCGGCTGGCTGTTCGGGCTCAGCGCCGGGGTGTGCAGGGTGCGGACCTCGGCCTGGAGCTTGTGGCTGAGCTCCCACGGGGTCTTGCCGTAGCGCAGGAACGGCTTCTTGACCGGCGCCGGGACCTGCCAGGAGATGCGGAACTGGGTGTCGGGCTCGGGGCCGAACTGGAGGTGGCGCCCGATCGGCGCGACCAGCGAACCGTCGACGCCCGCCGTCGTGGCACCGGTCAGCAGCTGCGGGCTCGCCGGCGCGGCGAAGGCCGTTCCACTGCCCAGCGCGCCGCCGACGGCGACGGCACCGACGGTCACGGCGCCGGCGCGCAGCATCCGGCGGCGGGAGAAGCGGGCCCGCAGGTACTCGTGCTGCTCGGCCGTGCTCATGCGGTCGGCAAGCTTGGCCGGTACGCCCATGTGAGGGATATCCATGCGCGGGACTCTTCCAGCGACGCGTTGACCGCACACGGACGCGGGGTGAACGGGCCGCAGCGCGCCGCCCATTCGAACACCAATGTTCGACCATGATCAGGTAAAGAAACGCGCCCGCTTTGGACCGACCCCGGATCATGGCCCCCGCCGGCGGCGTGGTCTGAGCCACCGTCGGCGCCGCCGCGGACGGGGCGCGCTCAGCCGGAGGGCTCGTCCCAGGTGGAGGGGGACCGGTTGCCGGTGCCGTCGCAGGTGCGGCAGATCTCGTCCCGGTAGGCGTGCTTGGCGCCGGTCGCGTCCACCCGGTAGCGGACGTACACCCCGGTGCCGTCGCAGAGGAAGCAGTTGCCGCCCCCGCCACCCACCTCGGTGGTCCCGGTGCCCTGACAGGTCCGGCAGCTGAGACCGGCGGTCCGGCCGGTGCCCGCGCAGATGCGGCAGACCGTCGTCATCGTCGTCCTCCCTGGGCGGAACCGCTGGCAGCCACCGGTCATGGTAGTGGGACCGCCGAGGGCGGCGTCCAGCGGATCCTGCTCGGCCGCCGGATCGGCCAACCCCGCTGCGTCCCAACCGTGATGAGGACGGATCGGCTCCACCGTCCGCTACTCCGCCAGGCCCTCGCGGACCCGGCGGGACACCGAGATCAGCTGGAGGTCGAGCAGCCCGGGCGGGTCGGCCAGCCCGGGCCCGCCCGCGTGCACCCAGGCGGCTATCTCGTCGATCATGTCGTCCGCCAGCACGAAGCCCAGCCAGACCGGACGCCCGCCCGCCGCCCGACCCTCCCCGGAGGGGCCGACCACCACCACGTTGGACTGGGTGCACACGTCCAGGCACTTGACCGCGCGGACCCGGCCCGCCGTACCCACCGCCGCCCGCAGCCGCTCGTACTGCCCGGCGTGGTCGACCCCCGGGTGCTTGGCCTCGGTGCCGCAGCAGCAGCCCCGGCAGACGGTGACGGTCACCGGGGAGGCGGCCGCCTGCTTGCGGTCCCGGTCTCGGCGGCTCATCGGCTCTGGAACTCCTCCTGGTCACGGGGCACGCTGCACGCGCAGCCTACCTGGCATGCCAAGAGGCACCGCCGGGTGCCGGGGTTCGACGGCGGTCCGTAGGATGCCCCCATGGGACACGCGACCACCGAGAAAGCCGTACCGCGGATGCGTCTGGACGCCTCCAACGCGGCCAAGGTCGCGACCACCCTCCAGGCGCTGGCCACCCCCTCCCGGCTGCTCATCCTCGCCGAACTGCGCGAGGGCCCGCGCGCGGCCACCGAACTCGCCGAAGCCGTGGGCATGGAGCAGTCCGCCTGCTCCCACCAGCTGCGGCTGCTGCGCAACCTCGGCCTGGTCGTCGGCGAGCGCCGGGGCCGCTCGGTGGTCTACTCCCTGCACGACGACCACGTCGCCGCCCTCCTCGACCAGGCCGTGTACCACGTCGAGCACCTGCGGCTGGGCCTCACCGACGAGCGCTGAGGCCCTCACCCGCCCGCGCCCCCGTTCCCGTCCGCTACGCCGTGGCCTGCGCCGCCGCGCGGCCGGCGGTGCGGCCGGAGAAGAGGCAGCCGCCGAGGAAGGTGCCCTCCAGGGATCGGTAGCCGTGGACGCCTCCGCCGCCGAAACCGGCGGCCTCGCCGGCGGCGTAGACGCCCGGGAGGGGTTCGCCGTCGGGGCGCAGGACGCGTGAGGAGAGGTCGGTCTCCAGGCCGCCGAGGGACTTGCGGGTGAGGACGTTGAGCCGGACGGCGATCAGCGGGGCGGCGCCGGGGTCGAGGATGCGGTGCGGCGGGGCCACCCGGATCAGCTTGTCGCCGAGGTAGCGGCGGGCGCCGTGGACGGCGGTGACCTGGAGGTCCTTGGCGAAGGGGTTGGCGAACTGCCGGTCGCGGGCCTCGACGGTGCGGCGCAGTTCGGCGGGGTCGATCAGCGCCTCGCGGGTCCTGGCGTTCATGCCGCGGGCGAGGTCGGCGAGGTTGCTCGCGACGACGAAGTCGGGCCCGTGCCGCAGGTGGCTGCGGACCGGACCGGGGGCGCCGGGCAGGGCGCGGCCGAGGACGCCGCGCACGGACTTCCCGGTCAGGTCCGGGTTCTGCTCGGAGCCGGAGAGGGTGAACTCCTTCTCGATGATGCGCTGGTTGAGCACGAACCAGGTGTGCCCGTACCCGGTGGACATGATGTGGTCGAGCGTGCCGAGGGTGTCGAAGCCGGGGAAGAGCGGGACGGGCAGCCGGTTGCCGCGCGCGTCCAGCCAGAGCGAGGACGGGCCGGGCAGGATGCGGATGCCGTGCCGGGCCCAGATCGGGTCCCAGTTCTCGATGCCCTCGGTGTAGTGCCACATCCGGTCGCCGTTGATGAGGCTGGCACCGGCGTCGCCGGCGATGCCGAGCATCAGTCCGTCGACGTGGGCGGGGACGCCGGAGAGCAGTTTGGCGGGCGGGGTGCCGAGCCGGGCGGGCCAGGCCTTGCGGACGAGGTCGTGGTTGCCGCCGATGCCGCCGGAGGTCACGATCACGGCCTGGGCGCGCAGTTCGAACCGTCCGGCGGCCTCGCGCGAGCTGGCCTCGCCGCGGGCCGCCGAACTGGGCACCAGCACCTCGCCGGTGACGGTGTCGGTGACGCCCGCGGTGGCGGCCAGGCCGGTGACCCGGTGCCGGAAGCGCAGGTCGACCAGCCCGCGGGCGGCGGCGGAGCGGACCCGGCGGACGAAGGGCTCCAGCAGTCCGGGCCCGGTGCCCCAGGTGATGTGGAAGCGGGGCACCGAGTTGCCCGGGCCGTCGGCGAGGAGACCGCCGCGCTCGGCCCAGCCGACGACGGGGAAGAACCGGACGCCCAGGCCGTGCAGCCAGGAGCGCTTCTCGCCGGCCGCGAAGTCGACGTAGGCCTCGGCCCAGCGGCGCGGCCAGGCGTCCTCGGGCCGGTCGAAGCCGGCGGTGCCGAACCAGTCCTGGCGGGCCAGGGCGTGCGAGTCGCGGATCCGCATCCGGCGCTGCTCGGGCGAGTCGACCAGGAAGAGGCCGCCGAAGGACCAGTGCGCCTGGCCGCCGAGCGAGGCCGCGGGCTCCTGGTCGAGCAGGATCACCTTCCGCCCGGCGTCGGCGAGTTCGGCGGTGGCGGCGAGTCCGGCGAGTCCTGCTCCGATGACGATGACGTCGGCGTCCAGGGCCATGCGCAGTCCTCCGTCGCGGCGGGCGGGACGGCGCGCGCGGGGTGGGCGCCGTCGCTGTGCGCCCGATACTGCGTCCTGCGGTGACGTCCGGTCAACCGGCCGGTAACAACCGACTGCGGCAATTCCGCTCCACACCGTTTCGGAAATGTCTTCGACACGCGGTGGAGCGAAATGCGAAATGCGATCTGACGGAATTTCGGAAATTTCCGCGCACGGCATGGACGTCCACGAAACCAACAAGTAACTTACCTGCGAGTAGCCGCGGCCCGGCACGACCCCCACCCGTCGTTTCTCTCCCCCCAGGAGGAACCGTGCTCCCCCCTGCCCGGAAACCCCGACACCTGCGCAGCTCCACCGCACTCGCCACCGTCGCACTGGGCGCCGCCCTCGCGCTCACCTCCACCAGCGCCCAGGCCGCCACCCCGGCGCCCAGGCACCTCGTGGCGCTCGGCGACTCCTACGCCGCCGGCGCGGGCGTGCCCGGCCAGTCGGCCGGCCTCTGCCTGCGCTCCGACCGCAACTACGGCCACCTGGTCGCCGCCGCCCTCAAGGCCGGCGCGTACACCGACGTCACCTGCGCCGCCGCCAAGGTCAAGGCCATGACGCAGCCGCAGTACGACGCCTTCATCCGGGTCAACGACCCGCAGCTGGACGCGGTGACCCCCGACACCGACCTGGTCACCCTCGGCATCGGCGGCAACGACCTCGCGGCCAGCGACCTCGGCCTCGGCGAACTCGTCGCCACCTGCATCGCCGGCGCGGTCGTCAACCCGCTCGGCACGCCCTGCAAGGACGTCTACCACCACGGCTACTGGGACTGGAGCAGCTGGTCCTGGCAGTACGGCAACGACGACCTCGCCGAGCGGATCACCGGCAGCATCGCGCCGCAGGTCGCCGACACGCTGCGGCGCATCCACGCCAAGGCGCCGCGGGCCCGGGTGCTGCTGGTCGGCTACCCGTCCGTGCTGCCCGCCGACGGCCGCTCGTGCATCCTGCGCCAGCCCGTCACCCCGGGCGACGTCGAGTACATGCACGGCGTGCTCGACAAGCTGAACGCCGCGCTCAGGAGCACCGCGGCGGCCGGCGGCGCGACGTACGTCGACACCGCCACGCCCACCGCCGGGCACGACGTGTGCTCGGACGACCGCTGGATCGAGGGCGCGCTGCCCGGCTCGCCCGCCGTGCCGTTCCACCCGAACGCCACCGGCGAGAAGGTGATGGCGGACGCGGTGCTCGCCGCGCTGCGGTAGGCCCCGGAAACCCCGAGGGGGCGGCGACCGGAGTCCGGTCGCCGCCCCCTCGGGGTTTCCGCTATTCCGACTTGGCGGCCGCGGCGGCCAGGCCGGCCGACCACTTCTCCTCGACCTTGCCGAACTTCCAGTAGGCGATCGCCGCGACCCAGGTCAGCACGAACAGGCCGACGATCGCGTAGCCGACGAAGTTGAGGTCCAGCCCGCCGATCCAGGCGATCGGGCCGCTGGTGATGTCCAGCTTCTCGCCGAGCAGGCCGATCAGCTCGACCAGGCCGATCACCAGCGCGACCAGCACCGACAGGCCGGTGACGGTCAGGTTGTAGTAGATCTTGCGGACCGGCTTGGAGAAGGCCCACTCGTAGGCGAAGTTCATGAACGAGCCGTCGATGGTGTCCAGCAGGCTCATCCCGGCCGCGAACAGGATCGGCAGCGTGAGCAGCGCGTACCAGGGCAGCGAGAACGCGGCCGCGCCGCCGGCCAGCACCAGCAGCGACACCTCGGTCGCGGTGTCGAAGCCGAGGCCGAACAGCAGGCCCACCGGGTACATGTGCCAGGGCTTGGTGACGGCCCTGGTCACCCGGCCGAGGATGCGGTTCATCAGCCCGCGCCGCTCCAACTGGCGCTCCAGCTCGGCCTCGTCGTACTCGCCCACGCGCATCCGGCGGAACACCTTGAGGATGCCGTTGAAGGCGCCCAGGTTGATCAGGGCGAGGAGCAGCAGGAACGTCCCGGAGACGGTGGTGCCGATCAGACCGGTCATCGTGTGCAGGGTCGAGTCGTCCGCCTCCACCTGGTCGGCGAGCGAGCGGATGCCGAAGGCGAGCAGCGCGCAGAGACCGAAGACGATCGAGGAGTGCCCGAGCGAGAACCAGAAGCCGACCGACAGGGGCCTCTTGCCCTGGCCCATCAGCTTGCGGGTGGTGTTGTCGATCGCCGCGATGTGGTCCGCGTCGAAGGCGTGCCGCATCCCGAGGGTGTAGGCGGTCAGGCCCATGCCCGCGCCGAACACCTGCCCGCCGACGTCGTAGTGCTCGGGCGCGACCAGCGCGAGCAGGGTGAACCAGCCGACGACGTGCAGCACGAGGATGAACCCGCCCATCCCGGCCAGGCGCATCCACTCCTCCCGGGTGAGGCGGTCCCGCCATCTGACGGGCGAGGCACCTGCGGCGGGGCTGGACATCCTGTGGTCCTTTCGGGTGATCCGGGCGAAGCTGGGCCATCTTTCCCCCCTCCGGGAAGCAGTTGCAAGTCATGTGCAAATGCCGGGCGACGGCGAACGGGGGCACGCGGGCGCGGACGAGGGGCGCGCGGCGACAGGCACACGCCCGCTCGCACCGGCCTTCACCCGGCCTCCCCACCCGGCCTCCCCACCCGACACCCCGACCGGCGGGCCGCGACCACCTCGCAAGCTTCGTCAGGAAATCGGACGATTCCTCCCCTAGGGTCGAGATGCCGACGCCCGCGGCGCGCTCCCCGTACGCGCCCCGGGCCCTCCGGCGCTCACCGGCCCGGGATCCGATGGGAGCGGCCATGCCGTCCTACCCCTTCCGCACCACCCGCGAGGACTTCCGCATCCCGCTGCCCGACGGCACCCGGCTGGCCGCCCGGCTGTGGCGCCCGGTCAGCGACGAACCCGTCCCCGCCCTGCTGGAGTACTCCGTCGGCCGGCTCACCGACCGCACCGCCGCCGAGGACGCCCGCCGCCACCCCTGGTACGCCGGCCACGGCTACGGCGCCGTCCGGGTCGACACCCGCGGCCACGGCAACTCCGACGGCCTGCCCGGCGAACCCGGCGGCGACCAGGAGCTCGACGACGGCGCCGCCGTCCTCGACTGGCTCGCCCGCCGCCCCTGGTGCAGCGGCCGGGTAGGCCTGCTCGGCGTCGGCGCCGCCGGCACCACCGCCCTGCTGCTCGCGGCCCGCGCCCCCGACACCGTCGGCGCCGTGGTCACCGTCTGCCCCGAAGGCGGCCACCGCCTCGGCGGCGCCCTGCTCGCCGCCGACCTGCACACCCGGCTCACCGCCCTGGTCGCCGACGCCGCCCTCCCGCCCGACCCCCGGCACGTCGGCGACGCCTGGCGCACCGACTGGCTGGCCCGCCTCGAATCCCTGGACCCGCCCGTCGACGCCTGGCTCGCCGCCGGCGAGACCACCGTCCCCGTACCCGCCCCCACCTTCGCCGTCGCCGGCTGGGGCGACCCGTCCTGCTCCTTCGTGCTGCGCCTGCTCGCCACTTCCCCCACCGCCCGCGCCCTGCTCGGCCCCTGGCCGCACGGCCTGCCCGAGGACACCCTCCCCGAGACCCTGCGCTGGTGGGACCACTGGCTGCGCGACCTCGACACCGGCGCCCTGACGGAGCCCGCCCTGCGCAGCTGGATCGGCACCCGCTGGACCGGCGAGGAGACCTGGCCCTCCCCCGACGTCCGGGAGATCCACTACGGCCTCGACGGCCCGCTGCGCACCGCCGGCACCGCCTCCGACGACCGCCACGTCCGCGTCCGCTCCCCGCAGCACACCGGCCTCAACGCCGGCGCCTACGTCCCGCTCGGCCGCCCCGCCGACCAGCCGCCCGACCAGCGCGAGGAGGACGGCCGCTCGGTCTGCTTCGACTCCCAGCCGCTGCCCGAACCGGTCGAACTGCTCGGCATCCCGACCGTGCGGCTGCGCCTGCGCGAGGGCGGCCCGCCCGCCCAGATCACCGCCCGGCTCTGCGCCGTCGGCCCGGACGGCACCTCCACGCTGCTCACCCGGGGCGTCCTGGTCGCCACCGGCCCCGACGCGGACGTCGAGCTCGCCGCCTGCGCCGGCACCCTCCCGGCCGGGCACCGGCTGCGGCTCGCCCTCTCCTCGGTCTACTGGCCGTGGGTGTGGCCCACCCCGGACGGCGCCGGCTACGCGCTCGACCCGTCCCGCTCCACCCTCACCCTGCCCACCCGGCACCTCGCCGCCGACGTCGGCGCCGCCCCCGTCGCCTTCGAGGCGCCCGCCCTGCCCGAGCCGCTCGACGTCCACCGCACCGAGCCGCTGACCGCCCGGCCCGAGCACGTCACCGTGCACGACATCGGCCGCCGGGAATGGCGCGCCGAACTCTCCCCCGCCACCGACGGCAGCCGCACCCACCCCGACGGCCTGGTCCGCGACGAGCACACCGTCACCGCCTACCGGGTGCTCACCGGCGCCCCGCTCAGCGCCCAGGCCCGCACCGACCACACCGTGCGCCTCGAACGCCCCGACATCGGCTGGGACGTCACCGTCCAGACCCGCACCCAACTGCGCTGCGACGCCGGGCACTTCCTCAGCGTCGTGCAGCTGCGCGCGCTGGAGGCCGGTTCGGTGGTGTTCGCCCGGGAATGGCAGCACCGCGTGCCGCGCTGGATTCCGCAAGGCGATTCCAAGTAATCCTTATGCCTTTGCTTTAAATTCCCGCATTGCTTTGTCAATGGCGCCATGAAGACCCTCGGCCCGATCGGCGGCCCGAGCCGGGAGTCCACCGCCGAGTACTACCGCCTCCTCGACGAACTCGGCGACCGTCTCGGCGGCACCGAATCGCCCGAGTGCGGGCCGATCCGGCGCGATCCGCAGGACACGCCCCGGGTCAGAGGCGGTCGTAGATGGCGGCGAGCTGTCGGAGCACGTCGGTCGCGGCGCCCAGGGCGGGGGCGTCGTGGTGGGCGAGGGCGGTGTCGAGCGCCTGCGCCAGGGCGGCCTGGCGTTCGTCGTGGCGGCGGCGGCCCGCGTCGGTGAGGGCGACCAGGACGGACCGCTTGTCGCCCGGCGGGCGTTCCCGGGTGACGTAGCCGGCGGTGGCGAGGTTGTTGACCAGCTGGGTGGTGGCGGCGCTGGTGGTCTCGGTGGCGGCGGCGAGCTGGCCGATCGACAGCGGGCCCGTCTCGGCCAGGACGCGCAGGGCCCGGGCGTGGGTGAGGGAGAGCGCGCCGGGGGTGCGGGTGGCGCGGCCGCGCAGGCGGGAGTCGGCGGCGCTGAGGCTGTAGGCGGCGCGGGCGAGCCGGTCGAGGGCCTGCTCGCGGGTGGGGGTGGGTTGGGGCTGCGACATGGGGGCGGCCTCCGTGGCTCGCATCGATGGGCGGGTTGACAACAGAATATCCTAAGTACTTAATAGATAAGTACTTAGCGACTCGGCGGCGCCGCCACCGAACCCCCTACCGACACGGAGGACACCCGTCATGACCGTTCGTTCGACCGCACAGAACTGGGCCCTGGACATCGCCCTCGCCCAGGGCGGCTTCGACGCCCTGCACCCCCAGGCCAAGGGCACCCTGGAGCAGCTGGGCCACGACCACACCGACTTCGACAAGGTCTTCGACCTGGTGCAGAGCGGCGTGATGCTGCCCAAGGCCTGGGCCACCGTCGCCGGGCAGGCCGAGGAGCGCGCCGCCCACCACGAGCGGGGCGGCTTCGCCCGGACCGCCGCCGACCTCTACGTGCGCGCCTCGGTGATGTGGGGCCGCGCGCAGTACTCGGTCTTCGACGCCACCGACCCGCGCAAGCTCGCCTTCCGCGAGCACGCCAACCACTGCGTGGAGCGCCTGGGCGCGCTGCGCGACGACCGGGTGCGCCGCGTCGTCCTCGACTTCGAGGGCAGGCAGATCTTCGCCCTGCTGCACCTGCCGGCCGGTGAGGTCCGCAATGCCCCCGCGGTGATCCTCGGCCCGGGGATGGACATGATCAAGGAGGACTACATCTACGCGGCGGAGCGGTACTACACCTCGCACGGCATCGTGGCCCTGTCCATCGAGGGTCCGGGCCAGGGCGAGAGCCGGGCCAACGGGCTGACCGTCGACCTCACCAACTACGAGCGCGCGATCAGCCGCTACATCGACCACCTGGCCTCGCTGCCCGAGGTCGACGCGGCCCGCATCGGCATGTTCGGCATCTCGATGAGCGGCTACTGGGGCTCGCGCGCCGCCGCCACCGACCGCCGCCTCGCCGCACTGGCCGCCTTCGAGGCCGTCACCGGCGACTTCACCACCATCTTCGAGCGCGCCCAGCCGACCTTCAAGAACAACTACATGTACATGGCCGGCTACACCGACGAGGACGCCTTCGACACCGAGCTGGTCGCCCGGATGCCGCTGGGCGACCTGGTCCGGGAGATCACCTGCCCGGTCGTCTACGGCATCGGCGAGTTCGACGAACTCACCGTGCTGGAGCAGGCCCTGGCCAACTACGAGCGCATCCGCGCGCCCAAGGAGATGCGCGTCTACGAGAACGAGTTCCACCCGCTGGGCGGCACCGCCGCCGAGGTCTTCCGCTTCGGCGCCGAATGGGTCGAACGCGCCCTGAACGGCGAGTTCGCCGAGCCCGGCCGCGACGTCCGGCACTACGTCCACAGCGACGGCCGCACCACCGACGGCACCGCCGACCCCACCTGGTGGCTCGGCACCACCCCGGCCGTGATCGCCGACGCCCGCCGGGCGTGACACCGGGCGGCCTCCGGCGCGCACGGTCCGGCCCCGGGGTGCGGGAGCCCCGGGGCCGGACGGCGTGCCGGTGGTGCGTCAGCCGGTCTGGATGGAGGTGTCGTCGATCACGAAGCTCGTCTGCAGCGAGGCGTCCTCGGTGCCGGTGAACTTCAGGGTGACGCTCTGGCCCGCGTAGGACGAGAGGTCGAAGGTCCGCTGCTGGTAGCCCGCCGCCGCGTCCACGTTGGAGTACGTCTTCAACGTGGTGCCGTTCACCGACACGGCCAGCTTGTCGTACGCGGTGCTGCCCGACTCAGCGGTGTCGATGTGCAGCCAGAAGCTCAGCGTCGCCTTGCAGCCCGCCGGAATCGTCACCGTCTGCGCCAGCGTGTCGGTGTGCGAGGAACCGTAGCCGTTCAGCCACGCCTTCCACGAACCACCGTGCGCAGCCTGCGAGGAGCTGTTGTCCACCACACCGGAGCTGGTCGTCCACGGCGCCGCCGAGCCCGTCTCGAAGCCCGCGTTGCCCAGCAGCTGCGCCGGCGTGCAGGTGCCGCCACCGCCACCGGTCACCACCCAGGTGAAGCTGGTGGTGCCGGACTTGCCCGCCGAGTCCTTCACCGTCACCGTCACGCTGGACGAGCCCGCCGTGGTGGCGGTACCGGTGATCACACCCGTGGACGCGTTGATCGCCAACCCGGCCGGCAGACCCGTCGCACTGTACGACAGCGGCGCGGTACCACCGGAAGCGTTGATCTGGAGGTTCACCGCACCACCGACCGCGGTGGACTGGTCACCGGGGCTGCTGACGGAGACCGCGCCGCTGCCGGCCGGCTTGGTGAGCAGGCAGCCCGCCACGTTGAGGTCGATGACCCGGCCGTTGCCGAGGCAGGTGGTGAACCAGTAGGTCTCCTCACCGTAGCTCTGGCCCTTGACGGCCTTGGTGGTGCCGTCCGCGGCAACCTCGCAAGGGTTGTCCAGGGTGCACATCTCGCCGTTGTCGTTGCCGGTGTTGTTGATGCCGATGATCCGCCCGCTGGCGGAGTCGATGATCGGCGAACCGGAGGTGCCGTGCGTGGTGTTGCAGCCGGAGCTGTAGCGCAGCGAGTCGTGCCAGGTCCACTGGTCCTCGCGCAGGGTGGGCACGAACCCGTTGACGGAGCAGTTCCACACCTGCTTCCAGTACGAGGAGGGTATGTACATCGCGGCGCCGTCGGTCGGGTGCGTGTCGTTGACGGTCAGCGCGGTGGCGCCGTACTTGGAGCTGATCGAGCCGTAGGTGTCGGTGAGTTGGTAGAGCGCGACGTCGGTGCCGGTCATGGTCGCGTAGACGACCTTGTCGGCCTGGACGGTGCCGAGACTGTTGCCGGCGCCGTCGAGCAGGGTGCCGCTGCGGCTCGCGCTCGCGTTCTGGATGACCTGGCCGGCCGTGGGCATGGTCGGCAGGCAGTGGCCGTTGGTGAGCATCAGGGCCCGGTCGCCGGCCACCGAGGTGGGGTAACGGACCAGCGAGGCCGAGCAGTTGCTCAGCGCGATGGTGGAGGTCAGGTCGCTGGCCTGGACGGCGTGCGCGGGGGCGGCGGCGAGGGTCAGTCCGCCCGCGACGACGGCGCCGACGCCGGCCATCGCGGCAAGTCTCTTGAACATGGCTCTCCTTGTGGGGGATCGCGGGGTGTACGACTGGTCGCCGAGGCCCGCGCCGCACGAAAGTGCCATGGTCACTTCAAGTGGTCAACCGTATTGGCCGAACTCGCCGACGGTAATCGGCCGTTGCGGCCCGGGGCGGCAACCATCCGCCCCGGTATGCCCGTTAAGGGCGGGCCCGATGGCACCCCACGGCACCGGCCGTGCCCGCCCGCCGGGGCGTCACGTCCGTCCGCCCGCCCGCCGGGGCTACGGCTGCGGGAAGGAGTTCTCGTCCACCTCGTCGGTCTTGGCGTTGCCGCCGACCGTCGGCTGGAGGGTGATCGACCAGGACGTCGCGGTGCGCCCGGTCTCGAACGCCAGCGTGTCCTGGAACTTGGTGAACCGGCAGCTCTGCGTGAACGCCTTCGCGTCGGAGTCCCAGTCCACCCCGCCCGCGAAGTACACCTCGTACGTCCCGTCCTCGACGCCCTCGATGCTGGCCTTCTGCCCCTTGGCCACGTACACCGAGTGCACCGACCTGCCGTTCAGCGCGAGCGAGACGACCGCGTCCCCCCTGCCGCCGTTGTCGACCTTGAACACGCCCTCGCCGCGCAACCGCCCCTCGCGCACCAGGGTGCCGTTGTCCAGCGAACGGGACTGCTGCTTCGGGGTCTGCGGGACGGCGAAGGTCGTCGGGTAGCCGGCCGCCGCCATCTTGGCCAGGGCCGCCGACACCGCCGCCAGGCCCTCGGAGGCGCCCAGCTCGGCCTGCGCGGAACCCACCGCGCAGACGCTCCTGCTCTTGATGTCGCCGCGGACCTTCGTCGCGTCGGCGGCCAGCGAGGTCAGCGCCGCCACCAGTTCGGTCCGCGCCGTGGTGACCGCGGCCGGCTCGTCCGCCAGGCCCAGGCCCCGCCCGGCCGTCCGCGCGCTGGTGGCGATGCCGCCGAGCACGCCGTCCAGGTCGCCCAGGGTCTTGGCCCCGGCCACCTGGCCGAGCGCGGTGTTCACCGGGTCGATGGTCGTGCCGAGCACCGGGCCGTACGGCGGCGGCGTCGGGGTGGGGGTCGGCGTCCGCGTCGGCGCGGGCGGGGCCGGGGCCGCGCCGGTGGACGGCCCGCCCGCGGCGCTCCCCCCGCCGCCCCCGGTGCCGCTGGAGCAGGCCGCGAGCAGCAGTACCGTGCCGACGGCCAGACCGGCCTTGGTGATGGACTTCATGAACCCCGCCCCCGTGACGCCCCGCGCACACAGCGTGCACGTGTCCGCCGCCATGCTGGCGGGCCCGCCCGGCGCGGTCAACCGGATTCCGAGGGCGTGCGGAGGGCGTGCAGGGGGCGCCCGGGGGCGCTGATCGAGGTCAACTACGATCGGGGCGTGCTCAGCCTCACCGGACTCCCCCTCCAGATCGTCGCCTCGGTCGTCGCGATCCTCGTCTTCGGCGCCACCATGTGGCTCTGGCCGCGCTTCGGCGGGAAGGGCTGGAAGTCCTGGACGGCCCGGATCGGCGCCTTCCTCGCCACCCAGATCGCCGTGCTGGTCGCCATGGGCCTGATCGCCAACGGCTACTTCGGCTTCTACAGCTCCTGGAGCGACCTGCTCGGCACCGACGGCAAGCCGGGCACCGTCGTCGACCACACGCCGAACGCCGCCGTGGCCGTCACCGGCGAGCAGAAGTTCTACTCGGCCCAGGGCTCCGACCGGGAGCGCTCCGGACTGATCCAGCAGGTCGCCGTCAAAGGAGCCTCGACCGGCCTGAGCACCGAGGCGTTCGTCTACCTGCCCCCGCAGTACTTCCAGCCGGACTACGCGCAGCAGCGGTTCCCGATGGCCCTGGTGCTCACCGGCTACCCGGGCACCCCGGAGAAGCTGATCTCGCTGATGCAGTACCCGGCCTCCACCCTCACCGCGATCGAGCAGAAGAAGCTGCCGCCGACCGTCCTGGTGATGATGCGCCCCACCGTCGTCGGCAACCGGGACACCGAGTGCGTCGACGTGCCGGGCGGCCCCCAGGCGGAGACCTTCTTCACCACCGACCTGCCCAAGGCGCTCGCCACCACCTACCGGCTCGGCACCGACCCGGCGAGCCGCGCCGTGATCGGCAACTCGACCGGCGGCTACTGCGCGCTCAAGTTCGCGATGCGCAAGCCCGACTCCTACCGCGCGGCGGTCGCGCTCTCCGGCTACTACAGCGCGGCGCACGACGAGACCACCGGCGACCTCTTCGGCGGAAACGACCAGCTGAAGCAGCAGAACGACCTGCTGTGGCGGCTGAAGAACCAGCCCGCCGCCCCCGTCTCCCTGCTGCTCACCACCAGCTACGACGAGAACAACTACGCCGACACCCAGGCCATGGTCGGCGCCTTCAAGGCCCCCACCAAGCTGTCCACCATCACCCTGGACACCGGCGGCCACAACTTCCACACCTGGACCCGGGAGATCCCCCCGGCCCTGGAGTGGCTCGGCCAGCACCTCACCATGCCGAAGGCCGCCTGACCACGCCGAAGGCCTCCTGACCGATCCCCCGGCGGCCCGCCCCGATCACCCGATCACCCGAACGCCCCGCAGATCACACCCGTCTCACAGCGTCGTCTCACGCTCCTCTCAGCCGCACCACGCACGGTATGGCGCATGACCACGACCAGCTACTCCACTCCGGCCGGCGAACCGTGGCCCGAGGCCGCGGACTTCCCGCCGCCGGAGGTGCCGCAGCCGGACCCAGCCCGGCCGGACCAGGCGCCGCTCTTCCCCGAGCAGCCCCTGCCGCCCACCGGCCCCAAGGGCCCCGCCTCCTGGTCCGGCCGGCTGCGTACCCTCCCCGCCCGCGCCTGGCGCGGCCGCGCGGACGACCCGCGCTGGGTGCGCCCGGCCCTGCTGGCCCTGCTGGCCGCGACCGTCGTCCTCTACCTCTGGGGCCTGAGCGCCTCCGGCTGGGCCAACGCCTTCTACTCGGCCGCCGTCCAGGCCGGCAGCCAGAGCTGGAAGGCCTTCTTCTTCGGCTCCTCCGACGCCGGGAACTTCATCACCGTCGACAAGCCCCCCATGTCGCTGTGGCCGATGGCCCTCTCGGTGCGGGTCTTCGGCCTGTCCTCCTGGTCCGTGCTCGCCCCGCAGGCCCTGATGGGCGCCGCCACCGTCGGCGTCGTGTACGCGACGGTGCGCCGGCGCTTCTCCCCGCTCGGCGGCCTGCTCGCCGGGGCCGCCCTGGCGCTCACCCCGGTCGCGGCGCTGATGTTCCGCTTCAACAACCCCGACGCGCTGCTGGCCCTGCTGCTCACCCTGGCCGCGTACGGGCTGGTGCGGGCCATCGAGGCGGCGGGCACCCGGTGGCTGGTGTTCACCGGGGCGATGTTCGGCCTGGCCTTCCTCACCAAGACCCTGCAAGCCTTCCTCGTGCTGCCCGCCTTCGCGCTGGTCTACCTGGTCGTCGCGCCCACCGGCCTGTGGCGGCGGGTGCGGCAGCTGCTGCTCGCGGGCGCGGCCATGGTGGTCGCGGGCGGCTGGTGGGTCGCGGTGGTCGAGCTGCTGCCGGCCTCGGCCCGCCCGTACGTCGGCGGCTCGCAGGACGACAGCTTCCTCTCCCTCACCTTCGGCTACAACGGCCTCGGCCGGATCAACGGCGACGAGACCGGCAGCGTCGGTGGCGGCGGGCGGCTCCCGGCCGGGCTCGACCTGCCCGCCGGGGCGATGCGCGGCGGCCGCGGCTGGGGCCAGACCGGCCTCACCCGGCTGTTCGGGAGCGACATCGGCGGGCAGATCGCCTGGCTGCTGCCGGCCGCGCTGATCCTGCTGGTCGCCGCCCTGTGGGCGACGCGCCGCTACGCCCGCACCGACACCGCCCGCGCGGCGTTCCTGGTCTGGGGTGGCGCGATGCTGTCCACCGCGCTGGTGTTCAGCTTCATGTCCGGGATCTTCCACCAGTACTACACGGTGGCGCTCGCCCCGGCCGTCGCGGCGCTGGTCGGCATGGGCGTGGACGGCCTGTGGCGGGCCCGGCACCGGCTTCCGTGGGTGCTGGTGCTGGCCGGCACCCTCGCGGTGACGGCGGTGTGGGCGTTCGTCCTGCTCGGGCGGAGCGCGGAGTTCCTGCCCTGGCTGCGCTGGGCGGCGCTGGTCGGCGGGCTGGTGGCGGCGGCCGCACTGGTCGCCGGACAGCTGGCCGGGCGGGCCGACGGGCGGCTCGGGGCCCGGATCGCCTCGGTCGCCGGCCTGGTCGGCCTGGCGGCGGCGCTCGGCGGGCCGGCCGCGTACGCGGTGGACACCGTCGGCACGGCGCACAGCGGCTCCATCGTCACGGCCGGCCCGGCCGTCCAGGGCGCCTCCGGCCCGGGCGGCGGCGGCCGGCACGGCGGGCAGGGCTTCCCGGGCAACGGGCGGGCGTTCCAGCCCGGCCAGAACGGCGGCGGGCAGAACGGCGGCTGGCCGGGCACCCAGGGCGGCGGCAACGGGTTCAACGGCGGCGGCCAGGGCGGCTTCAACGGCGGCAACGGCGGCTGGCCGGGCGGCGGTTCGGGCAAGGGCCTGGGCGGCGGCGGTCACCGCGAGCGCGGCGCGGGCGCCGACCCCGGCACCGCCGACCCCGGCAACCCCGGCACCGGCAACCCCGGCAGCGGCGAGGACCCCGGCGCCTTCGGCCCCGGCAGCACGGGCGGCCCCGCCGGCGCGGGCGGCATGGGCGGCCTGCTCGGCGGCACCAAGGTGAGCGAGGAGGCCTCCGCCCTGCTCGAGGAGAACGCCGACCAGTACACCTGGGCGGCCGCCACCAGCGGCTCGCAGAACGCCGCCAGCTACCAACTCGCCACCGGGAAGCCGGTGATGGCCCTCGGCGGCTTCAACGGCACCGACCCCTCGCTCAGCCTGGCCGGCTTCCGGAAGTACGTCCAGGAGGGCAAGGTGCACTGGTTCATCGCCGGCGGCTCCCACCGCGGCTTCGGCGGGGCCGGGAGCGGACAGGGCGACACCGGGGAGAAGGAGTCGGAGACCTCCCAGATCGAGAGCTGGGTGACGAGCCACTTCACCGCGAAGACGGTCGGCTCCACCACCTTCTACGACCTGACGGCCCCGACGTCCTGACCGTCCCACCCCAGGGGGCGCACCGCAGCCGGCGGTGCGCCCCTTCGCGTTGCCCCCTGGCGAGCCCCGTCAGCTCCCGTCAGGCGGACGGGCAGTGCGTCCCGGCGGCGGGCAGCGTGCCGTCCACCAGGAACGCGGCCACCGCGTCCCGCACGCACCCGCTCTTGTCGTAGCCGGTGTGCCCGTCGCCGTCCCGGGTGAGCAGGACGGCGTCGGCGAGGTTGGAGGCCATCCGCTGCGCCCACGGGTACGGCGTGACCGGGTCCGCGGTGGAGCCGATCACCAGGATCGGGGCGCTGCCCTCGGCCCGGATCCGGGCGGGCCGTTCGACGGTGCGGTACGGCCAGGAGCGGCAGTCCGGGGCGAACAGCGCCGCCGAGGTGTCGTGCCGGCTCATCAGCGGGGCGCGGGCGGCGAGTTCGGCGCGGTCGGTGCGCAGGTCCCCGGCGCCGGGGGCCATCAGGGCGTCCGCGCAGCTGATGGCGGCGAAGGCGTCCGCCGCGGTGGAGTAACCGCCGTCCTCGGCACGGCCGTTGGCACCGTCGGCGAGGGCGAGCAGTTCGGCGGCGTCGCCGCGGGTGATCGCCGGGTCGAGGGCCTGGCGCAGCCGCTCCCAGGAGCGGTGGCCGTCGTAGAGGGTGTCGAGGGTGCCGTTCCAGGCCAGGGTGGCGGTGAGGCGGCGGCCGTCGGCGGCGGGCAGCGGGTGCGCGCGCAGGCCGTCCAGGAAGTCGGCGAGCCGCTGCGGGGCGGCGGCGCGGTCGCGGCCGAGCGGGCAGCCGTCGCGGCCCGCGCAGTCGGCGGCGAAGTCCCGCAGCGCGGTCTCGGTGGCGGCGGCGGCCTCGACGTTCATCCGGACCGGGTCGAGGCTGCGCTCGAAGGCGCCGTCCAGGGCGAGGCGGCCGGTGCGGGCGGGGAACTCCTCGGCGTAGAGGGCGCCCAGGTAGGTGCCGTAGGAGCTGCCGAGGAAGTCGAGCCGCCGTTCGCCCAGGGCGCCGCGCAGCACGTCCAGGTCGCGGGCGGTGTCGCGGGTGGAGAGGTGGGGCAGCAGCGTGGCGTACCGGGCCTGGCAGGCGTCGGCGAGGACCCGGCCGCGGTCGTAGCCGGGGTCGTCGGTGCTGGTCCACTCGTCCCGGGTGCGGTCGTCGAGGCAGTGCACGGGGGTGGTGCGGCCGGCGCCGCGCGGGTCGAAGCCGACCAGGTCGAAGTGGTCGGAGAGGGTGCCGCGGTAGTCCTCCCAGCCCCAGACCACCCGGTCCACGCCGGAGTTGCCGGGCCCGCCGGGGTTGAGCACCAGGGCCCCGATCCGCCGGTCGGCCTCGGTGGCGCGGATCCGGGAGACGGCGACGTCGATCGTCGCGCCGCCCGGATCGGCGTAGTCCAGCGGGACCTTGAGCCCGGTGCACTGCGCGACCGGCTCCCCGGCCGGGCGCTCGGGCCGGTCCGGGCAGTCCTTCCAGTCCAGCGGCTGGAGGTACAGGGCCGCGAGCGCGGGGGCGGCCGTGCCGGGCACCAGGTCCTGGGGCCCGGCCGCGGCCGCGGCCGCGGTGCCGGGCCGGCGGGCGCCCGGGTCCGACGGCCCGGTGCAGCCCGCGGCGAGCACGAGGAGGGCGACGGTGAGCAGGGCGCGGAGCGGGCGACGGGGGTTCGACGAGTGCACCGCCCACGAATACCACCCGGCGCCCGCTCCCGTCACACCAGCACCTGCCGTAACGATTCCTCAGCCGCCGCACTGCTGCAGCATGGCCTGCTTGTCGGCCACGGTGACGGGGAGCTGGTACTTCAGGGAGACCTGGGCGAAGCGGACGGCGTAGGAGCAGCGGACGGCGGTGTTGGCGGGCAGCCAGGTGGCCGGGCCGGAGTCGCCCTTGGAGGCGTTCTGCGAGCCGTCGGCGGGGATCAGGTTGAGCGGGTCGTTGGCGATCTGGACGCGCTTGGCCTTGTCCCACTTGGCGGCGCCCAGCTGCCAGTCGTAGGACAGCGGCATCACGTGGTCGATCTGGATCTTCGTGGCCTGCTGCTTGGTCCACTGGACGTTCTTGCCGGTGTACGGGTCGTAGATGGTCATCGCGGTGACGACGCAGTTCGAGCCGTCCTTGCGCTCGACGGCGGTGCCGTCGCGGGCGAGCAGGTCGTTGCGGGTGTCGCAGTTGTTGTGGCCGAGCGGGACACCGTCGACGTTGTCCGTCCAGGCGGGGCCGAACTCGTTGCGGTCGTAGCCGTCCTTGGGGCCGGCGGCGGCGGTGGCGACCTTGGCTATCACGTCCCGGCCCGCCTTCTGCTCCTCGGGCGTGGTCAGCGGGGCCAGGCCGGGCTTGGTGCCGTCCGGGTTCTGCAGCGGGCTGGTGCCCAGGCCCCCGGCGGGCGCGGCGGAGTCGCCGCTCTTGTGGTCACGGCCGCCGAGCAGCCAGCCGGCCAGCGCGAGCGCGCATATCAGGAACACGGTGGCGGCGGACAGGGCGGTGCGGCGGGCGGGCACGGATAACTCCCGGGATCTGTGGCGGGTTGACGGCGAACCAGCAGATCAGCCAGTCCGAGAGCAGGTCAAGGCGACGCCACGCGAACGCCGCCGACCATGTCGAAGCTCACACCCCGGTCGTCAGCCGCCGATGGCGGACATCGGGCGGACGGGCCGGACGAAACCGGCGGAGTTGACGGCGTGTCCGGGCCCCTTCCCGGCCACCGAGGCCCGCCAGGCCGCCTCGATCCGGTCGTCGTCCGCGCCGCCGCGCAGCAGCACGCGCAGATCGGACTCCTCCGTCGCGAACAGGCAGTTGCGCAACTGGCCGTCGGCGGTCAGCCGGACCCGGTCGCAGCCCCCGCAGAACGGGCGGGTCACGGAGGCGATCACCCCGATGACGGCGTCCGTGCCCGCGATCCGCCACTCCTGTGCCGGGGCGCTGCCCCGCCTTCCCACGGGCAGCAGGTCGAAGCGCTCCCCGAGCCGCTCCAGGACCTCCGCGGCGGTGACCATCGCCGAACGGTCCCAGGCGCCCTGCGCGTCCAACGGCATCGACTCGATGAACCGCATCCGGTACCCGTGCTCCACCGCGAAGGCCGCCAGCTCCGGGATCTCGTCCTCGTTCACCCCGCGCACCGGCACCGCGTTCACCTTCACCGGCCCCAGTCCCGCCGCCCGCGCCGCCGCCAGGCCCGCGAAGACGTCCGCGATCCGGTCCCGCCGCGTGATCCGTGCGAACCGCTCCGGGCGCAGCGTGTCGAGGCTGACGTTCACCCGCTCCAGCCCCGCCGCCCGCAGCGCCACCGCCGTGCGGGCCAGCCCGATCCCGTTCGTCGTCAGCGACACCTCCGGCCCCAGCGCGGCGATCCGCCCCACCAGGTCCGGCAGGCCGCGCCGCAGCAGCGGCTCCCCGCCGGTCAGCCGCACCGAGGCGATCCCCAGCCGCCCGACCGCGATCCGCACCAGCCGCACCACCTCGTCGTCGCCCAGCGCCTGCGCCCTCGGCAGCCAGTCCAGGCCCTCGGCCGGCATGCAGTAGGTGCAGCGCAGGTTGCAGCGGTCGGTCAGCGAGACCCGCAGGTCGGTGTGGACCCGGCCGAAACGGTCCAGCAGCGGGCGCGGTGCGGTGTTCATCGACCCAGTACAGGGGTCGGCGGGCCGCAGGACCAGCGGCCGAACCGCCGGGCGGCGGCCACCACCTGCGGGTTCCCCTTGTACATTCGTACAACTGTCGGTTCGTACGGCTGCGCGGCCCCGGCCCCGGCGGGCAGGCTGGGCCCATGCAGACCACCGAAGACCCCGCCGGGCCCGTCGCCGCGCTGGTGCTCGCCGCCGGGGGCGGGCGGCGCCTCGGCGGGCGGCCCAAGGCCCTGATCCGGTACGAGGGGCGCCCGCTGGTCGAGCACGCGGTGGCGGTGGTGCGGGCGGGCGGCTGCGCGGACGTCACGGTGGTGCTGGGCGCGGCCGGCGAGCGCGTCCGCTCCACGGCGCACCTGCCGGGCTGCCGGCTGGTGGCCAACCCTGACTGGGCGGGCGGCATGGGCTCCTCGCTGCGCGCCGGGCTGGCCGCGCTGGCGCCGGAGGTGTCGGCGGTGCTGGTGATGCTGGTGGACACCCCGGGCGTCACCCCGGCCGCGGTGGCCCGGCTGCTGGCCGCGCACCGGGCCGGCGCGGAACTGGCCGCGGCGGCCTACGCGGGGCGGCGCGGGCACCCGGTGCTGATCGGCGCCCGGCACTTCACGGAGGCGGCCGCGGGCGCGTCCGGCGACGCCGGGGCCCGCACCCTGCTGGCCGCGCACCCGGACGCGGTCACGCTGGTCGAGTGCGCCGACGTCGCCGTCCCGGACGACCTGGACACCCCAGCCGACCTGGCCCGCTGGTCCGCCGGCTGACCGCACCCGGCCGGCCCGGGTGCCCGAAGCACCCGTGGCCGGCAACGGCCGGGCGCACACCCCTGATCCGACCCTGAGGATTGCCCCATTCCGTGCCAAGGACCCAACGTTTCGGGGAGCATGGAAACCGTTCCACCACCCGACTCGAACGGACGGAGCCCGCGATGGCCGGACTGCCCGACGACTTCACCGGACACGACCCCGCGAGGCCAGGGCACGGGGCGGGCGGTGGCGCCCGGGCGATCCGCTGCCCCGCCTGCCGCCGCGAGCACCTCTACGAGCCGCCGTCGCTGCCCTGTCCGTGCGGCGCCTCGCTGAAGGTGCCGCTGCTGCGCGGCGGGGTGCCGGTGCAGGTGCGGTTCCGCTCCTGGGAGGACTCCTGGCTGAGCATGCGCTGTCCGCACTGCGGCCGCTCCGACCAGTGGCCGCAGCCCGAGTTCACCTGCAACTGCGGCGCCACCGTCCGGCTGCCGGTGGACCGCACCACCCGGCTCGGCGGCGGCACGGCCGGCCCGCTCGCCACCCCCGGCCCGCAGGCCTCCCGCCCCTACCCGGCCCACCCGATGGGCGCCCCGGTGCCCGCCCCGCCCGGCGGCTCCGGCAGCCAGCCCAAGCCGTTCCGCCACCGCGCGCCGTTCCGCCCGCACCCGGTGCGCACCTCGCAGGACGCGGTCTTCACCGCCGCCCGCTACCTGGAGTGGCTCGGCTTCGACGACCTGGAACTGACGGAGGCCCAGGAGCGCGACGGGGTGACCCTGCTGGGCAGCCGGATGGTCGCCCAGGTGGACACCTGGACCGAGCCGGCCGACGTGAAGTCGGTCGAGTGCCTGTGGCTGCAGACCCTGCACGCCGAGGAGATGGCCGCCGCCATGTTCACCCTGGCCGGCTACTCCCACCAGGCCACCGTGCGCGGCGAACAGCTGCTGGTCGCCCTGTTCAGCCTGGACCTGGCAGGGGTGCCGCAGCCCGCCAACGGCGCCGCCGAGGCCCTGATGGAAACCGGCTGGACGTCCTGACCGGCCGAGAGCCGCCCGGGCGCGTCCGCCAGGGCGCGCCTCGCGGATCAGCCCGAGCCCTAGATCATTTCCCCCGCGAATGCAAGAACCTCCGCTCGTGATCTGGTGCACAAGCTCACCCCCGTGTTGAATTGCCGCCACAGCGCGGGCCCTTGCGCTGCCGTCGCCGTGCCGCCGACAGTCGACGGCGGCGACGCCGGGCAGGGCCGCGCCCCGCTGGATGGCGCACACAAGGAGGTGGCGTTGTCAGAGCACGGATGGGGCCCGAACGGCCCGAACGGGCGGGGGCGGGCGGCAGCGGAGGAGCCGGGCGACACCGTGTGGCGACTGAGGTCCCGGGGGTGCTGGCAGGAGGCGGCCGAACTGCTGCGCCCGGCCGCCGAACAGGACCCGACGGCGGCCCTGGCACGGGCCGAACTCCTCATCGAGCAGTGCCTGTTCACCGCCGCACAGTGGACCCAGGCCGAACAGGCGCTGCGCCTCGCGGAGGCCGTGGTGGCCAGCACCGAGCAGCGCGCGGCCGCCTCCTGCGCCCGCGGCTTCCTGGCGTACGTGGCCAGCGTGCTCGGCCCCCGGGACCGACTGGACGAGGCGCAGGCCGCGCTCGGACGCACCTCGGCACTGCTGCCGCCGGACGCGCCGGGCCGACCGCTGCTGGACTTCCGGCGCGGACTGGTCGCCGAGAACCTGCTGCGCGACCGCGGCGCCGCCTGGATCGCCTACCGCCGGGCGCACGACGGCGCGGGCGAACGCGGGGACGAGCTGCTGCGCTCGTACACCTGGCGCCACCTGGCGGCGCTGGCCCAGGCCCGCGGGGACCGCGACCACGCCCGCGAGGGCTTCGACGCCTCGCTCCGGCTGCGCGAGCAACTCGGCTTCACGGTGGGGGTGGCGCCGGCGCTCGCGGCGCTCGCCGAGGTGTCCGAGCCGGCCGAGGCCGCCCGGCTGCGCGCCGAGGCGGCCCGGCTCGTCCACGCCCTGGGCGGCGTGCCGGTCTGGCTCGCACGCCAACTGGGCACCACCCGCACGCCGGGGCCTCCTCCGGAGGGGGCCCGCACGCCGGGGCTCCCCCCGGAGGGGGCCCACACGCCGGGGCCTCCCCCGGACGGGCGCATCACCAGCGAGACCTGGGGGACGATCAGCTAAGGTGAGCCTAACCTGGCCGGGGTGAGCAGTACCCCGGCCGGGTTCGCCTTGCCGTTCCCCGGGCACCGCCATGCCCCGGTCCGGCCGGGCCCGGGCGGGCCACCACCCCGACCGGGCACCGCCGGGCGGTCCATGGGCGGTCCCCGGTCGACCCGATGGGGCCCGCCCATGACCGCGAGCAGCACCCGGCCCGGCCCCACGCCGTGCGCCCCCCGCACCACCGAGGCGCACGCCCTCGCCCCCGCACCGGCCGCCACCGCCCCCGGCGCGACCTCGTACCACCGGCTCACCGCGCTCGCCCCCGTCCTGCGGGTGCGCTGCGCCCCGCCCCGCCGCGGCGACGGCTGGATCCCCGCCGCCGACCTGACCACCCGGCCCGAGGCGGTCCGCGAGCTGATCGCCCACGACGCCCGGCAGGGCCTGGCCCGCTACGGGCGGCCGCTGCGCCCGGACGTGGCGGCCGGCTTCGGCCTGCACCGCGTCGTGTGGCCGCTCTCGCTGCTGTTCACGCTGCCGTGGTTCCTGGAGCGCCGGGTCCTGCTGCTCGGCCCGGAGGACGTCTCGGTGCGCCGCGGTGCCGACCGGGTGGAGCTGACGGTCCGCCCGGAGGCGTTCGCCTGCCTGCCGGACGACCCGGCGGGCGGCGCGCCGCAGGCCCGTACGGTGCCGGACGCGAACGCGCTGGCCGCCGAACTGCGGTGCGCGCTGGGCGGGTTCCTGGAGCCGGTGCTGGCCGCCTTCCGGCCCGAGGTGCGGCGCGGGCCGCGGGTGCTGTGGGCGATGGCCACGGACGCGGCGGTGGAGGGGCTCTGGTACGCCGGCGGGCTGCTCGGGGAGCAGGAGCGGGCGCGCGCCGAGCTGTCCGCGCTGCTGGAGCCCCCGCAGGCGGGCGGCGCGGCGGCGGCACCGGCGTGCGCGCCCGGCGTGACCGGCGGCCCCGCTCCGGCCCCATCCCCCTTCACCCCGGGTGCCGGGTTCGCCGCGCCGGCGCCCGGGGGCGGGGATGCTTCGGGCACCGACCGGGCCCGGGCCAGCTGCTGCCTCGTGTACACCGCCCAACCGGAGGACATCTGCGGCGGCTGCCCCCGCGTCATGCGGGGTTGACGAAAATACGTGCGAGGCCGGATCCGGAAAGCCCGGAATTCCGGGAATAAACCGCTTCAAATGCATAAGAAAATGCGATTGTCGCGGGGTCAGAAATCCCTCTACTCAGCGCATTGGCACCGAATCGGCCATTCCCCCGCCGAGCGTCCGCCATGATGGTCCCCGCCATCACGACGCAGGAACGCGACGCAGGAAAGCGAGGCTGGTTCCGGCGATGAAATTGTCCGACATACCGCTCGGCTGGGCCGTCACCGGAGGTGCGGGGCTGCTGGTCAGCGCGCTCCTGGTGGCCCTGGTCCGGAGCCGGGGATCCGCCGCCGCCGGAGGGCCGGATTCCTGGGAGCGTTCCGAGGAACGGCGCCGCCGCAAGGAATCCCTGTACGGCGGCGCCTCGTACACGCTGCTGTTCTGCTGCGCCGGTGTCGCCGCCGCGCTGTCCTTCCACGGGCTGGTCGGCTTCGGGGTGCAGAACCTCGGGCTGTCCGGCGGCTGGGAGTACCTCGTGCCGTTCGGCCTCGACGGCGCCGCGATGTTCTGCTCGGTGCTCGCCGTCCGCGAGGCCAGCCACGGCGACGCCGCGCTCGGCTCCCGGCTGCTGGTCTGGCTGTTCGCCGGCGCCTCGGCCTGGTTCAACTGGGTGCACGCCCCGCGCGGCTTCGGCCATGCGGGCGCCCCGCAGTTCTTCTCCGGCATGTCCCTCTCGGCGGCCATCCTGTTCGACCGGGCGCTCAAGCAGACCCGCCGGGCCGCGCTGCGCGAGCAGGGGCTCGTCCCCCGCCCGCTGCCGCAGATCCGCATCGTGCGCTGGCTGCGCGCCCCGCGCGAGACCTACGCGGCCTGGTCGCTGATGCTCCTGGAAGGCGTTCGCAGCCTCGACGAGGCGGTGGACGAGGTCCGCGAGGACAAGCGGGAGAGGGCCGTAGAGCGCGAGCGCCGCAGGCTGGCCGGCCGCCGTGAGCGGGCGGAGATCCGGGCGATCAGCCGCAGCAACAACGCCTGGCGCGGACGCGGCGGCGGCGCACGGCAGTTGGAGTCCGGCTCGGAACCCGCCATAGCCGGCGGCCCCGCGGCGGAGCGGCCCGCCGGGCCGCGCGAGGTCGAGGCCGCCGAGGGCGCGGTGGTGCCCGCCGAGGGCACGGTGGCCCAGCCGGGCCTGCCCGCCCGCCCGGAGCGGCGCACCATCGACCTGACCGTCGACGAGGACACCGTGACGCTGCCCCGGCTGGACTCGCTGGAGCGCAAACTGAAGGACCTGGAGCAGCAGTTCGGGTAGCCGGATTCAGGCTGCGGGCGTGCCGCTGAGCTCGAACCACATCCGCTTGCCGGACCCGCGCGGCTCCACGCCCCAGGCGTCCGCCAGCGCCTCGACGAGCATCAGCCCGCGCCCGGAGGAGGCCTGCTCCCCCGGGGTCCGGCGGGTCGGCCACAGGTCCGACTCGTCCTCCACCTCGACCCGCAGCCGGGCCCGTCCGCCGTCCGCGGCGGGCTCCCGGTAGAGCCGGGCGGTGAACATGGCGTCCCGGTCGGTGTGCCGGATGGCGTTGGTGACCAGTTCGGAGGAGAGCAGTTCGGCGGTGTCGATGAACTCGGCGACGCCCCAGCGGCGCAGCGCGTCGCGCAGCTCCGCCCGGACCTCGGCGATCCGCGCCAGGTCGGCCTGGCCGATCCGGCGGCGCAGCTGCTGGGCGGCCAGGCCGCCGGCCGGACCGTCCCAGCGCAGGAGCAGCAGCGCTATGTCGTCCTCGCGCTCGCTGGAGTCGGCGGCCTGGGAGGCGATCCGGTCGGCCAGGTCCTCCAGCGGGTCGCGGGCCGACTCCTCGGCGGGCGGCAGCGGGCGGGCGAACGCCCGGGTGAGTCGGGCGATGCCCTCGTCCAGGTCCATGCCGCGCGCCTCGACCAGGCCGTCGGTACAGAGCAGCACCGTCTCGCCCGGGTCCAGGCTGAACCGGGTGACCCGGTACTCCTGGTCCGGGTCGATGCCCAGCGGCAGCCCGCCGGCCACCGGCACCACGGCGGCGGTGCCGTCCGCCCGGCGCACCACCGGGTCGAGGTGGCCGGCCCGGACGGCGTAGACCACGCCGTAGTCCACGTTGACCTCGGCGTAGGCGCAGGTCGCGAAGTGGTCGGTGTCCAGGTCGGCGAGGAAGCGGGAGGCGCGGGCCATCACCGCGGCCGGCGGGTGCCCCTCGGCCGCGTAGGCGCGCAGCGCGATCCGCAGCTGGCCCATGATCCCGGCGGCGTGCACGTCGTGGCCCTGGACGTCCCCGATCACCAGGCCGACGTGCCCACCCGGCAGCGGCACCACGTCGTACCAGTCGCCGCCGATCTGCAGGCCGGAACCGGCCGCCAGGTAGCGCACGGCGGTCGTCACCCCCGGCACCGACGGCACGGTGCGCGGCAGCATCACCCGCTGGAGGCCGGCCGCCAGTTCGTGCTCGGCGTCGTGCAGCCGGGCCCGGGCCAGGGACTGGGCGACCAGCCCGCCCAGGGTGGACAGCAGGGTGCGCTCGTCCGCGTCCAGCTCGCGCTCGTCGTCGAAGCTGACCACGCAGACGCCGATCGCCCGCCCGCTGGCCACCAGCGGCAGGAACGCCCAGGAGCCGCGCCCGGTACGGCTGGTCGGCTCCCAGACCTCGGGGTAGGACGCGCGGAACTCCTCGCGGGTCGGGATGAACACCGGCGCCCGGTGGCGCACCGCCTCGGCGGCCGGGTGCCCGGCCGGCAGCACCGTGCGGTCCCAGACCGCCAGCGCCTCGGTCCGGTAGCCGGAGGCGCCGAGCACCTGCGCCCGGCCGGCCTCGAAGGAGGCCAGCACCAGGCCGTCCGGCGGCAGTCCGGGCAGCGGCAGTCCGGTGAACACCCGGGCCACGTCGCGGACGGTGACGGCTTCGGAGAGGGCGCGGGCCGCCTCCTTGATGAACCGGGAGCGCTCCTCGCGCAGCAGGGCCATCCGGTCGGCGCGGTCGCGCTTGTGCAGTTCGACGGTGGCGTCCCAGACGAAGCCCACCATCCGCGAGGCCCGGCCGAAGGCGTCCGCGAGCACCCGGCCGCGGAAGCGCACCGCGCGCATGGTGCCGTTGGGCCCGACGGTGCGGTAGTAGGCGCCGCACTGGCCCAGTTCGGCCACCGCGCGCTCGACCCGGCGGCGCACGACCGGCGCGTCCTCGGGGTGCAGCAGGGCCAGGAAGGAACCGGCGGTGCGGTCGAAGCGGCCCTGGTCCATGCTGTCCAGGCCGATGATCGCGCAGGCCCGGTGGTCGCCCTCCAGGATGTCGCGGCGGATGTCCCAGTCGAAGGAGCCGATGCCGTTGGCGGCCATCGCGGGCTCCAGCCAGTCCGGCATGGTGTCCGCGGAGGCGGGCGGCAGGCTGCCGGGGAGCACCGTCGCCAGCCGTCCGGCGGCGAGCGCGGGCGCCGGGCGCGGCACGGGCCGGCGCACCGCCTGCGCGGGCGGCTTCGCCCGGCCCGGCCCGGCCGCAGTGGGGCCGGCGGGGGGCTGGTCGACCGTCACGGGAGCGGGAGCGGCGGGGTTCGGACCGGTGGTGTGGGTGGCGGCTGCCTGCTGCGGTTCGACGGTGGGCGCACCGGGTGGAAGCGCCGGCCCCGGCGACTCGGGCTCAGTGGGCATGCTGCTCCTGCCGCTGCCGTGGCGGACCGTGCCGACCGTCCGGACGGGCCGCGTGGCGGTGTGATGGGTGGTGCTGGATCGGACGGTGTCGACGGGCGGGGTCGGTCGAGGTTCGGTCTCCCCGCTGCTTGCCGCACGTGGACACACATTCCCACCATCCTGTCCAATGTTGGGCCGAGCGGCAATGGCAACGGGCCGGAAATCTTCCGCTCCGCCTTCTGTTCCGGGCATGCTTCGAAGGCGAATGAATCGACGGCGAACCGTGCCGCGGACCGCGCACCCCTTCATGCGCCGCGCCCCGCGCCCGTGCTTCGCGCCCCCTGCTCCGTACTCCGTGCCCGTACCCCGCGCCCGTACCCCGCGCCCGCACCCCGCGCCCGCACCCCGCGCGCGGCCGGGCTCAGGGCATGGCGAGCTCGAACCAGGTGACCTTGCCGTCGCCCCGCAGCTGCACGCCCCACGCGTCCGCGAGCGACTCCACCAGCAGCAGGCCGCGCCCCGAGGTCGCGTACTCGGCGTCCGGATCGCGGCGCCGGCCGGGCAGCCGGGTCGTGCCGTCCTGCACCTCGATGCGCAGCCGGTGGTCCGACCCGAGCACCGCGTCGAACACCGCGCCCTTGCCGGTGTGCAGCAGCGCGTTGGTCACCAGCTCGGAGGAGAGCAGTTCGGCGGTGTCCGACAGCTCGGGCACCCCCCAGTGGCTGAGCGCCGTCCGCAGCCGCCGGCGGACCGAGCCGACCGCGACCAGGTCGGCCGGGTCGAGCGTCAGGTGCAGCCGGCGGTGCAGGGCGCAGCCGGGGGCCGAGGTGCCCGGCAGGGTCGTCCCGGTGCCGCCGGCTGCGCCCGGGGCGGGCCCGGACCGGTAGGCGTCACCCGAACTCGTCCGCTGCCGCGGGAATCGCGACTGACCGTCCATCAACACATGCCCCCGCCCTCGAATCCGGGCCCCCGCCTCCGGATCCCCCGCCGGCCGGGTGGCCCCCACGTTCTGACCACCCATCCTCATGCCCAGTTGACGGCGTTTGCAACAGTGTGCGTCCGATCACGTGGGGTGAAAGGGGCACGGGGAGGTTCACGTGATCCAACTGCCCGCGCCGGACAGGTTTGCGAAGCGCAGAGCCTGTTTTCGAGCCCGCCCCCGCTCGATCCCGCGCACACCCGGCGCCCGGGCACCGGCCCGCGCCGCCCTCCCGCTCCCTGTCGCACCCCGCCGCGCGCCGGGCCCCGTCCCGCTCCGCGCGCCCGGCGCACCCCGGCCGCGCACCCTCCCCTCCCGGGCTGCGCCCCCGCCGCCGCGGGGCTTCACCCCCGCCGCGCGCCCGGCGAGCCGAACCCCTGCGGACCGGCAACGCTGGACACGGCGGCCCGGTCCGGGTTCAATGGCCCGAGATGTTTGAACGACGTTCTAACATCGCCCCGAAAGCCGACCCCCTCCCCGGCGACCGCGAGCGAGGAACCGTGCGACTGACCCCCACCGAGCGGGACCGGCTGCTGATCTTCACAGCAGCCGAACTGGCCCGCGCCCGCCGCGCCCGGGGCGTACGCCTCAACATCCCCGAGGCCACCGCCCTGATCGCGGACACCGTCTGCGAGGCCGCCCGCGACGGCCGGCGCCTGGCCGAGGCCATCGAGGCCGGCCGCAGCGTGCTCACCGCCGACGACGTGCTGCCCGGCGTGCCGGACGTCGTCACCGTCGTCCAGGTCGAGGCCGTCTTCGACGACGGCACCCGCCTGGCCGTCGTCAACGACCCCTTCCGGGGCGCCGGCTCGCTCGGCGACGAGGCCCCCGGCGGCGCGCTGCCCGGCGACGGCGCCGGCTACGACCCGGTCGAGGAGACGGTGCTGCTGCCCGTCCACAACACCTCCCAGGTGCCGATCTCGGTCACCTCGCACTTCCACTTCTTCGAGGCCAACCCACGCCTCGCCTTCGACCGCGCCGCCGCCTACGGCACCCACCTGGCCGTCCCGGCCGGCTCCTCGGTGCGCTTCGACCCCGGCGCCACCGTCCAGGTCGGCCTGGTGCCGATCGGCGGCGAACGCGTCGCGATCGGCTTCGCCGGCCTGGTCGACGGACCGCTGGACGCCCCCGGCGCGAAGGACGCCGCCCTGGCCAAGGCCCGCGCGACCGGCTACCTGACCACCTTCGACGACGCCGAGGTGCCGTCATGACGTCCATCACCCCCCACGACTACATCTCGGTGCACGGCCCCCGGGCCGGCGACCGGATCCGGCTCGGCGACTCCGGCCTGATCGTCCGGGTCGAGTCCGACTCCCAGGCCCCCGGCGAGGAGTTCCTGGCCGGCTTCGGCAAGACCGCCCGCGACGGACTGCACCTCAAGGCCGCCGCCGTCCGCGACACCTGCGACGTGGTGATCAGCAACGTCCTGGTGATCGACGCCGTCCAGGGCATCCGCAAGACCTCGATCGGCCTGATCGGCGGCCGGATCGCCTCGATCGGGCGGGCCGGCAACCCCGACACCCTCGACGGCGTGGACGTCGTCGTCGGCACCGGCACCACCATCGTCTCCGGCGAGGGCATGATCGCCACCGCCGGCTCCATCGACACCCACGTCCACCTGCTCTCGCCGCGGATCATGGAGGCCTCCCTCGCCTCCGGCGTCACCACGATCATCGGCCAGGAGTTCGGCCCGGTCTGGGGCGTCGGCGTCAACTCCCCGTGGGCGCTGCGCCACGCCTTCAACGCCTTCGACGCCTGGCCCGTCAACATCGGCTTCCTGGGCCGCGGTTCGTCCTCCGACGCGGCCCCGCTCGTCGAGGCGCTGGCCGAGGGCGGCGCCTCCGGCTTCAAGGTCCACGAGGACATGGGCGCCCACACCCGCGCCCTGGACACCGCGCTGCGCGTCGCCGAGGAGTACGACGTCCAGGTCGCCCTGCACACCGACGGCCTGAACGAGTGCCTGTCGGTGGAGGACACGCTCAAGGTGCTGGAAGGGCGGACGATCCACGCCTTCCACATCGAGGGCTGCGGCGGCGGACACGTCCCCAACGTGCTGAAGATGGCGGGCGTGCCCAACGTCATCGGCTCCTCCACCAACCCCACCCTGCCGTTCGGCCGCGACGCGCTCGGCGAGCACTTCGGCATGATCGTCTCCGCCCACGACCTCAAGACCGACCTGCCCGGCGACGCCGCCATGGCCCGCGACCGCATCCGCGCCGGCACCATGGGCGCCGAGGACGTCCTGCACGACCTCGGCGTCATCGGCATCACCTCCTCCGACGCCCAGGGCATGGGCCGCGCCGGCGAGACCGTCCGCCGCACCTTCGCCATGGCCGGCAAGATGAAGGCCGAACTCGGCCCCCTGGACGGTGGCTACGGCACCACCGAGGCCGGCGACGACAACGAGCGCGTCCTGCGCTACATCGCCAAGCTCACCATCAACCCCGCCATCGCCCACGGCCTCGCCCACGAGGTCGGCTCCATCGAGGTCGGCAAACTCGCCGACATCGTGCTGTGGCGCCCCGACCACTTCGGCGCCAAGCCCCAGCTGGTCCTGAAGGCCGGATTCCCCGCCTACGGCGTGGTCGGCGACCCCAACGCCTCCACCGACACCTGCGAACCCCTCGTCCTCGGACCGCAGTTCGGAGCCCACGGCGCCACCGCCGCCGACATCTCGGTCGCCTTCGTCGCCCAGGCCGCCGCCGACGGCGCCTACCTCGACCGCCCCGCCGACGGGCTGCCCACCCGCCGCCGCCGCGTCGGCGTCCGCAACACCCGCGGCATCGGCCCCCGCGACATGGTCCGCAACGCCCGGATCGGCCGCGTCGACGTCACCCAGACCGGCCTGGTCTCGCTGGACGGCGAACCGCTGCGCTCCGAGCCCGCGGACAGCGTCTCGCTCAGCCGTCTCTACTTCCTCTGACACCTCCGCCGACACCTCCGCCGAACGCCTCCCCCTAGGACTCCCGGATGACCACCCCCACGCCCGCCTCCCTCGGCTACCGGATGCCCGCCGAGTGGCACCCGCACGACCGCACCTGGATGGCCTTCCCCACCGCCAACCCCACCTTCGACACCCCCGAGAACCTGCACGCGGGCCGCGAGGCCTGGGCCGCCGTCGCCAACACCATCGTCCGGTACGAGCCGGTCACGCTGGTCGTCAACACCGGCGAGACCGCGGACGCCCGCCGGTACGTCTCCGAGCAGGTGGAGATCGTCGAGCGCCCGCTCGACGACGCCTGGATGCGCGACATCGGCCCGTCCTTCCTGATCGACGGCAAGGGCTCGCTGGCCGCCACCGACTGGATCTTCAACGGCTGGGGCGCCCAGTCCTGGGCCCGCTGGGACCACGACCAGCACATCGCCGAGCACATCAGCGAACTGACGGGCGTCCAGCGCTTCGCCTCCCGGCTGATCAACGAGGGCGGCGGCATCCACGTCGACGGCGAGGGCACCGTCCTGGTCACCGAGACCGTCCAGCTCGGCGAGGGCCGCAACGCGGACTGGACCAAGGAGGAGGTCGAGGCCGAGCTGCACGCCTTCCTCGGCACCACCAAGGCGATCTGGCTGCCGCGCGGACTCACCCGCGACTACGACGAGTTCGGCACCCGCGGGCACATCGACATCGTCGCCTCCTTCGTGCGCCCCGGCGTCGTCGTCGCCCACGTCCAGCCGGACCCCGCCCACCCCGACCACGCGGTCTGCCAGGAGCTCGTCGCCATCCTGCGCGCCGCCACCGACGCCCGGGGCCGGTCCCTGGAGATCATCGAACTGGCCGCCCCCACCGTCCTGCTGGACGAGGACGGCGAACCGGTCGACTACTCCTACATCAACCACTACGTGGCCAACGACGCCGTGATCCTGTGCGCCTTCGACGACCCGCGCGACCAGGAGGCCGCCGCCGTCCTCGGCCGCGCCTACCCGGGCCGCACCGTCGAACTCGTCGACGCCCGCGAGATCTTCGCCAACGGCGGCGGTATCCACTGCATCACCCAGCAGCAGCCGAAGTCCGCCTGACCCCAGGCCACTCGGGGAACCCGGGCCGCCTTGGGCACCCGGGCCACCCGGCTGCCGGGGCGGGGGCACCTCCCCCGCCCCGGCAGCCTTCCGACCCCCGCACCACCGAGGGAGCGCACCGCACATGGCCGACCCCCGCCCGCGCCGGCCGGCGCGCCCCCGCGAGGAGGTCTTCGCCACCGCCCGGGCCGCGATCGCCGAACACGGACTCGCCAAACTCACCATGGCCGGGCTCGGCAAACAGCTCCAGATGAGCGCCGGACACCTGCTCTACTACTTCGGCAGCAAGGACCAGCTGCTGCTGGAAACCCTCCGCTGGAGCGAGGACCAGCTCGGCGCCCGGCGCCGCGACGCCCTCGCCGACCGCTCCCGCGACCCCTGGCAGCGGCTCGACGCCTACCTGCGCCTCTACCTGCCCGACGGGGCGGGCGATCCGCGCTGGATCCTGTGGGTCGAGGTGTGGGGGCGCTCCCCCGCCAGCGCCGAGATCCGCCAGGGCCAGCAGGAGATCGAGGCGCCCTGGCAGGCCGACCTGGTCGCCCTCATCGAGGAGGGCACCGCCACCGGCCACTTCACCCCCGGGCCCGCCGCCGACCGGGCCACCCAGATCCGCGCCCTCCTCGACGGCCTGGCCGTCCCCCTCGCCATCGGCCTCCCCGGCACCCACCGCCCCGCCGCCCTCACCCAGGCCACCGCCGTCACCGCGATCCTCCTGCGCACCTGACCCCCGGAGGCCGCGGCGGGGTGGACAGGCCGGGCGGTCCGTCAGGCTACGACTTGTTCAGGTACGTGAGGACGGCGCGGACGCGGCGGTTGGTGTCGTCGTCGTCGGTGATGCCGAGCTTGCCGAACATCGCGGTGGTGTACTTGCCGATGGCGCTCTCGCTCAGGAAGAGCCGACGGCCGATGGCCTGGTTGGAGAGCCCCTCGGCCATCAACCCCAGCACGGCGTACTCGCGTTCGGTGAGCCGTTCGAGCCCCCGGTTCGGTGGCGTGTTGGACAGCAGTCTCGCGATGACGGCCGGATCCATGGCCGTCCCGCCGTCCGCGACGCGCTCCAGGGCGCCGATGAACTGGTCGGCGTCGAACACGCTCTCCTTGAGGAGGTAGCCGACGCCGCCGGAGCCGTCCGCCAGGAGCTCCCGCGCGTACAACTGCTCGACGTGCTGGGAGAGGATGAGGACCGGCAGCCCGGGTATCTCGCCGCGGGCGGCGAGGGCCGCCCGCAGCCCCTCGTCCGACTGGGTCGGCGGCATGCGGACGTCGATGACGGACACGTCCGGGCGCCACCTGCGCAACGCGTCGAGCGTCTCGGGCCCGGTGGCGGCCGTGGCCACCACCTGGTGCCCGCAGGCCTCGATCAGGCGGACCATCCCGTCGCGCAGGAGGTAGAGGTCTTCGGCTACAACGATTCGCATGGCACCGTCATCCTGACACGGGTCGGACCGCCCGGCGGACTGGTGACCTCCAGGGTGCCGTCGAAGGCCGCCAGCCGGCGGCGCAGGCCCGCCAACCCGCCGCCGGCCCGGACGTCCGCCCCGCCCCGGCCGTCGTCCTCGACCTCGGCGACGACCGCGGCGGCGACACCGGTGCCGTCCCGCGTGAGGGAGATCCGCACCCCGGACGCCCCGGCGTGCCGGACGGCGTTGGTCAGCAGCTCGGCGACACCGAAGTAGACGGCGGACTCGATCGGCGCGTCCAGGTGCAGCGGGGCGCCGGCGCTGACGGCCACCTCCAGCGGGACGTCCAGGGCGAGCGCGCGGACGGCGTCGACGAGCCCCCGCTCGCTCAGCACCGGCGGGCTGATCCCCCGGATCAGATCGCGGAGTTCGGCCAGCGAGGCGGTGGCACCGGCCTGCGCGTCCCGCATCAGCGCCCTGGCCTGGTCGGGGTCACGCTCCATCAGCTTCCCGGCGGTCGCCAGGGAGAGCCCGAGCGCGACCAGGCGGGCCTGTGCCCCGTCATGCAGGTCCCGTTCGATCCGGCGGATCTCGGCGGCCTGCGCGACCGTCACGTCCGCGCGCTGGGCGGTCAGTTCCTCGACCCGCTCCGCCAGCGCCATCGCCGGCGACGGGCGCAGGAAGCGGACCGCCACCGGCACGACCGGCCGCCAGGCGTACGGGGCGGAGGCCACGGCCACGACCGCGCCGAGCGCCCCGGCCGGGCCCGCGGCGGATTCCGGCCCGCCGAACCCGAGGACCGCGCGGGCCGCCACGACCGCCCCGGCCGGCGGGAGGCACGCGAGCAGACCGGCGGTGAACGGCGCGATCCCCGTGAACCGCAGGTCTCGCCAGTTCGCCGGATCCCGCCAGCGGACCCTCCAGCGCTGGTCCATCAGCGCGTCCCGGCGGGTGCGCTCGTAGGAGAAACCGTTCCACCAGAACCCGGTGGACATCAGCGTCACCGGCCCGGCCTGCCGGTATCCGGCGGGGATCACCGTGGCGGTCCACCGCGCGACGAGGAAGCGGACGATCCGGCAGACCGGGCGGGGCAGGGCGAGCGTGCCCACGCCCACCAGCACGAACGGCGCCGTCCACGACCACGGGTTGCCCGCCCCCCACCAGACCCCCAGCGCCACGGCCGCGGCCCACACGGCCGGCAGCAGCAGGCAGACGGCCGCCACGACGCACGCCCGCACGAACCCCACCCCGGCGCGCGCCACCCACGAACCCAGCCGTCCCACGTCTCTCCCCTTCCGTACGGTGCTCCCAACTGTGCACCGCGCCGAGCCCGCCACCGCCCCGATCGGCCGGGGAGTGGGGCCGGCCCCACCCACCCGTGGGCCCAGACCGATACCGCCCCGGCGGGGCGGTTCGTAGCGTCGGTGGACATGGACACCAACACGCACCGCACCACCACGCACCGCACGGACACGCACCGCACGGACACGTCCGGCAGCGACCTGCCCGGCGCGCCCGAGGCGGCGCTGCTCCACGACCCCTGTACCCGACGGGCCTTCGGCACGGTGACGGCCTGCGTCAAGGTCTACGGCGCGCTCGGCGCCGTCGGGTTCCTGACGGTCGTCGCGGTGGCGGGCAGCGGCCACCCGGTGAACACGTTCATGTGGGTCCGGGCGGTGCTGCTGCCGGTGGTCGCCGTGCTGCTCCACCGGCTGGCGGTCGCCGCCTCCCGAGGATCCCGCCGGGCCTTCGAACGACTGGGCGCCCTCACCCTCGTCATGCCGATCGCCATCGTCGGCGTCGACCTGATCCCGGGCGTCTGCCCGCCCTGGTACGCCGCCGTGCAGGTCGTCTGCATGCTGCCCGTCCTCCGGGCCGCGGTCACCGTCCGCGGCTCCGCGCTGCGCGCCGCCTTTCCCAAGGCGCGCTGACCGGGCGTCGGGCGCCTGGTGTGCGGTCGGCGTTCGGTCGGTCGGTCGGTCAGTCGGTCGGTCGGTCGGTCGGCCGGTCGGCCGGTCAGTCGTCACTCGGTCCAGACGGCGGCCGCCGTACGGTCGTCGGCGTAGCCCTTGGCGCGGACCTGGACCTGGCGGAGGAAGTCGACGGAGCCGGGCGGATGCGGGTGGGCCCAGTGGGTGGACAGGAAGTGGGCGACGGCCGGCTCGTCGGCGATCGGGCGGGCCAGGCCGGGGGTGCAGAGCAGCAGCACGTCGCCCGGGGTGGCGGGGACCAGCCGGAAGCGGAACGGCCTCGGCTCCTCCGGCGGCTGCTGGCCGTCCGGGTGGTGCAGCAGGCGGGCCGCGTAGGCGTCGATCCAGTGGCCGGAGCGCAACAGGTAGAGCCCGCCCGGACCGACCCCGAAGGCCGCCCGGTGGCCGGCCGCCGGGTCGAGCGACAGCAGCAGGCAGTGCAGCGAGGCCGGGGACGGCATGCCGTCCTCCTCGTCCCCGGGCACGAGCGCGCGCAGCGGGGCGACGGCGCCGGTGGCGAGCCGCTGCAGGCCGTAGCGCAGCCGGTCCCGGGCGCCGTCGCGCAGGTCCGCGGCCAGGCCCTCGCGGCTGCGGCCGACCGCGGCGGCCAGATGGTGGCAGGCCTCGCGGGTGCTGGTGGCGACGGCCTCCGGGGGGAGCGCCTCGTCCGCGGCGGTGCCGGTCCGGTCGATACCGGCGAGCACGGCGAGCAGCAGTCCGTCCGGGCCGTCACCGAACCTGGTGACCAGCAGCGCGTCGCGCCGCGACTCGCCCCGGTAGCGGGCGGAGTCGCCGCGGACGGAGACGGCGCGCAGGACGGACGACCCGTACTGGGCGCCCTCCAGAACGGTGTCCGGCACGAGCGCCCCGAGGACGCCCGGGTCCGCCTCCGGGACGGCGGTCGGCTCCGGGCCGTAGGTCGGCGGGCGCTCGCCGATGTGCGGCACGGTGGGGGCGCCGTCGGCGAGCGGCGAGCGGACGGCCGGACGCGGGTCGGGGACGGTGGCGGTGGCGGTGGCGAGGGTGTCGGGTTCCTCGGTGGCTTGGGGCTCGGACTCGGACTCGGACTCGGGCTCGGGCTCCTCGGCGGCGGCCTCGGGTTCCGGCTCGGGCTCCGGCTCGGGTCGCGGCGCGGGTTCCGGCTCGGGTTGCGGCGCGGGCTCGGGGGTGGGCTTGTCCAGGGAGACCGGTGCGGGGGCGGTGTCGGCTTCGGTTTCCCGGACGTCAGGGGCGATGACCCGCTCCTCGTCCGTCCGCTGGGGTCCGATGACGCCGATCGCGGTGTCGAACCAGTCGTCGATGCTGTCCCGTTCCAGCACCTCGTCCGCTGCCGGCACCGCTGCCGACTCCGGCTCCGGCTCCACGTCCAGCACCGGCTCCGCGTCCAGAACCGGCTCCGGTTCGGCCGTGCGCTGCTGGCCGATGAGACCGACCGCCGTGTCGAACCAGTCGTCGACGCTGCCGTCGCCGGGGTCCGCGTGCGGGGTGTCGGGGAGGGTGCCCGCCGGGCCGTCGTAGACCGTGTCCCACCAGCCGTCGTCCGGCCGGTGCGACTGTGCGGGGGCACCCTGCTTGCTCATCTGGCGGCTCCTGGTCGGTCCGTGGTCGCGCCGCCCCCGGCGGGGCCGGACTCGACGTCATTGTCTCCAAGTGCAACGACGCTGTCCGGGTTTCGGCGACAACCGGTCAGCGCCGGGCCGTTCCCGGCCACCGCGCCCACCTCGGGTTTCACCGAGGAGTCCGCCCCTGCGTCCGCCCCCGGGTTCACCCCCGCGTTCGGTCCCGTTCCGTCCGTGCTTGCCGGATGTGCCCGGAGCAGGGCGTTTCCGGGGTGTTCGGGTCCGGGAGCGGCCGAAAATGGGGGTGGAGGAGGGGCATCGCTTCACTCGTTCGGCTGATTAAATGTGCGCATGACCGCGTCGGCCCCCAGCTCACCTCGACCGGGGAGGGCCGCACCGGCGGGCCGCCCGGCGGGTGTGCTGTGGGTCCTGCTGCTGGTCGCGCTGCTCACGACGCTGCCGTGCGCCGGTCAGTCGAAGGCGGTCGGCGCGCACGCCGCTCCGATGCCGACCACCGTCACCGCCGCCGTCACCACCACCGTCACCGCCGCGACGGTCTCCGGTCACGCCCCGCACGCCGGCCCCGCCGCCAAGGCCTCCGACCAGCGCCAGCGCGCCGGGGAGCAGCGGCACTGGACGTGGTGCACCGCCGACGGCGGGCAGCCGCGCCGTGACAACGGCTGCTCCAGCCACCCGTACTGCGCGCAGGACGCCCAGCTGCCGAACCCGCCGCCGCATCCCCAGCCGGCCGCGTCACCGCTCGCGCCGGCAGCCGAGGCGCTGCCCAGGGTGGTGCCCGCCGGGCTGCTGGACGGTCCGCATCCGGCACCCGATCTACACGAGCTGCAAGTACACCGGTCCTGAGCGGAACCCACCGCCCGGCATCCGCCGGCGGATCCGCCCCTCCCCTTCTTTCAGCTGACCGCCGCGCCTCCAGCAGCGCGCGGCGGGGACAAGGACAACCACCATGGGTTCCGCCTCGAAGCAGTCCGGCAAGCAGTCCGGCAAGCCCGGCCCGACCGACCGCCGCGCCCGGATAGCCGAGCTGCGCGCCGGCGAGCAGCGCCGCGACCGCCGCAACAAGGTCATCGCCTCGGTCGCGGCCGGTGTGCTGGTGATCGGCGCGATCGCCACCGGCACCTGGATCGTCATGGACGCCAACCAGAGCAAGAAGAAGGAGCAGGCCGCCGCCAACGCGGACATCCCGGGCGTGCAGACCTTCGGCGAGCTGAGCCGCACCCACGTCAAGGACAAGGTCAGCTACCCGATGACCCCGCCGGTCGGCGGCGACCACAACGCGATCTGGCTGGACTGCATGGGCCACGTCTACGACCAGCCGGTCGAGAACGAGCGCGCCGTCCACTCGCTGGAGCACGGCGCGGTCTGGGTGACGTACAACGGCAAGGCGACGCCGGACGACATCAAGACCCTGTCCGACAAGGTCAAGACCACCCCGTACTCGCTGATGAGCCCGTACCCGGACGAGAAGGGCACCATCACCCTGAACGCCTGGAGCACCCAGCTGATCGTGGAGAGCGCGAGCGACCCGCGGGTGAACCAGTTCTTCACCAAGTACGTCCAGGGCAAGCAGACCCAGGAGCCGGGCGCCTCCTGCACCATGGGGCAGATGTGACCGCCGACGCGGCGCCGCCCGAGGACGGCTCCGAGCACGCCGCCGAGGAGTTCGCGGACGAGGCCGGGACGCCGCGCCCGGCCCGTCGGCGGCTGTGGTGGCCGGCCGCGCTGGCCGCCGCCCTCGCGCTGGCCCTCGGGGTGCCCGCCCTGGTGGCGAGCGGGACGTCGGCGTCCGGGTCGGCCTCGGTGGCCGTCCCGGCGGACGACTCGCCCGAGGCCGGGTTCGCCCGCGACATGGCGACCCACCACCAGCAGGCGGTGGACCTGTCGTTCATCGTCCGGGACCGCACCGGCGACGACGCGACCCGCACCCTCGCCTTCGACATCATCAACACCCAGGCCAACCAGCGCGGGATGATGATGGGCTGGATCGACCAGTGGGGGCTGCCGCAGCACTCGGCGGCCAAGCCGATGGCGTGGATGAGGATGGGCCACGACTACCAGGCCCACGACGGTTCGCTGATGCCCGGCATGGCCACCAACACCCAACTGGCGAAGCTGCGTTCGCTCAGCGGGCGGGACGCCGAGGTGTACTACCTGCAGCTGATGATCCAGCACCACAAGGGCGGCGTCGAAATGGCCCAGGGCTACGTGGACCTGGCGAAGAACGACGCCGAGAAGCGGCTCGCCCAGTCGATGGTGGTCGCGCAGACCTCGGAGGTTCAGCTGATGACCGACATGCTCACGGAGCGCGGCGCCGCCCCCGGCGTGCCCGAGTCCTGACCCACCCCACTGCGCGTGCCCTCGGACGGCCGGGGCGCGGTCGACGGTCCCGTACCGTGCGTACCGCGCCCCGGCCGTCCCGCGTCCGCGACAAGCCCCTGGAGTTCACGATGACCCCCGCCGCACCCTGGCTGATCGCCGGACTGGGCAACCCCGGCCCGTGGTTCCGGCTGACCCGGCACAACGCCGGCTTCCTGACCGTGGAGCGGCTGGCCGAACGGTACGGCGCGCGGTTCCGGCGGCGCGGGATCGGCGCCCTGGTGGCGGAGATCGAGGTCGACGGCCACCGGGTGCTGCTGGCCAAGCCGCAGTGGTTCATCAACCTGTCCGGCCGGCCGGTGTCCGGCCTGCTGCGGCGTTACGGCGTCCCGGTCGAGCACCTGGTGGTCGTGCAGGACGACCTGGACTTCGCGTTCGGCACCGGACGGCTCAAGCGCGGCGGCGGCCCCGGCGGCCACAACGGCGTGCGCTCGGTGGGCGAGGTGCTCGGCACCCCCGACTTCGTGCGGCTGCGCTTCGGCATCGGGCGCCCCCCGAAGGGGCAGAGCGTCGGCGACTTCGTGCTGAAGAAGTTCTCGGACCACGAACAGGCCGCCCTGCCAGGGGTGTTGGACCGGTGCGCGGACGCGCTGGACACGCTGGTGCGGCGCGGCCTCAACCGGGCCCAGGACGCGCTGAACGTCCGCTCGGAGCCCTAGCGCCAGATCTCGGACCCGGGGACGGAGCTCCCGGCTCAGGCCTGGCGGACCGGCCGGGTCAGGGCCACGGCCGCCACCGCGACCGCCGCGAGAGCGAACAGCACCGTCCGGCCGCCGGACGCCGGGCCCGCCAGGTGGACGCCGAGGACGGGCAGGGCGGTGCCGAGTGCCGTCCCGAGGCTGCGGGCCATGTTCACCATGCCGCCGCCGACCGCCGAGCACTGCGCCGGTATCGCCCGCATCACCAGTGCGTTGTTGGCGGGCAGCAGCAGTCCCAGCCCGTAGCCGGCGAGCAGCAGCGGCACCGCCACGGCCGCCCCGGAGACCGGCAGCAGGGCGAACAGCAGCAGCCCAGCGCCCGCGAGCACCGCGCCCGCGCGGCAGCGGGCGACGTCCGACCAGCCGCGCGGCAGCAGCGCGCCGCCGACGGTCGCGGCGAGTGCGAACGCGGCGGGCAGCAGGGTGATCACCAGGCCGGCCCGGGCCACCGGCACGCCCGCGCCGGTGAGCAGCACCGGGCCGAGCACGAGCGGGCAGAACAGCAGCAGGTAGCCGATCAGCGAGACCACCAGCCCGGACCGCACCCCGGGGGTGTTGACCAGGCCGGGCGCCAGGATCGGCCGGGCGGCCCGCCGTTCCTGACGGACCAGCGCGAACGCGAGGACGGCGGCGGCGAGCAGCAGGGCGGCGGCGGCCCAGCCGGGCAGCGGCAGTCCGGAGGCGGTGGACAGGGCGAGCAGCAGCGCGGTGGTGGAGCCGGTGAGCAGCAGCAGGCCGGCCAGGTCGAAGCGGGCGCCGGACGCGGTGGTGGGCGTGGTGGTGGACGCGGTGGTGGGCGGGTTCGCGGCGCGGGGAGCGGGCAGGCTCGCGGCGGCTCCTGCGGGCAGGGTCCCGGAATCGGCGGTGAGCGGACCCCCGGTACCGGCGATGAGCTGCTTCCCGGCGCCGACGGCAAGCGGGGGCCCGGTGCGGGTGCGGGGCAGCAGGAACCAGCCGGCCAGGATGCCCAGCACCCCGATCGGCACGTTGATCCAGAACACCCACCGCCAGGAGGCGTGCTCCACCAGCAGCCCGCCGAGGCTGGGGCCCAGCGCCAGACCGAGCCCCTGGGCCGCCGCCTGGATGCCGAGCGCGCGCCGCATCGCGTGCTCCGGGACGCCGCGCGCCACCAGGGCGACGCTGTTGGCCTGCATCATCGCGCCGCCGACGGCCTGGACGGCCCGGCAGGCGACCAGCACGCCGAGGCTGCCGGCGTATCCGGCGCCGAGCGAGGCCAGGGCGAAGACGGCGAAGCCGCCGAGGTACATGGTCTTGCGGCCGATGAGGTCGGAGAGCCAGCCGACCGGGGCGAGCAGGGCGACCAGCACCAGGAGGTAGGCGAGGGCGACCCATTCGACGGCCGCGAAGCCGGCGTCGAAGTGCCGGCCGAGGGCCGGGAAGACGAGGGCGGTGACGCTGGCGGTGAGCTGGCCGAGGAAGGCCCCGAGGCAGACGGTGCCGACGGCCAGCCAGTGGGCGTGACGCCAGCCGGCTATGCCGCGGGGCCGGGGCCGCTCGGTGAGCAGCCGCGCGGCAAGGGCGGTGGCGTTCATGCCACAAATATATCGGATGCAGATATGTTCTTTCTACGACTTGCTCGTCTTCCGACGGGAGCCCTGGGACGCCGAGTTCCACCGAGCCCCAGGGGGATCCGCGAAGTTCCGGGAGGCCCCCGCCCGACGGTGGACAGTCCGCCGGACCGGCCCGTACCAGGCGATACGCTGTCCGCCATGCCGTCGTCACCACACGTCCCCGACCCCGCCACCGAAACCCCCGAAACGGCGGTCGACCACGCCCGGCGGCTCACCGACACCGTCACCCGCCTGCGCCGCGCCCTGCGCAGCAGCATCCGCACCGACTACCCGTGGGAGTCCCTGCCCATGGCGCAGGTCGAACTCCTCCAGACCCTCGCCGCCGCACCCCTGCGGGTCGGCGAACTCGCCGCCCGGCAGCGGCTCGCCCCCAACACCGTCAGCGGACTGATCGGCAAGCTCCTCGACGCCGGATTCGTCGACCGCCAGGCCGACCCCGGCGACCGTCGCACCGCCCGCATCGCCCTCACCCCGGCCGGCCGGCGCCAGCTCGACGACTGGCAGCGCGCCCACGAGCGCCGCATCGCCACCGCCCTCGGCACCCTCGACCCCACCGACCGCGACGCCGTCGTCCACGCCCTGCCCGCCCTCGAACAGCTCGCCCGCGCCCTCGCCGAGACCAGCCAGGGCCCCGACCAGGCCTGAACCGCGGCCGGGCCCGAACCCCGGCCGGGCCCCCACCGAACCCCGGCCTGCGCCCCTGACGCCCGCAAAACCGCTGGTCACCGACCCGTACGGACCGCTACCGTCCCCGGCATGAGCACAGCACAGGTACTGATCGAGCCCTGGACGGACGCCGACCTCGCACTGCTGCGCCGGGTCAACACCCCGGAGATGAAGAAGCACGTCGGCGGCCCGGAGACCGAGGAGCAACTCCTCGTCCGGCACCGGCGCTACCTGGACTTCGTCCCGTCCGGCCTGGGCTGCATGTACCGGATCGTGCTGCTCCCCGAGGGCGAGGCCGTCGGAACCGTCGGCTACGGCACCCGCACCTGGGAGGGCGAGACCGTCCACGAGATGGGGTGGAACGTCCTGCCCGGCCACCAGGGGCGGGGCATCGCCGTCGCCGCCACCCGCGCCGCCGTCGCGGCCGCCCGCCGCGAGGCCGCCCACCGCCACCTGCACGCCTTCCCCTCGGTGGACAACCCGGCCTCCAACGCGGTCTGCGCGAAGGCCGGGTTCAGCCTCGTCGGCGAGACGGACTTCGAGTTCCCGCCCGGGCGGTTCATGCGCAGCCACAACTGGCGGGTGGACCTGCGGGCGGCGACGGGCTGAGCCGCGCCGCCGCCCGGGCGGGCGCGTCAGAACAGTGTGCCGCTCTCCAGCTCCAGCAGCCGGCGCTTGCGGTCCACGCCCGCCGCGAAGCCGGTCAGCGAACCGTTGGCGCCCATGACGCGGTGGCAGGGGCGGACGATGAGCAGCGGATTGGCACCCACCGCGCCGCCGACCGCCCGCACCGCGCGCGGCGACTCCCCCGCCAGCTCGGCGAGTCGGCCGTAGGTGACGGTCTCGCCGTACGGGATCTCGTCCAGGACGGCCCAGATCCGCCGGCGGAACTCGGTGCCCACCGGGGCGAGCGGAAGGTCGAAGGAGGTGCGCTCGCCCGCGAAGTAGGCCGTCAGCTGGGCGACCGGCTCGGCGAGCGCCTCCGGGTCGAGGACCCAGTCGTCGGCGGGCTCGGCCAGCGCGTACTTCTGCCCGGGCGCGGTGACGGTGGCCAGCGCCGCCGCGCCGCCGCCCTCGGGCAGGACACCGGACAGCAGCAGCCGGCCGAACGGGCTCTCCATGGTGGTGTAGACGGTGGTACTCATGCCTCTGCCTTCTCCGTTCCAGTGCTGGCGCTCGCGGGCCCGGCCCACAGCCGGTGCACGGCGTAGGAGCGCCACGGGGCCCACGCCTCGGCCGCGCGGGCGGCGTTCTTCGGGTCGCCGGGGGCGCCGAGCCGGACGAGGCCGTGCCTGACGCCCACGTCGCCCGGGAGGAAGACGTCGGGGTCGGCGAGGGCCCGCATCCTCAGGTAGCCGACGGTCCAGGGGCCGATGCCGGGCAGGGCCAGCAGCCGGGCCGCGGACTCCTCCCGGTCCACCCCGCCGTCGAGTCGCACCGCCCCCTCGGCCAGGGCCGCGCACAGGCCGGTGAGGGCGCGGCGGCGGGCCGCGGGCATCGCGAAGTCCTCCGGGTCGGCGGTGGCCAGCACCGCCGCCGTCGGGAACAGCAGCCGCAGGCCGCCGCTCGGCTCGGGCAGCGCGGCACCGTACTTCTCGGTCAGCCGGCCCGCCAGCGTACGGGCGGCGCTGACCGTGATCTGCTGGCCGAGCACGGCGCGGACGGCCAGCTCGTGCGGGTCCACGTGGCCGGGCGAGCGCAGGCCGGGGCGCTCCCGGACCAGGGGGCCGAGCACGGGGTCGGTGCCGAGCTGCTCGTCGACCGCGTCCGGGTCCGCGTCCAGGTCGAACAGGCCGCGCAGGCGCTGGACGGCGGTCGGGAGGTCGCGCAGGTCCGCGAGCAGCAGGCGGCAGTCGAGCCAGCCGCGGGTGCGCGGCTCGCCCGGCGCCAGCCCGTCGACCTCGGCGATGCCGTGCCCGTACGGGAGCGCGAGGGTGCGCCGGTAGGTGCGGACGCCTGCGCGCGGACCGGGGACGACCTCCTCCACGCCGGGGACGGCGCGCAGGGCGAGGAAGTCGATCAGGTGGTCGCTGTCGAGCGCGCCGCGGTAGGCCAGGCGCAGAGTGAGGCCGCCGGCCGGGGTCGCGACGCGGCGGCCGGCCACGACCTCGGCGCGCAGACCGCTGGGGGTGCGGTCGTAGACCTCGCGGACGGTGTCGTTGAACTGCCGCACCGAGGCGAAGCCGGCGGCGAACGCGATGTCGGTGACCGGGAGTTCGGTCGTCTGCAGCAGCAGGCGGGCGGTCTGGGCACGGCGGGCGCGGGCCAGCGCGATCGGGCCGGCGCCCAGCTCGGCGATGAGCTGGCGCTGGAGCTGGCGGGAGCTGTAGCCGAGGCGGCTGGCCAGACCCGCGACGCCCTCGCGGTCCACCACGCCGTCGCCGATCAGGCGCATCGCGCGACCGACCAGGTCGGCCCGGTGGTTCCACTCCGGGGAGCCCGGCACGGAGTCGGGGCGGCAGCGGCGGCAGGCGCGGAAGCCTGCGCCCTGGGCGGCCGCGGCGCTGGGGTAGAAGACGCAGTTCACGCGCTTGGGGGTCACGGCGGGGCAGCTCGGTCGGCAGTAGATGCCGGTGGAGGTGACGGCCGTGAAGAAGACGCCGTCGAAGCGGGCGTCGCGGCTGTCCACGGCTCGGTACCGGATGTCGTCGTCGATCACGCTGTCCAGTCTGCGGCACTGGGAGGGGGGTGACTGGCGGGAATCGGACATGGCCGTTGGGGGCCCTCCCCCCTCCCCCCCTCCCCCCCACCCTCCAGCCACCTCCACCCACCCATCCCGGGCACCGGCGCGGTGTGGGCCCACACCGGGCACCGGCGCGGTGTGGGCCCACACCGGGACCCATCCAGAGGGCCCGCATAAGGGGACCCACGCCGGCGGAAGAGCGCGCCTCAGCACTCAGCGCACGCACGCGTTGCTCGCGGTCCGCCCACCGGCCAGGGCGGCTCGCCGCCCACGGTGACCCGGGTTTCACCGTGGACGACGCCACCCCGGTGGCCCTGAGGCACTTCCGGCTGCCGGCCCGCCCGGCCTCCTGATGTCCTCGTCGGCTTTCCTGGTCAGCTCCTGGTCAACGCTTCACGGGGCCTCCCGCGGCGCGCACCGACTTGGAGAGCGACTTCCACTTCTTCGCCCGGGCCGAGGCCAGTCGGGCGTCCGAGCGGGAGGCGATCCACTCGTTCTCGCGCTGGAGCTTGAGGTAGCTGTCCATCCGACGCTGCGGCAGGGTGCCGTCGGCGAGCGCCGCCTGCACCGCGCACCCGGGCTCGGTGTGGTGTCCGCAGTCGTGGAAGCGGCACTCCTCGGCCAGTCCGGCGATGTCGGCGAAGGCCAGGTCCACGCCCTCGCCACCGTAGAGGCCGACCTCGCGCAGCCCGGGGGTGTCGATGAGCACACCCCCGCCGGGCAGCGGGATCAGTTCACGGGTGGTCGTGGTGTGGCGGCCCTTCTGGTCGACCGAGCGGGCCTCCTGGACGGCCATCGCCGTGACGCCGGCGAGCGCGTTGGTGAGCGTGGACTTGCCGACGCCGGACTGGCCGATCACGGCCGTGGTGCCGGGCGTGCAGGCGCGCAGCACGTCCATGCCCTCGCCCGTCCCGGCGCTGACCACGAGCACGGTCACGCCGGGCGCGACCGCCTCGACGTCGGCGCGGATGAACTCGGCGTCGTCCACCAGGTCGGCCTTGGTGAGGACGACCAGGGGGTCGGCGCCGGACTCCCAGGCCAGGGCGAGGAAGCGCTCTATCCGACCGAGGTCCGGATCGGCGGCGAGCGAGGCGGCGATCAGGACGGTGTCGACGTTGGCGGCGAGCACCTGGCCGTCGGAGCGCTTGCCGGCCACCTTGCGGATGATCGCGGTCGAGCGGGGCAGCAGTGCGGTGACGGCGGCCATCGGCCGGGCGTGGAGGTCCACGGCGGCCCAGTCGCCGGTGCACGGGCAGTTGATCATGTCGGCGTCGCCGACCGGGCGCGTGTCGAGCCGGACGGTGCGCGGCTCGCCCGTCTCCGGATCGGCGAGCACGGCGTCGCACTGGCCGCGGTCGACCCGGACGATCCGGGCCGGGATCAGCCCGGCCTCGGCGAGTGGGGTGAAGAGTTCGGCGAGCTCGGGCGTCCAGCCGTAGCCGGAGAGCGGCAGCTCGTCGGAGAGGGAGCCAGAGGGGGTGGAGGAGAACGACGAAGTGGAGGCAGCGTTGAACAACGCGGTGGGCCCTTCGGGAGGAGATGATCCCGGCGGGCTGCGGCTGACGCGGAAAGGGTCAGCCGGCGGCCGGGAAGAGGAGGTGAACGCGAGTGCTGCCCAAGGCAGCTATCGGGGCGACAACGACCACGGGGTTCACCTCCTGCTCTCTACTCCTCGGGCGGCCGTGAAGGCCCCCGATCTGGACGGGAGAAACGCTAGCTGGTCGGGGTGGCGGGGCCAACTGGTTTTTGACCTGCGGAAACGCGGTGAAGGGAGCTACAAGGGGCCAACATTGGACCCACAAAAGTGCGGGCTCGCCGCGCCCGGGAACCCTCCGGAGCCGACTACCCGCCGTACCGGTGCTTGAGGTTCGGGTCGTCCAGCCACCAGGGCCGCATCCCGGCCTCCTCCTCGGCCGGCAGCCCCGCCGCCTGCGCCTGCGCCGCGGCCTCCTCGAAACGGGCGTCGAGTTCGGCGTCCACCGCCTTGATCTCCTCCCGCCCCTGCACCACCATCCGCCGTACCAGCGCGGCCAGGAACGGCAGCCCGACCAGGTCGCCCAGCACCCAGAGCATGTTGCCGCCCCAGGTCTGGTCCTGCGCCAGGCTCGGCCCCCACGGCCGCCCGAGCGCCACGTAGTAGTGCTCGGCGACCAGGTGGCCGCCGTAGATCAGCACCAGCCCGAGCCCCGCGTCGAAGATCACCTCGGCGAAGGTGATGAACAGCCCGACCAGGTGCGGGTACTCGCGCCCGACCGGGTCGATCTGCAGCCGCGGCCAGAAGTACGCCAGCCCGAGCAGCACCAGCGCCAGGTGCAGCAGCACGTTGCCGAACGCGCTGGACACCGACTCCTCGTACCAGGGCGTGAAGTAGAGCAGCCACGGCGGGGCCATCAGCAGCGCGGTGGAGACGGCCGGGAACATCAGCACCTTGGACGGCCGGCTGCGCAGCGCCCGCAGGATGCGCTCGCGCCGGGCCGGCGGCGCGGCCGCGACCAGCAGCGAGACCGGCGCGCCGAGGGCGAGCAGCAGCGGGACGAGCATCAGCAGCAGCACGACCTGGACGGCCCGGTCGGTGAACAGGATCCGCTCGTACACGCCGAGGCCGGAGCAGGTGCACCAGATCCACAGCAGCAGCCCGCCCAGGAAGGCGGCGGTGCGGGACGGCTGCCAGCGCTCGCCGCCCGCCCGGTGGACGGTGCGCACCGCGGCCAGGTACCAGCCGCCGAGCAGCACGGAGAGGGCGAGCACCAGCGGTTCGGCCGTCCACGAGGTGGCCAGGTCGGACCACTGCCAGGGCGGTGGTCCGCTGTAGGCGAGCACTCGCACCGCGCCGTCCATCCGTCCGCCCACCTCGTTCGCGCGCTGCCGCCGCCGGCGCCGTCCGGCGGTCCGTCGGGCGCCGCGGACCGGACCGCGGCGCCCGGCCATGATGGCCTCCCGGCCGGGGCCCGCCGCGCCCGGGGCCCGCCTCTATACCTGCACCTGGACAAAGCTTTACCGGGCCCGGGAAAAGCTTTGCCCAGGCAAAGTTCCGGCCTCGACGGCCCCCGGACCGCAACCGGCGCGGGGCTGTGTTCGTCTGGCAGGATGCACCGTCGGCGATACCGGCCACGCGGGTGATGACAAGGGGACGACAAGGGTGCAAAGCACTGCACGCGGCGAGGGCCGCCGGCTGGCGGCGCGCCACCGCAACATCGAGCTGGGCCTGCTGGCGCTCGCGGTGGCCGTCTGTCTGGCGGGGCACATCGACGCCGATCTGGCACTGACCGGCAAGATGCCGCCCGGGCTGCTGGTCCACGGCCTGGCGCTGGGCGGCCTGGCCGGGGTGGCGCACCTGTCGGTGCGGCGGTTCGCCCCGTACGCGGATCCGCTGATCCTGCCGCTGGGCGTCTTCCTGACCGGCTTCGGGCTGATGCTGCTGGACCGGCTGGACATCTCCTACGCGGCGGCGCACGCCAGGAAGGGCGACTACCAGAAGCTTCCGGCCGCGCCCTCGCAGCTGATGTGGGTGTTCGTCTCGGTCGCGGTGGCGATCGCGCTGATCGCCCTGATCAAGCACCACCGGTTCTTCCAGCGGTACGTGTACCTGCTGATGACGGGGGCGCTGGTCCTGCTGGCGGCGCCCGCGTTCTTCCCGGGCCGGCCGGAGGACTTCGGCGCCAAGCGCTGGATCCGCCTGTTCGGGCTCTCCTTCGAGCCGGACGAGTTCGTGAAGGTCGCGATCACGATCTTCTTCGCCGGGTACCTGATGGCCTCCCGGGACGCGCTCGCGCTGGCCGGCCGGAAGATCTGGGGGATGACCCTGCCGCGCGGGCGGCACGTCGGCCCGGTGCTGGCGATCTGGGTGGTCAGCCTGCTGGTGCTGGTCTTCGAGCGCGACCTCGGCACCTCGCTGATCTTCTTCGGCGTCTTCGTCGTGATGCTGTACGCGGCGACCGAGCGGACCAGCTGGGTGGTGCTCGGCCTGCTGATGGCGGTCGGCGGCGCGGCCGTGGTCGGCACCGTGGAGCCGCACGTGCACGGGCGCGTCGAGGCCTGGCTGCACCCGCTCGACATCTACAAGGAGCACCACGACCCGGCGATCATCTCCGACCAGCCCGCCGAGGCGCTGTTCAGCCTGGGCACCGGGCACCTGACCGGGACGGGCCTGGGCTCGGGGCGACCGTGGCTGATCGGCTTCGCCGGGCGCAGCGACTTCGTCTTCACCACGATCGGCGAGGAGCTGGGCCTGGCCGGGGTGACGGCGGTGCTGCTGGTGTACCTGCTGCTGGTCCAGCGCGGGCTGCGGACGGCGGTCGGGCTGACCGACCCGTTCGGCAAGCTGCTGGCGACGGGGTTGTCGACGGCGCTGGCGCTGCAGGTGTTCGTGGTGGTCGGCGGGGTGAGCGGGCTGGTGCCGCTGACCGGCAAGGCGCTGCCGTTCCTGGCGGCGGGCGGCTCGTCGCTGCTGGCGAACTGGCTGATCGTGGCGCTGCTGATCAAGCTGAGCGACTCGGCCGGGCGCACGGCGCTGGAGCCGGCGCCGCCGAGCCCCGATCCGCTCCCGGCGCAGGCCGGGCCGGCGGGCCGGTCGGCGGCCCCGGGCGGTCCGGCCGCGATGGATCCGAGCCGGAACCCGAGCCAGAACCCGAGCCCGACCGCGCCGAGCGGCCCGAACCCGACGGCCCCGGAGCTGACGATCCCACGCCCGGCCGCCCCGGGCCCGGATCCGGACCGGACCGAGGTCAACCCGGCCGCCCCGCACCCCCCGGCCGAGCAGTCCCCGTACGGGTACCACCCGGCCCCGCAGTACCCCTTCCCGCCCGACCCGGCGACCGCCTGACCCTGCGCCGGCCGCCCTCCGGGCAACGACCAACCGGCGAACCGACGAACCGGCGCCACGCGACGACCGGACGTCAGGAGACGACGAACGGCACAGGGCCTCCCCCGCGGGATGCGGGGGAGGCCCTGTGCCGTTCGTCGTCCTGCCCGGAGCCCTGCCGCTACGGCCGCTCCCACGGCGGCCGGGGCGGGTAGTCGGGCGCCCGCCGTTCCGGCGGCGGCCCGGACGGCCGGTCGCTGTCCGGCGGGGGCGGGCCGGGCCGGTGGTGGGGCCCGCCACGGGCGGTGAGCCGGCCGCGGACGTTGTCGGCGGCCAGGACGTCGGCCCAGCGCTCCGGGTACTCGGCGGGGACGTCGACGTCGTCGCCGTCCTCCTCGCCCCACTCCTCCTCGGCGCCTTCGGCGAGGCCGAGTTCGCGGGCGCGCCGGGCCCGTTCGGCGGCGCGCCGGGCGGCGACCTCGCGGACCACGGCGGCGGCGGCCTCCTCCTGGGCGCGCTCGTTCTCGGCGCGGGCGTCGGCGGTCTCCAGGGTGGGCCAGCGGCGGTCTATGGCGGCGTTCATGGCGGCGCCGATGAGGACGGCCAGGGCGACCACGAAGATCCACAGCAGTACGGCCACCGGCGCGGCCAGCGAGCCGTACACCGAGGGGACCTCGACCGAGCTGACCAGGTAGATCCGCAAGGCGACGCTGCAGACGACCAGCACCACCAGGGCGACCAGGGCGCCGGGCACGTCCTCGCGCCAGGGCGTGGAGACGGGGACGGCCAGGTGGTAGAGGGTGGTGAGGGAGACGATCAGCAGCACGATGGCGACCGGCCAGTAGGCGGCGCCGACCAGTCCGGCGACGCCGGGCACGGCGTTCTCGATGAGTCCGGGGCCGGCCATCAGCAGCGGCAGCACCAGGGAGCTGATGACGAGGGCGCCGAAGTAGAGGCCGAGGGACATCAGCCGGGTCTTGACGATGCCTCGCTTGCCGTCGAGCCCGTACATGACGGTGATGGTGTCGATGAAGATGTAGAGCGCTCTGGAGCCGGACCACAGCGACAGCAGGAAGCCGATCGAGACGAGGTCGGGCCGGGAGTGGGCGAAGACCTGGTCCAGCAGCGGCACCACGACCTCCTTGACGGACGAGTCCGACAGGACCGTCCCGGAGGCCGAGACGATGTCGTGCTTGAGCCGGTCGATGGTGCCGGCGCCGAGGAACTCGTCGAGGTAGCCGAGGGTGCCGGCCAGGCCGAGGAGCAGCGGTGGGATCGACAGCAGGGTGAAGAAGGCCGCCTCGGCGGCGAGTCCGGTGACCCGGTACTCGACGCAGGTGTTGGTGGTGTCCTTGACCAGCTCCCACGCCGTGCGGCGCCAGGCGGCCTGTTTGGCCGCGCGTCGGGAGCCCTTGCCCCGGCGCCGGGAGGGCCGTTCGGGGTTCGGTCTGCTCGTCTCGCCTGCTGCTTGCACGGGTCTAACGGTATCGGGCCGGGGCCGCGCGGTTGATCTCCCCCGGGGTACGGGCGCGTGGACGGACGTCGGGGCGGGGAGCGGCGGGGATTCCCGGTGGTCTCACATAGCGAAACCTCAGCGTCCGCCATTCGGATGTTAGTGGACCGCGAGTCCCGCGCCGTGCCAATCTCTTGCCATGCCGAGCGCCGGAACCACCCTAGTTGGTCGACTCCACGTCGATCTCCTTCGCGTGTCCAGCGCCATCTGTCCGGCGATCTGAGCCCACCCCGCCGCACCACCGCACCCGGCGCCACCCACCTCGCGGTCCCCGCTGGAGCGGACGCGCGGGCGCCCGGCCGGCCACGGTCACTGCTCTCCCCGGACCTGGGAATACCCGCAGGTCACAGCAGCACCGCACCGCCACGTACCCCCAGCGACCCACCCGGCGTCAGAGCCATCTGCCCCGAAGGACTTCACCATGGCCACCACCCCCGAGACCGCCGAGCCCACGGCCGACCGCGCCGCCGCGCGCCGCCCCGCCGCGCCTCGCAAGGTGACCCGTCACCGCGGCGAGGGCCAGTGGGGCATGGGCCACTTCACCCCGCTGAACGCCAACGAGCAGTTCAAGAAGGACGACGACGGTCTCAACGTACGGACACGTATTGAGACGATCTACGCGCACCGGGGCTTCGACTCGATCGACCCCGCCGACCTGCGCGGCCGGATGCGCTGGTGGGGCCTGTACACCCAGCGCAAGGAGGGCATCGACGGCGGCAAGACCGCGATCCTGGAGCCGCACGAGCTCGACGCCGAGTACTTCATGCTGCGCGTGCGGGTCGACGGCGGCCGGCTGACCGTCGCCCAGCTGAAGGCGGTCGCCGAGGTCTCCGAGCAGTACGCCCGCAACACCGCCGACCTGACCGACCGCCAGAACGTCCAGTACCACTGGATCCGGATCGAGGACGTCCCGGCGATCTGGCAGAAGCTGGAGGCCGTCGGCCTGTCCACCACCGAGGCCTGCGGCGACACCCCGCGCGTCATCCTCGGCTCCCCGGTGGCCGGCATCGCCGAGGACGAGATCATCGACGGCACCCCCGCCATCGAGGAGATCCAGCGGCGCTTCATCGGCAACAAGGACTTCTCCAACCTGCCGCGCAAGTTCAAGTCCGCCGTCTCCGGCTCCCCACTGCTGGACGTCGCGCACGAGATCAACGACGTCGCCTTCGTCGGCGTGGTCCACCCCGAGCACGGCCCCGGCTTCGACCTGTGGGTCGGCGGCGGGCTGTCCACCAACCCCAAGCTGGGCGTGCGCCTGGGCGCCTGGGTCCCGCTGGACGAGGTCGCCGACGTCTACGGCGGCGTCATCGGCATCTTCCGCGACTACGGCTACCGCCGGCTGCGCAACCGCGCCCGGCTGAAGTTCCTGGTCGCCGACTGGGGCGTGGAGAAGTTCCGCCAGGTGCTGGAGGACGAGTACCTCGGGTACCGGCTGGTCGACGGTCCCGCGCCGCAGGAGCCCAGCGGCCGCTGGCGCGACCACGTCGGCGTCCACCGGCAGAAGGACGGCCGGTACTACATCGGCTTCGCGCCGCGCGTCGGCCGGGTCGACGGCCGGCTGCTCGGCCGGATCGCCGACCTCGCCGCCGCGCACGGCAGCGACCGGCTTCGCACCACCGCCGAACAGAAGATGCTGGTCCTCGACATCGCCGAGGACCAGGTCGACTCGGTGGTGGCCGGCCTGGAAGCGCTGGACCTGCGGGTCACCCCGTCGCCGTTCCGCCGCGGCACCATGGCGTGCACCGGCATCGAGTACTGCAAGCTCGCCATCGTCGAGACCAAGGAGCGCGGCCGCACGCTCATCGACGAGCTGGAGAAGCGCCTGCCGGACTTCGCCGAGCCGCTGACCATCAACATCAACGGCTGCCCGAACGCCTGCGCCCGCATCCAGGTCGCCGACATCGGCCTCAAGGGCCAGCTCGTCCCGGACGGCAACGGCGAGCAGGTCGAGGGCTACCAGGTGCACCTGGGCGGCGCGCTCGGCCTGGAGGCCGGGTTCGGCCGCAAGGTCCGCGGCCTCAAGGTCACCAAGGACGACCTGCCCGACTACGTCGAGCGCGTCCTGACCCGCTACCAGGCCGACCGCACCGAGGGCGAGCGCTTCGCCCAGTGGGCGGCCCGGGCCGGCGAGGAGCAGCTGTCGTGAGCGAACGCGCCGCGCCGTTCTTCTGCCCGTACTGCGGGGACGAGGACCTGCGCCCCTCCGAGGCCGGGCACGGCGCCTGGGAGTGCCACGGGTGCCGCCGCGCCTTCCAGCTGAAGTTCCTCGGCCTGCTGTCCCCGACCGCCTCGGCCGCGACTGCGACTGCGGCCCATGCGACTTCGGCCAACTCGACCGCGAACGACGGGGGTTCGTCCGGTGACCAGCGCGACGACTGACTACCAGGAGATAGCCGTCCGGGCCGGCCGCGAGCTGGAGGAGGCGACGCCCCGGGAGATCCTGGCCTGGGCCGCCGACACCTTCGGCCCCCGCTTCTGCGTCACCTCCTCGATGGAGGACGCGGTCGTCGCCCACCTCGCCTCCTCGGTGTTCCCCGGAGTGGACGTGGTGTTCCTGGACACCGGCTACCACTTCCCGGAGACCATCGGCACCCGGGACGCGGTGGCCGCGACCATGCCGGTCAACGTCATCACCCTCAGGCCGCTGCGCACCGTGGCCGAGCAGGACGCCGAGCACGGGACGCACCTGCACGACCGCGACCCGGACCTGTGCTGCTCGCTGCGCAAGGTCGAGCCGCTCAACCGCGGCCTCGGCGGCTACGACGCCTGGGCGACGGGGCTGCGCCGCGACGAGTCCCCGAGCCGGGCGGACACCCCGGTGGTGTCCTGGGACGCCCGGCGCCGCAAGGTCAAGATCGCCCCGATCGCCCGGTGGACGCAGGAGGACGTGGACGCCTACGTCGCCGCCCACGGGGTGCTGCTCAACCCGCTGCTGTGGGAGGGCTACACCTCGATCGGCTGCTCGCCGCTGTCCTGCACCCGCAAGCCCGCCGAGGGCGAGGACGCCCGGGCCGGGCGCTGGTCCGGCTCCGGCAAGACCGAGTGCGGCATCCACCTCTGACCCCCCCCCCACTACCGACGAAGGACTTGAGACTGTGACAGCTCACACCCGGGCCGCCGACGGAGCCGCGGAGGCGGCCCCCGCGGCCGCCCCCTGCGAGCGCGGCGCCACCGTGTGGCTGACCGGGCTGCCGAGCGCGGGCAAGACCACGCTCGCCTTCGCGCTGGCCGGACGGCTGCGCGCCGAGGGCCACCAGGTCGAGGTCCTGGACGGCGACGAGATCCGCGAGTTCCTCTCCAAGGGCCTCGGCTTCTCCCGCGAGGACCGGCACACCAACGTGACCCGGATCGGCTTCGTCGCCGAGAAGCTGGCCGCCCACGGCGTCAAGGTGCTCGCCCCGGTGATCGCCCCGTTCGCCGACTCGCGCGCCGCGGTGCGCGAGCGGCACGCGGCGGCCGGCACCGAGTTCCTGGAGGTCCACGTCGCCACCCCGGTCGAGCTGTGCGCCGAACGCGACGTCAAGGGCCTGTACGCCAAGCAGGCCGCCGGGGAGCTCGCCGGGCTGACCGGCGTGGACGACCCGTACGAGGCGCCGGAGAAGCCGGAGCTGCGGATCCGGACCCAGGGCCGGGCGGTCGCCGAGTCCGCCGCCGAGCTGCACGCCTTCCTGACCGAGAGGGGTCTCGCATGACCACCGCGACCGACGGCCCGGTCCGCACCCACGACGACACCCCCTTCGCGCTGTCCCACCTGGACGCGCTGGAGGCCGAGTCGGTGCACGTCTTCCGCGAGGTCGCGGGGGAGTTCGAGCGCCCGGTGATCCTCTTCTCCGGCGGCAAGGACTCCATCGTCATGCTGCACCTGGCGCTCAAGGCCTTCCACCCGGCCGCCGTGCCGTTCTCGCTGCTGCACGTCGACACCGGCCACAACTTCCCCGAGGTGATCGCCTACCGCGACCGCGTCGTGGCCGAGCACGGCCTGCGCCTGCACGTCGCCCACGTCCAGGACTTCATCGACGACGGCCGGCTGCGCGAGCGCCCCGACGGCACCCGCAACCCGCTGCAGACCGTCCCCCTCCTCGACGCCATCGAGACGAACCGCTTCGACGCCGTCTTCGGCGGCGGGCGCCGCGACGAGGAGAAGGCCCGCGCCAAGGAGCGCGTCTTCTCCCTGCGCGACGAGTTCGGCGCCTGGGACCCGCGCCGCCAGCGCCCCGAACTCTGGTCGCTCTACAACGGCCGGCACGCCGTGGGCGAGCACGTGCGCGTCTTCCCGCTCTCCAACTGGACCGAGCTGGACGTCTGGCAGTACATCGAGCGCGAGGGAATCGACCTCCCGGAGATCTACTACGCCCACGAGCGGGACGTCTTCGCCCGCGCCGGTATGTGGCTGACCGCCGGCGAGTGGGGCGGCCCCAAGGAGAACGAGCCCGTCCAGCGGCGGCTGATCCGCTACCGCACCGTCGGCGACATGTCCTGCACCGGCGCCGTCGACTCCGACGCCACCGACATCCAGGCCGTCATCGCCGAGATCGCCGCCAGCCGCCTCACCGAGCGCGGCGCCACCCGCGCCGACGACAAGCTGTCCGAGGCCGCGATGGAAGACCGCAAGCGCGAGGGGTACTTCTAACCATGACCAGCACCACCCAGGAAGCCACCGCCACGTCGCTGCTGCGCTTCGCCACCGCCGGCTCCGTCGACGACGGCAAGTCCACCCTGGTCGGCCGCCTGCTGCACGACTCCAAGTCCGTGCTCGCCGACCAGCTGGAGGCCGTCGAACGCGTCTCGCTGGGCCGCGGCCAGGAAGCGCCCGACCTCGCGCTGCTCACCGACGGCCTGCGCGCCGAGCGCGAGCAGGGCATCACCATCGACGTGGCCTACCGCTACTTCGCCACCCCCCGGCGGCGGTTCATCCTCGCCGACACCCCCGGGCACGTGCAGTACACCCGCAACATGGTGACCGGCGCCTCCACCGCCGAATTGGCCGTGGTGCTGGTCGACGCCCGCAACGGCGTCGTCGAGCAGACCCGCCGGCACGCCGCCGTCGCCGCGCTGCTGCGGGTGCCGCACGTCGTGCTGGCCGTCAACAAGATGGACCTGGTCGACTACGCCGAGCCCGTCTTCGCCGCCATCGCCGCCGAGTTCACCGCCTACGCCGCCTCGCTCGGCGTGGGCGACGTGGTGGCCGTGCCGATCTCCGCCCTCGCCGGGGACAACGTCGTCGAGCCGTCCGCGCACATGGACTGGTACGGCGGCCCGACCCTGCTGGAGCACCTGGAGACCGTCCCGGTCGGCAGCGACCCCGGCGCCGAGCCGGCCCGCTTCCCGGTCCAGTACGTGATCCGCCCGCAGAGCGAGGAGCACCCCGACTACCGCGGCTACGCCGGGCAGTTGGCCTCCGGCGTGCTGCGCGTCGGCGACCCGGTGACGGTACTGCCCTCGGGCCACACCACCACCGTCGCCGGGATCGACGCGCTCGGCCGCGAGACCGACCTCGCCTGGGCGCCCCAGTCGGTCACCGTCCGGCTCGCCGACGACCTCGACGTCTCCCGCGGCGACCTGATCGCGGCCGGCGTGATCCCCGTGCCCACCAGGGACATCGAGGCCACCGTCAGCCACCTCGACGAGCGCCCGCTGCGCGCCGGGGACAAGGTCCTGCTCAAGCACACCACCCGCACCGTGCGCGCGCTGGTCAAGGACATCACCTACCGCATCGCGCTGCCGACCAAGGCGGGCGACACCCTCGAACAGCGCTCCGGCGCCGAGGGGTTGAACGTCAACGACCTCGGCCACGTGGTGCTGCGCACCGCCGAGCCGCTGGCGCTCGACGCCTACTCCGACAACCGCCGCACCGGCTCGTTCCTGCTGATCGACCCGGCCGACGGCACCACCCTCACCGCCGGCATGGCGGGCGAGGCCTTCGCGACCGTACGCGCCACCGAACCCGCTGAGGAGGACTGGGTCTGATGCCCAGCGAGGCGTTCTCGGACATGGACAAGGAAGGCGGCCGCATCGGCAGCGGCGTCCTCGGCAGCGGCCAGGGCGGCCTGACCCGATGTGCGGGCCGACAGCGCTGAGTTGCGACCCCCGGCCGCCCCGACGGGCGACCGCCACGTCCCCGAGACCGCCTCCTGACGGTCCGTCGATGAACAGGACTTCACCATGGCACCGAACCTGGCCCCCTCGCATACCCGCGCCCGCCCCAATGCCGGCCGGATCAGACGCTCCGCGGTGGCCGCGGTGGCCGGCCTGACCGCCGTGACCCTGCTGTCGGCGTGCAGCTACGGCTCCAAGGCGGACGACAGGAAGCCGGGCGCCGACTCCGCCGCCGGTTCGGCCGGCGCCTCCGGCGCGAAGCTGTCCGCGGACACCGTGAAGATCGGCTACTTCGCGAACCTGACCCACGGCACCGCCCTGGTCGGCCTCCAGGAGGGGCTGTTCCAGAAGGAGTTGGGCACCACCCAGATCAAGACCCAGGTCTTCAACGCGGGCCCGTCCGAGATCGAGGCGCTCAACGCCGGCTCCATCGACATCGGCTGGATCGGCCCCTCCCCCGCGATCAACGGCTACACCAAGTCCGACGGCCAGTCCCTGAAGATCATCGGCGGCTCGGCCTCCGGCGGGGTCAAGCTGGTGGTCAACCCGGACAAGATCTCCTCGCTGGACGACCTCAAGGGCAAGAAGATCGCCACCCCGCAGCTGGGCAACACCCAGGACGTGGCGCTGCTCAACTACCTGGCCGGCAAGGGCTACAAGGTCGACGCGGCGTCCGGCGCCGGCGACGTCTCGGTGGTGCGCACCGACAACAAGGTCACCCCCGACGCCTACCGGCAGGGCTCCATCGACGGCGCCTGGGTGCCCGAGCCCACCGCCTCCAAGCTGGTCACCCTCGGCGCGAAGGTCCTGCTCAACGAGAAGGACGTCTGGCCGGACAAGAAGTTCGTGATCACCAACATCATCGTCTCGCAGAAGTTCCTCAAGGAGCACCCGGACGTGGTGGAGGCCGTGCTGCGCGGCTCGGTGAACACCAACGCCTTCATCAAGGCCAACCCGGACAAGGCCAAGGCCGACGCCAACGACGCGATCAAGAAGGAGGCCGGCAACGCGCTGGAGCCGGCCATCCTCGACCCGGCCTGGGCCGACATCGACTTCCTCGACGACCCGCTGGCGAACACCCTCCAGGCCGAGGCCGACCACGCCGTCACCGCCGGGCTGCTCAAGAAGCCCAACCTGAACGGCATCTACGACCTCACCCTGCTCAACAAGGTGCTCGCGGCCAAGGGACAGGGCCCCGTGGCGGACGCCGGACTCGGCGCCAAGTAGCTCCGCGGTCCGGACCCCCGCCCACCCGGTCGATCCGCGATCGATGCCCACCGGGACGGGCGGGGCCGGGCCCCGGCCCCCACTCCGCCAGCCCTCAGCCAGACCACTCACGCAGGAGGTGTCCGGATGACCCCGGCACTGACCACCTCGGCGGACACCGCCGGCGCCGACGCCGGCGGCGCCGCGCCCGCCGTCCGGATCTCGCACGTGCACAAGTCCTTCGGCCGCCCGGGCGCGCAGACCCACGTCCTGGACGACATCACCCTCGACGTCGCCCCCGGCGAGTTCGTCACCCTGCTCGGCGCCTCGGGCTGCGGCAAGTCCACCCTGCTCAACCTGGTCGCCGGCCTCGACCAGCCCACCGCCGGCGCCATCGAGGTCCCGGGCGGCCGCCCCGCGCTGATGTTCCAGGAGCACGCGCTGTTCCCCTGGCTCACCGCCGGCCGCAACATCGAACTCGCCCTCAAGCTGGCCGGCGTCCCCCGCCCCGAGCGCCGCGCCGAGGCCGAGCGCCTGCTCGAACTCGTCCGCCTCAAGGGCTCGTACGGCAAGCGCGTGCACGAGCTGTCCGGCGGCATGCGCCAACGCGTCGCGATGGCCCGCGCGCTCGCCCAGGGCAGCCAGGTGCTGCTGATGGACGAGCCGTTCGCCGCGCTCGACGCCATCACCCGCGACGTGCTGCACGACGAGATCACCCGGATCTGGGCCGAGCGGCAGCTGTCCGTCCTGTTCGTCACCCACAACGTGCGCGAGGCCGTGCGCCTGGCCCAGCGCGTCGTCCTGCTCTCCTCCCGCCCCGGCCGGGTCGCCCGCGAGTGGCGGATCGACCTGCCGCAACCGCGCCGCATCGAGTCCACCGGCGTCGCCGACCTGTCCATCGAGATCACCGAAGAACTGCGTGGGGAGATCCGTCGCCATGGCCAGCACTGACCGCACCCCGGTCCTGGAGAAGGCCGACAAGACCGACAAGGCCGACCGGGCCGCCGCCACGGACACCGCCGGGGTCGGCGCCGGCCTGGACGCCCTCGACGCCGTCTCCGCCCAGCGCGGCTCGCTCGGCGAGGCGCTGCGGAGCAAGGCCCTGCCGCCGCTGATCGGCGTCCTCGTCGTGCTCGCCCTGTGGCAGGGCGCCTACAGCCTGCACCTCACCTCCGCCTACAAGCTGCCCAGCCCGACCGACGTGTGGCACTCCGCCCAGGAGCTCTGGTACCAGGGCACGCTGTTCTCGATCATCTGGACCAGCGTCTGGCGCGGCCTGTCCGGCTTCCTGCTCGCCGTCGTCATCGGCACCCCGATCGGGCTGGTCGTCGCCCGCGTCCGGCCCGTGCGCACCGCCATCGGCCCGGTCCTCCAGGGCCTGCAGTCGCTGCCCTCGGTCGCCTGGGTGCCGGCCGCGGTCATCTGGCTCGGCATCAACGACCAGATGATGTACGCGGTGATCCTGCTCGGCGCCGTCCCCTCCATCGCCAACGGCCTGGTCGCCGGCATCGACCAGGTGCCGCCGCTGTTCCTGCGGGCCGGCCGCACCATCGGCGCCACCGGCCTGACCGGCGCCCGGCACGTGCTGATCCCCGCCGCGCTGCCCGGCTACCTGGCCGGCCTCAAGCAGGGCTGGGCGTTCTCCTGGCGCTCCCTGATGGCCGCCGAACTCGTCGCCTCCTCCCCCGACCTCGGCCGGGGCCTGGGCCGGTTCCTGGAGGACCAGCGCGAGTTCTCCGACATGTCCGGAGTGCTGCTCGGCATCATCCTGATCCTGTTCGTCGGCATCGCCATCGAACTGCTCGTCTTCACCCCGGTCGAACGCCGGGTGCTGCGCAACCGCGGCCTGCTGGCCGCCGTCAAGTAAGGCCGACGCCGATGCCCGCCCTCCTGCTGATCGCCCACGGCAGCCGCGACCCGCGGCACGCCGCGACCGTGGCCGCACTGGTGCAGGAGGTGCGGGCGCTGCGCCCCGGGCTGGACGTCGCCACCGCCTACCTGGACCACTGCGCGCCGCGTATCCCGCAGGTCGTCGGGCGGCTCGACGACGCGGTGGCCGTCCCGCTGCTGCTCAACCGGGCCTACCACGCCAAACACGACGTCCCGGCCGCCCTGCGCACGGCCGGCGCGGCCCTGCCCGTCGCCGCCGTCCTGGGCCCGTCGCCGCTGCTGCTCGCCGCCCTGGACCGCCGCCTCGCCGAGGCCGGGGTGGACGTGCGCTCGGCCGCCGTCCGGGCCCGCACCGGCGTGGTGCTCGCGGCGGCCGGCTCCTCCGACCCGGCCGCCGACGCCGCCACCCGCGCGGTGGCCGCTGGGTGGCGCCGCAGCCGCGGCTGGGCCGCCGTCGAGGTGGCCTACGCCTCCGCCACCGGCCCGCGCGTGCCCGACGCCCTGGCCGCCCTGCGCGCCGCGGGCGCCGCCCGCACCGCCGTCTCCCCCTACCTGCTGGCCCCGGGCCTCCTGCCCGACCGCATCGCCGAGGCCGCCGCCGGAGCGGACGCCGTCGCCGCCGTCCTGGGCCCCGCCCCCGAACTCGCGACCCTCCTTCTGGAGCGCTACGACGAGGCGCGTACGGCTGCCGCGATGCCCCGGACGCTCACTGCCTGACCACGGGGCCGGCTCACTCGTGATCGAGGATGCTGTGCTCGCTCAGGTCGGCGGCGTGCCGCGCCACCGTGCGGTAGTCCGCATCGTCGTGGAGGACCGTGAGGCCGTGGTGCGCGGCCGTCGCCGCGATCATGAGGTCGACCGCGGAGGCACTACGGTGCTGCCCGGCGAGGGCCATGCGCCGCTGAACCGTGTCGATCCAGCGCCCAGCGTTCTTCGGTACCGAGACGTCCGGGTACAGGTCGGCGAACATCTCGGTGATCTCGTCGTACTCCCGGCCGCTGCGCGCGTTGTACAGAAACTCTGCGCGCTGCGGGTAGCACGACGCGATCGACCCTGCGTCGATCGCGTCGTACCAGACGGCCAGGAGCTTGGGCTCGCCCAACAACCGGACGAGTCCGGAGGTGTCGAGGAGATAGATCACCGGGCGTCCTTCTCTGCTCGGTGCATCCGCTCTGCGTCCTCGACGGCTCCCCAGTGCCGAGCCCGCTCGAAATGCCGGCTGATCCGGGCAGCACGTTCCTGCCGCTCGGCGTAGAAGCGCAGTGCCAGGTTGACGGCGTCCTTCTTGGTCCGAACTCCGGCGAGCGTCATTGCTCGTTCCAGCGCGTCTTCATCGATGTCGATCTGTGTCACGGACATCCGAATACCTCCGTCGATCGATGGTGGCGATGTACATAGCATTGCACATGACCAACATCAACGGAGGTTCGCCCGGGTCGGACCGCCGCGAGGTGACGGCGTCCGTCGGACGGACGGGCCCGCGACGAAACGGCCCGGCCCCCTCGGTGCGAGGGGGCCGGGCCGTCGGTGGTTCGCCGGGGGTTAGTCCCTGTCCGGCCGATCTTGCCGGGCCCGCGACGCCGGGCATCCCGCCTGGACGCACGCCCGAATCGCCCAAGTACGCCCAGTACGAGGACGATCC
>NZ_JBIWAP010000032.1:0-99997 GCF_044760075.1 Kitasatospora sp. NPDC098663 | reverse complement strand
CTCTAGCCGATCCCCACTCCGAAAAGCGAATCGGCCGCAATCCAATAAAACGAACACGCCGAATAAGAACCAAGCCGCGACAAGACGCGACCCAGTCCGAACCAGGAAATGGTGTTTCAAAAGGATTGGCTACCCCGGGACCGTCCGCGCGGAGATGCGTGTCCGGTGCTCCCAGCCAGGCAGCTCGAAGAACTCTACGCGTGATCGCGGCCGGATGCAAACGAGACACAAAGGGCCGGCCGGACCCCGGGGAGAGGGGTCCGGCCGGCACGACCGCGGGGCGGAGGATCAGCTGTTGGTGGGGAAGCCGAGGTTGATGCCGCCGTGCGAGGGGTCCAGCCAGCGCTGGGTCACGGCCTTGCCGCGGGTGAAGAACTGCACACCGTCCGGACCGTACGCGTGGGCGTCGCCGAACAGGGAGGCCTTCCAACCGCCGAAGGAGTAGTAGGCGACCGGAACCGGGATCGGCACGTTGATGCCGACCATGCCGACCTCCACCTCGAACTGGAAGCGCCGGGCCGCGCCGCCGTCGTTGGTGAAGAGGGCGGTGCCGTTGCCGTAGGGGTTGGCGTTGATCAGCGCCAGGCCCTCGTCGTAGGAGGCGACGCGCACGACGGAGAGGATCGGGCCGAAGATCTCGTCGTTGTAGACGGACATGCCCGGCTTCACGTGGTCGAACAGGGTGGGACCGAGCCAGAAGCCGTCCGAGGTCGGGGCGCCGTTCTCGTCCTCGGCGGTGACCGGGTGCTTGCGGCCGTCCACGGCGAGCTCGGCGCCGTCGGCGACCCCGGACTCGACGTAGGAGGTGACCTTGTCGCGGTGCTGGCCGGTGACCAGCGGGCCCATCTCCGAGTCGCCGTTGCAGCCGGGGCCGACCTTCAGGGTGGCGATCCGCTGCTTGATCTTGTCGACCAGCTCGTCGCCGATCGGGTCGACCGCCACCAGGACGGACACGGCCATGCAGCGCTCGCCGGCCGCGCCGAAGCCCGCGTTGACGGCGGCGTCGGCGGCCAGGTCGAGGTCGGCGTCGGGCAGGACCAGCATGTGGTTCTTGGCGCCGCCCAGGGCCTGCACGCGCTTGCCGTAGCGCGTACCGGTCTCGTAGACGTAGCGGGCGATCGGGGTGGAGCCGACGAAGCTGACGGACTTGACGTCCGGGTGCTCCAGCAGGCGGTCCACGGCGGCCTTGTCGCCGTGGACCACGTTGAAGACGCCGTCCGGCAGGCCGGCCTCCTTCCACAGTCCGGCGAGGAAGTTGGCGGCGGACGGGTCCTTCTCCGAGGGCTTCAGGACGACGGTGTTGCCGGCCGCGATGGCGAGCGGGAAGAACCACATCGGCACCATGGCCGGGAAGTTGAACGGCGAGATGATCGCGACCGGGCCGAGCGGCTGGCGGATCGAGTAGACGTCGACGCCGGTGGACGCCTGCTCCGTGAAGCCGCCCTTGACGAGCTGCGGGATGCCGCAGGCGTACTCGACGACCTCCAGGCCGCGGGCGATCTCGCCGAGCGCATCGGAGTGGACCTTGCCGTGCTCGGACACGATGATCGCGGCCAGCTCGTCGCGGCGGGCGTTCAGCAGCTCGCGGAAGGCGAACAGCACGGTGGTGCGCTTGGCGACCGAGGCGGTGCGCCACTCGGCGAAGGCCGAGGCGGCGGCGGCCACGGCCTGGTCGACCTCGGCGATCCCGGCGAAGTCGACCTGGCCGGCGACCTGGCCGGTGGCCGGGTCGAAGATGTCACCGCGGCGGGGCGCCGCGCCGGCGGTGGCGACGGGCTCGCCGCCGATCCAGTGAGTGATGTGCTTGCTCAAGTCCGTCTGCCTCCGAAGTCCCGGGCGGCGTCCTGCCGCCGGTCCTGTCTGGCGCCGCCCGCGAGTGGGCCGGGCGACGGGATTCACGGGGCTACCGCGTTCGTCTCCAGTCTGGTGGCCACCGCGCCAGGCCTCAACGAACAGGCTGACGGGGATCGCGGATTCAGCCTTACAGGTCGTCCGGTTGCTCGGCCGAACGCGTGAAAGAGCACGAACGTGTGAAGCCGGACCCGCAAGGACGGGCGCAGGAGGACGAAGCGCCGCCACCCCGCGTTCAGGACTCCTCGTCCTCCAGGTACGGGTCGTGCAGACCGTCGGCCGCCTCCTGGGTCTCCAGCAGGTCCAGCCGCAGGTCCTGGGCCCAGGCGAGCGCCCACCGCTTCAACCCGCCGACCGCGCGTGCCGCGACACCCCTGGCCCGGAACCGGCCGTCCGCCGCCTCAGCCAGCGTCTCCAGCCGGTCGGCGAGCACCGCGGGCTGGAAGTCCGCGTCCAATTCGCCTGCCAGCACGAGGAGTTCGCCCTCCCGGTAGCAGTCGGTGAGGGCGTGCACGTCGACCAGGTCCCGCGGCATGCCGCGGTCCACCAGCAGCGCGGTGGTGAGCGCGGCGGCGTCCTCCAGGGCGACGACCGGCAGGACCACCGGCAGGACGACTGGCAGCGCCACCGGCAGGACCGCCGACAGCGCCGCCGCCGGCTCGCCGGACGGGGGCGCGGCGAGGTCGAAGCGCACCGGCCGGTGGGCCAGCGGCTCCTTCCGCAGCTCCACCGAGTGCGACCGCCCACCGAGCGCGAGCCGGACGGTGAGCTGCTCCAGTCGCGGCGTGCCCGGGCGTTCGGCGACCCCGCCGCCGGCCGCGCGGTAGGCCTCGCCCAGCGCGGCGGCCACCTCCGGCAGGTCGGCCCCGCCGGTCACCAGGGTGAGTCCGTCCTGCGGGCAGGCCGCGACGCCGTGGGCGCGCAGCGCGTGCCCACCGGCCAGGGCGAGCCCGTACCGGTCGCAGACGGGGGCCGCCTCTGCGGCGAGGCGCAGCTGGGCCGGGCCCGGTCGAAGGGGCGCGTCGACGGCGTCCGGGGCGGTGGTCACGTTTCCAGTCTGACGCGACCGCCCGCCCCGCGCGCCACCGCCGGCCGGGGCCGGAGCCCGGACCCGGGGGATCACCAGCCGCTGAGCCCGGCCGCGGCCTCGTGCAGGGCGAGTTCCAGCAGCACCGGGTCGTTGAGCCGTCCGGAGCCGTCGGGCGGGACCAGCCAGCGCACCCCGCGGCTGCGGCGCCCGGGGTGCGGGACGATGATCCAGGTGCCCTCCCCCGCGCCGCGCACGCCCGTGCCGATCCAGCGGGCGGCGGTGCCGACGGGGACCAGGAAGCTGACGTGCTCGTCCCCGAAGTCGGTGAGGACGGGGCCGCAGGAGCCGGTGTCCAGGATCTCCAGGGCCGGGCGCCCGAGCCGTCCGGGGACGGAGAGGACGTCCCAGCGGCGGCCGGCCGGCAGCAGCATCAGCCCCAGCCCGGTGCGCTCCCATTGCTCCCGGAAGGCCTCCGGGTCCGGTGTCACCTGGGCGAGCCAGTGCAGTCCGGTGCTCTCCATGCCTGTCCCCATGTCTGTCCCCGCTTCTTGCCGCTGGTTCCGGTCGGGTCGTCCTGGTCAGGACGCGGCGGGGAAACCGAGACCCGCCGTCACCAAGGAGAGGCGGACGGCGGGTCTCTCTTACACGGATAACGCGGATAACGCGGATGACACGGATGGCACGGCGAGCACGGCTAATACGGCGAGCACGGCCAGCACAGACAGCGAGGTCAGCTGTCGAAGCCGAGCCCCATGCGGTCGAGCGTGCGCAGCCAGAGGTTGCGGTGGCCGCCGTTGCGGTCCGCGCGCTCCAGCGAGCGGGTGGTGATCTCGATCCCGGCCCAGCGCACCGGCTCGGGCGGGAACGGCATCGGCTTGCTGCGCACCATGTCCAGCGAGGTGCGCTCGGTGCGCTCGCCGGACAGCAGGTCGAGCATCACCTCGGCGCCGAAGCGCGTCGCGCCGACGCCGAGCCCGGTGTACCCGGCCGCGTACGCGACCTTGCCCCGGTAGGCGGTGTCGAAGAACGCCGAGAACCGGCTGCAGGTGTCGATGGCGCCGCCCCAGGCGTGGGTGAACCGCAGGCCCTCCAGCTGCGGGAAGCAGCGGAAGAAGTGGTTCGCCAGCGTGCGGAAGGTCTCCGGCCGCTGGTCGTACTCGTGCCGGACGTGGCCGCCGTAGTGGTAGACGGCGTCGTAGCCGCCCCACAGGATCCGGTTGTCGGCGGAGAGCCGGAAGTAGTGGAACTTGTTGGCGCTGTCGCCGAGTCCCTGCCGGCCGCGCCAGCCGATCGCGGCGAGCTGCTCGTCGCTGAGCGGCTCGGTCATCAGCGCGTAGTCGTACACCGGTACGACGTACGGCCGGACCCTCTTGACCAGCGACGGGAACACGTTGGTACCGAGTGCGACGCGCCGGGCGAAGACCCGTCCGTACGGGGTGCGGACGGCCATGCCGCTGCCGTACTCCCGCAGGTCGGTGGCCCGGGTGTGCTCGAAGATCCGCACGCCCTGGCCGAGGCAGGCGTCCCGCAGGCCCCAGGCGAGCTTGGCGGGGTGGACCATCGCCACGCCCTCCTTGTCCCAGAGGCCGCCGAGGAAGGTCGGCGAGTCGACCTCGGCGCGCAGTTCGTCGGCGTCCAGGACGGTGATGTCGAAGCCGTACCGGGCGACGGCCTCGGCGATCTCGTGGAGTTCCTCGACCTGGTGCGGCTGGGTGGCGACGTCGATCTCGCCGGTGCGCTCCCACTCGGCGTCGATGCCGTAGCGCTTGAGGGTGGCCTCGATGCCGTCCAGGTTGGCGGCACCGAGGCGTTCCAGCTGGGCGAGTTCGGCGGGCCAGCGTTGCAGGCCGTTGCCGAAGCCGTGGGTGAGGCTGGCCGCGCAGAATCCGCCGTTGCGCCCGGACGCGGCCCACCCGACCTCGTTGCCCTCGACCAGCACGACGTCCAGCGAGGGGTCGCGCTCCTTGGCGATGAGGGCGGTCCACAGGCCGGAGTAGCCGCCGCCGACGACCAGCAGGTCGCAGGTGGTGTCACCGACCAGGGCGGGCAGTGCCGCCGGCCGGCCCGGGTCCTCCAGCCAGAAGGGAGTGGGCCTGGCGTCACTGAGTGCGCGGGCGGAGTCCATGCATTATCAGCCACTTTCTGTACTTAGGCGATGGTTTGTTCGGCCACCACTCCCGACCGTACGTCAGGCGGTGGCCTTCCGGCGGTTGCCCAGCCACTGGCCGCCGACGGTCAGCGCGACGGCGGCGATGAACATCGCGGTGCCGATGACGTTCACCTGCACCGGGATGCCGCGCTGCGACGCGCCCCAGACGAACATCGGGAAGGTGACCGTGGTCGGGCCCGAGTTGAACTGGGTGATGATGAAGTCGTCGAAGGAGAGCGCGAAGCTGAGCAGCGCTCCCGCCGCGATGCCGGGGGCGGCCAGCGGCAGGGTGACCCGCAGGAAGGTCTGGACGGGGGTCGCGTAGAGGTCCTGGGCGGCCTGTTCGAGCCTCGGGTCCATGCTCATCACGCGGGCCTTGACGGCCGTCACCACGAAGCTGAGGCAGAACATGATGTGCGCGATGAGGATGGTGGTGAAGCCGAACGGGATGCGCATGTTGAGGAACAGCGTCCCGAGCGAGGCGGCCATGACCACCTCGGGCATGGCCATCGGCAGGAAGATCATCGCGGTGGTGGCCGAGCGGCCGCGGAAGCGGTAGCGGGCCAGCGCGAAGGCGACCATGGTGCCGAGCACGGTGGCGCCGATGGTGGCGAGCACCGCGATCTGCAGGCTGAGCGAGAGCGACTGGCACATGTCGGCCACGCCGCAGGGGTTGGTCCAGGCGTCGGTGGAGAACTCGTTCCACTCGTAGTTGAACTTGCCGACCGGCTTGTTGAACGAGAAGGCGAGCACGACCAGGTTGGGCAGCACCAGGTAGGCGAGGGCCAGCAGGCCGGCCAGCACCACCAGGTGGGCGCGTATCCACTTGGTAATCCGGGACATCAGACCAGTTCCTCCGTCCCGGCCTTGCGCATGTAGACCGTCACCATGCCCAGGATCAGGGCCATCAGGATGAAGCTCAGTGCGGCAGCCGTGGGGTAGTCGAGCACGTTCAGGAACTGCTTCTGGATGCCGTTGCCGACCATCTGCTCGCTCGGCGAGCCCAGCAGCTGGGCGTTGATGTAGTCGCCGGAGGCCGGGATGAAGGTGAGCAGGGTGCCGGCGACCACGCCGGGCAGCGAGATCGGGAAGGTGACCTTGCGGAAGGTGGTGAACGGCCGGGCGTACAGGTCGCCGGCCGCCTCGTGCAGGCGGGGGTCGATCCGCTCCAGCGAGGTGTACAGCGGCAGGATCATGAACGGCAGGAAGTTGTAGGTGAGGCCGCAGACCACGGCGAGCGGCGTGGCGAGCACCCGGTCGCCGGAGGTGAGGCCGAGCGCGTTGGTGACGTCCAGGACGTGCAGGGTGTTGAGCACCCCGACCACCGGCCCGCCGTCGGACAGGATGGTCTTCCAGGCCAGCGTGCGGATCAGGAAGCTGGTGAAGAACGGCGCGATGACCAGGATCAGGATGACGTTGCGCCAGCGCTTGCTGGCCTTGAAGGCGATCGTGTACGCGAGCGGGTAGCCGACCGCCAGGCAGAGCACGGTGGCGATGCCCGCGTAGGAGAACGAGCGGACGAAGTGCCACTTGTACTCGACCAGGGCGTCCCAGTACGTCGCGAGGTGCCAGGTGACCTTGAAGCCCGCTTCGAGCGAGCCGGTCTGCAGCGAGGTGGACGCCTGGTAGACCATCGGGACGGCGAAGAAGACGACGAGCCAGGCGATGCCGGGCAGCAGCAGCCAGTACGCGGTGAGCTTGCGCTTCGGCTTCCGCGCCGGGTCCGCGAGCGGTATGACCTGTGACGGGGCGGCCGGGGTGGTGGTGGTCATGCGGCCTCCTCCGCGGTGCCCGCGTCGATCGCCTGTGCGGCGTCCAGGGCGAAGGAGTGCGCCGGGTTCCAGTGCAGCAGGACGGGCGCGCCGGGGACGATCCGGGCGTCGCGCTCCATGTTCTGCTCGAAGACGGTGACCTCCTGGCCGCCGTCGGTGCGCACCACGTACTGGGTGGAGACGCCGATGAAGCTGGAGTCGAGGACGGTGCCGGCCAGCCGGTTGCGACCGTCGGCGACCTCGGCGGAGGCGTGCGCGATGGTGATCTTCTCCGGGCGCACGCCCAGGTGGACCTGCCTGGCCTCGGTGGCGCAGCGCGCCTTGGGCACGGCGAGGCGCACGCCGGCCGCGCTGAGCAGCAGGTCGCCGCCGTCGGCGCCGGTGACCTCGGCGGGCAGCAGGTTGGACTGGCCGAGGAAGTTGGCCACGAAGGTGGTGGCGGGGTTCTCGTACAGCTCGGCGGGGGCGCCGAGTTGCTCGACCCGGCCGCCGTTCATCACCGCGATGGTGTCGGCCATCGTCATGGCCTCCTCCTGGTCGTGGGTGACGTGCACGAAGGTGATGCCGACCTCGGTCTGGATCCGCTTGAGCTCCAGCTGCATCTGGCGGCGCAGCTTGAGGTCGAGCGCGCCGAGCGGCTCGTCGAGGAGCAGCACCTGGGGGTGGTTGATCAGGGCGCGGGCGACGGCGACGCGCTGCTGCTGGCCGCCGGAGAGCTGGTGCGGCTTGCGCCGGGCGTACTGGCCGAGTTCGACCAGCTCCAGCATGTCCTCGACCTGCTTCTTGACGTCCTTGCGGCCGCGGCGGCGCAGGCCGAAGGCGACGTTCTCGAAGATGTCGAGGTGCGGGAAGAGCGCGTAGCTCTGGAAGACGGTGTTCACCGGCCGCTTGTACGGGGGCAGGGCGGTGACGTCCTGGCCGCCGATCAGGACGGTGCCGCTGGTGGGCTCCTCCAGGCCCGCGATCATGCGCAGGGTGGTGGTCTTGCCGCAGCCGGAGGCGCCGAGCAGGGCGAAGAAGGAGCCCTGCGGGACGGTGAGGTCGAGCGGGTGGACGGCGGTGAAGGCGCCGTAGGTCTTGCCGATGCCGGTGAGGCGGACGTCGCCGCCGGCGGCCGCGTCGCGCTGCTGGTCTGTCATGGGTGTCTTCCTGGGTTCTCTGCCGGGAGTGGGCCGCGCGTGGGGGTCAGGCGCCGATGAGCTTGGAGAACTTCTGCTCGAAGTCGCTCTCCTCGGTCTCGGTGAGGGTGCGGAACACGTGCGACTTGGCCGCCATCTCGGGGGTGGGTACGACCAGCGGGTTGGCCGCGCTGTCCGGGGCGAGGGTGGCGAGTTCGTCCTTCATCCCGGTCACGGCGGAGACGAAGCCGATGCCCGCGACCAGCTGCGCCGCGATCTTCGGCTGATAGTAGAAGTCGATCAGCTTTTCCGCGTTCGCCTTGTGCTGCGCCCGGGCCGGGACCAGCATGTTGTCCGTCGAGGAGACGTAGCCCTTCTCCGGGATGACGAACTCGATGTCCGGGTTGTCGGCGCGCAGTTGGATCAGGTCGCCGCCCCAGGCGACGCAGGCCGCGATGTCGCCGGAGGACAGCTCCTGGCCGTAGTCGTTGCCGGTGAAGCGGCGGATCTGCTTGCTGTCGACGCCCTTCTGCAACCGGGCGACGGCGGCGTCGTAGTCGTCGGCGGTGAACTTCGCCGGGTCCTTGCCCAGGTCCAGCAGGGTGATCCCGATGCTGTCGCGCATCTCGGAGAGGAAGGTGACCCGGCCCTTGAGGTCGGGGTCGTCCAGCAGTTGGGAGACGCTGGTGACCTCCTTCCCCTTGGTCGCCTTCTTGTTGTAGGCGATGACGACCTGGATGCCGGCCCACGGGTAGGAGTACAGCCGGCCCGGGTCCCAGTCGGGGGCGCGGAAGCGGGAGTCGATGGTGGTGATCGCGGTGGTGACGTTCGCCGGGTTGAGCTTCTGCGCCCAGCCGAGCCGGATCAGCCGGGCGGCCATCCAGTCGGTGAGGACCATCAGGTCGCGGCCGGTGTCCTGGCCGGCCGCGAGCTGCGGCTTGACCTTGCCGAAGAACTCGACGTTGTCGTTGACGTCCTCGTTGTACCTGACCTTGACGCCGGTGGCCGCGGTGAAGGCGTCCAGGGTGCCGTGCTTCTGCTTGTCCTTCTCGTCGGTGTCGATGTACAGCGGCCAGTTGGAGAAGTTGACCACCTTCTCGGTGTCCGAGAGGTCCTTGGCGGCGTTGGCGGTCGAGTCGCCGCCGGCGGTCCTGGCCGCCGGGATCCCGCAGGCGGCCAGCGTGCCCGCACCGGCGGTCAGCGCGGCGGCCCGCAGCAGGGTGCGGCGGCCGATCGCGGCCCGGCCGCTGGTCAGGCTGCGTTCCCAGGCCTTGCGGACCGGTTCGGGCAGACCGTCGGTGAACTCGTTGAACGCCATGGAACGGGCCTCCTGGGGGTAAGAGGTCGAATCGGGGCGCCCTGGGGGCGGCGCCCCTGGGCAGGGGTTATCTGTCTCCGAAGACGGTGCGGTGCCAGTCCTTGCGGGCCACCGCGGTGGTGTCGAACATGACGTGCTTGACCTGGGTGTACTCGTCCAGCGAGTACTGGGACATGTCCTTGCCGTAACCGGACGCCTTGTAGCCGCCGTGCGGCATCTCGCTGATGATCGGGATGTGGTCGTTGACCCAGACGCACCCGGCCGCGATCTCCCGGGTGGCGCGCAGCGAGCGGTGCACGTTGCCCGTCCAGGCGGAGGCGGCCAGGCCGTAGGGGGTGTCGTTGGCCAGCCGCAGGCCCTCGTCGTCGGTGTCGAAGGGCAGCACGACCAGCACCGGGCCGAAGATCTCGCCCTGGACCACCTCGCTGTCCTGGGCGGCGCCGGTGATCAGGGTGGGCGCGTAGTACGCGCCGCGGGTGAGGTCGGTGCCGTCGTGGCCCTTCTCCGGCGCGCGGCCGCCGGTGACCACGGTGGCGTACGAGCGGGCGCGTTCGACGAAGCCGGCCACCCGGTCCCGGTGGGTGTACGAGACCAGCGGGCCGAGGTCGGTGTGCGGGTCGAGCGGGTCGCCGATCCGGATCGCGGCGTACAGCTCGGCCACGCCGGCCACGAACGCGTCGTACAGCGGGCGCTGGACGTACGCGCGGGTGGCGGCGGTGCAGTCCTGGCCGCCGTTGATCAGCGAGGCGGCGACCGCGCCGTGCACCGCGGCGTCGAGGTCGGCGTCGTCGAAGACCACGAACGGAGCCTTGCCGCCGAGCTCCAGGTGGGTGCGCTTGACGCTCCCGGTGGCGAGTTCGGCGACCCTGCGGCCGACCGGGGTGGAGCCGGTGAAGGACACCATGGCGACGTCCGGGTGCGCGACCAGGTGCTCGCCGGTGGTGCGGCCGGCGCCGGTGACCACGTTGACCACGCCGTCCGGGATGCCCGCCTCGGTGCAGGCCCGGGCGAACATCAGCGAGGTGAGCGGGGTCAGCTCGGACGGCTTGAGCACGATGGTGTTGCCCGCCGCGATCGCCGGCAGGATCTTCCAGGCGGCCATCTGCAGCGGGTAGTTCCACGGCGAGATCGAACCGACCACGCCGATCGCCTCGCGGCGCACGTAGGAGGTGTGGTCGCCGGAGTACTCGCCGGCCGCCTTGCCCTCCAGGTTGCGGGCGGCGCCGGCGAAGAACGCCACGTTGTCGATGGTGCCGGGGACGTCGAACTCGGTGGCCAGCTTGACCGGCTTGCCGGTCTGCGCGGTCTCCACCCGGGCGAGGTCGGCGCTCGCCGAGGCCAGCACGGCGGCCAGCGCGGTCAGCGCCTCGGAGCGGGCACCGGGGGTGGCGCGGGACCAGCCGGGCAGAGCCGCCTTCGCGGCGGCCACGGCCGCGTCGACCTCGCCGGTGGTGGCCAGGGCGACCTGCTCGACCACGCTGCCGTCCGCGGGGTTGACGACCTGGAAGGGCTCGCCGCTCCCCCGGGTCTGACGGCCCGCGATGTACTGCGCGCCCGCGCCGAAGTCGGTCAGGTCCATCTGGTTCCTCCAAGTGCCGGTGGGTCGACTGCCACGGCGATTCTCACGGTTGTGCGGTGGGGGAATCCGACCGGTCGATCACCGGGGTTGCGCGATCCTGGCAGTCCGGCGGACTCCGGACAAGGGATTCCGCTGTTGCATTCCGGCAACGCGATGGATTCCGGCGTGAGGTCTGTTTTTCGCCACAGCCGACCCGCTGACCATGCCCGCTGCCGCCCCGGCGTGACAAGGGTCACTGCGACAACCTCGGCAGGTAGGGCCTTACAAGGTGCAAGGGTTCACCGAGGGCGACAGGTCGTCGCCGCGATGGATGATTTACCTGACACTCTGGTCCCCCAAGGCCCTGGAGGCCCGCGATGCTCCCCACCGTCGCCCGCGTGCTCGACCTGGAGGTGATGCGGCGCGGCCTGCCCCAGGTCGTCGCCGGCGCCGACCACCTGGAGCGACCCGTCCGCTGGGTCCACGTGAGCGAACTGCCCGACGTCGCCGGAATGCTCCAGGGCGGCGAACTGGTGCTCACCACCGGCATCGCGTTGCCCGACGACCGCGAGGGCCTGGCCCGCTACGTCCGCGAACTGGACGAGGTGGGGGTCGCCGGACTGGTCGTCGAATACGGCCGGCGCTACTTCGACTCGCTGCCCCGCGCCCTGGTGCACGCCGCCGAACAACGCGGCCTGCCGCTGATCACGCTCCGCCGAGAGCTGCGCTTCGTCGCCGTCACCGAGGCCGTGCACGCGCTGGTGGTCAACGCCCAGCTGGAGCAGCTGCGCGTCTCCGAGGCCGTCCACCAGGTGTTCAACGAGCTGGTGGTGGAGGGCGCCGAGCCGCCCGAGGTGATCCGCCAGGTGGCCCGGATGGCGGGCGCGCCGGTCGTCCTGGAGAACCTCGCGCACCAGGTACTCGCCCACGACACCGCCGGCCGCCCGGAGGTCGAACTGCTGGAGGACTGGGAGCGCCGCTCCCGCGGGGTCCGCCCGCCCGGCCGCACCGGGCACGACCCGCGCAGCGGCTGGCTGGTGACCACGGTCGGCGCCCGCGGCCAGGACTGGGGCCGGCTGGTGCTGGTGCAGGATCCGGGCCCGCTGCCCGAGGACGAGGCCCACCCGCACACCATGCTGCTGGAGCGCGGCGCCTCCGCGCTGGCGCTCAACCGGCTGGTGGTGCGCGACCGGGAGAGCCTGGAACGGCAGACCCACCGCACCCTGCTGTCCGGCATCCTCACCCACGCGCTGACCGTCTCCGAAGTGGCCCTGCGCGCCCAGGCGCTCGGCGTCCCGCTGGAGGGCCGCCGGCTGGTCGGGGTGGTGCTGCGGCAGCGGCGCGGCCCGATCCCGGCCGCCCTGGAGGCGCAGGCCCGGCTGCGCGACTTCACCGAGCTCGCCGCCGGAGCCGTCCGGGCCTGCCGGCTCTCCGCCCTGGTCGGCGCGCTGGACGACGAGGGCGTCGGCGTGCTGATCACGCTCGGCACCCAGCAGGACGAGCACGCCGCCCTGGACGCCTTCTCGGCCACGCTGCGCCGGATGTCGGCCGAGGCCGGCCGGGACGACGCCGCCGCCGCACCGGCCCCGGTGGTCGCGGTCGGCTCCTCGGTCGGCTCCGTCCGGGACGCCCGGCGCACCCTGCTGGAGGCCACCCAGGTCGCCGACGCGGCCCTGCACGACGCGCCCGGCGGCCGGGCCGCCTCGTACTACCGGCTGCCGGACGTCCGGCTGCGCGGCCTGCTCCACCTGCTGCGCGACGACGCCCGGCTGCAGACCTACGTGGAGCGGGAGCTGGGCCCTCTACTGGCCCACGACGCCGAGCACAACGGCCAGTTGGTGCAGATGCTGCGGATCTACCTGGAGCAGGGCCGGAACAAGTCGGCGGCGGCCGACGCCGCGCACCTGTCCCGGCCGTCCTTCTACGACCGCCTGCACAAGGTCGAGCGGATCCTCGGCGTCGACCTCGACCAGGTGGAGTCCTGCCTCTCCCTGCACGTGGCGCTGCTCGCGCTGGACGCCGTCCGCCGCTGATCGCTGCACGCCGGTGGCCTACACGCCGGTGATGCGCCCCCAGACCTTGTGCAGTTCGGGCCGCTCCGCCGAGGTGACGTCGCGCATGGTGTGCAGCCGGGCGCGCATCTCGTCGGTCGGGAAGAGCAGCGGGTTCTCCGCCAGTTCGGCCTTCTCCTTGTCGCCGCTGGCCGCCAGCACCTCGCGGGCGGCCGGCACCGGGCAGATGTACTGGACGAACGCGGCGAGTTCGGCGGCCACCTCGGGCTGGTAGTAGTGGTCGATCAGCAGCTCGGCGTTGCGCTTGTGCCGGGCCCGGTTGGGGACCATCAGGCTCTCCGCCCACAGCTCGCCGCCCTCCTGCGGCACCACGAACTCGATGTCCGGGTTCTGGGCGGTCAGTTGGACGGCGTCGCCGGAGTAGGCCTGGCAGGCGACGGCGGCGCCGGAGGCGAGGTCGCTGGTGTAGTCGTTGCCGGTGAAGCGCCGGATGTGGCCGGTGTCGACCATCTTCTGCACGGTGTCCATCGCCCGGTGCGCGTCGTCCTCGCCGAACCGGGAGACGTCCGCGCCCTGGGCGAGCATCAGCAGCCCGAGCGCCTCGTCCAGCCCGGCGAACAGGGTGACCCGGCCCTTGAGGTCCGGTGCCCAGAGGTCCGCGGTCGACTTCAGCTCCCGGCCGAGCGCCTTGCGGTTGTACGCGATGCCGGTGATCCCGGACTGCCAGGGCACGCTGCGCCGACGCCCGGGGTCGAAGGCCGGGTCGGCGAGCTGCGGGTCCAGGTTGGCGGTGACGTTGGGCATGTTGGCCCGGTCCATGGCCTGCACCCAGCCGAGCGAGACGTACCGGCCGGCCATCCAGTCGCTGACCACCATGAGGTCCCGGCCGGGGTCCGCGCCCTGGGTGAGCACCGGGCTGATCTTGCCGAAGAACTCGTCGTTGTCGTTGATGTCCTCGGTGTAGGTGACCGCGATGCCGGTCCGCTCGGTGAAGGCGTCCAGGGTCGGCCGGTGCCCCTGGTCGTCGGTATCGATGTACTGGGTCCAGTTGGAGAAGGCGAGCCGCTGCTCGCGGTCCGAGCGGTCCTGGACCGAGCGGCGGTCCTCGGCGACGTACGCGGACGGGATGCCGCAGCCGGTCAGCGTGCCGGCGCCGAGCAGCGCGGCCCCGCCGAGCACCGAACGCCGGCGGATCGTACGGGAGTTGTGGGGGCGGGTCGGGGTGGTGCTGCTGGGCATGGGGGAGGCCTCCGGAGCGTGGGACGGCCCCGGGCGTGCGCGACACCCGGGGCCGTCCGGTCGGTACGTCAGACGGTGTGCGCGTCGGCGAGCGACAGCACTTCGTCGAGCACCGCGAGACCGGTCTTGGCCTCCTCCTCGGTGACGGTGCACGGCGGGACGACGTGGAGGCGGTTCATGTTGACGAACGGCCAGAGCCCGCGCTGCTTGCAGGCGGCCGCCAGCTCGGCCATCGGCGCGTTGGCGGCGCCGGCCGCGTTGTACGGGACCAGCGGCTCGCGGGTCCCGCGGTCCTTCACCAGGTCGAGCGCCCAGAACACGCCGAGGCCGCGGACCTCGCCGATCGAGGGGTGCCGCTCGGCCAGCTCCCGCAGGCCGGGGCCGAGCACGGTCTCGCCGATGTGCCTGGCGTTCTCGACGATGCCCTCCTCCGCCATGGCGGTGATGGTGGCGACGGCCGAGGCGCAGGCCAGCGGGTGGCCGGAGTAGGTGAGCCCGCCCGGGAACGCCCGCTCGGCGAAGGTGGCGGCGATCTCGGCGCTGATCGCCACGCCGCCCAGCGGGACGTAGCCCGAGTTGACGCCCTTGGCGAAGGTCAGCAGGTCCGGGGTGGCACCCCAGTGGTCGGCGGCGAACCACTCGCCGGTGCGGCCGAAGCCGGCCATCACCTCGTCGAGGATGAACACGATGCCGAAGCGGTCGCAGATCTCCCGCACCCCGGCCAGGTAGCCCGCCGGCGGGATCAGGATGCCCGCGGTGCCGACCACGGTCTCCAGGATGATCGCGGCGATCGTCCCGGGGCCCTCGAAGGCGATCACCTGCTCCAGGTGCTCCAGCGCGCGCTCGCACTCCTGCGCCTCGTTCTCGGCGTGGAAGTTGGAGCGGTAGGCGTACGGGCCCCAGAAGTGCACCACGCCGGAGACGCCGGTCTCGTTGGCCCAGCGGCGCGGATCGCCGGTGAGGGCGATCGCGTTGGCGGTGGCGCCGTGGTACGAGCGGTAGGCGGACATGACCTTCTGCCGGCCGGTGTGCAGCCGGGCCAGCCGGACGGCGTTCTCGACCGCCTCGGCGCCGCCGTTGGTGAAGAAGATCTTGTCGAGGTCGCCGGGGGTGCGCTCGGCGATCAGCCGGGCGGCCTCGCTGCGCGCCTCGACCGCGAAACCGGGGGCGATGGTGCAGAGCTTCGCCGCCTGCTCCTGGATCGCGGCGACCACCTTCGGGTGCTGGTGACCGATGTTGGTGTTGACCAGCTGCGAGGAGAAGTCGAGGTAGCGGTTGCCGTCGTAGTCCCAGAAGTACGAGCCCTCGGCGCCGGCCACCGCGAGGGGGTCGATCAGCGCCTGGGCGGACCACGAGTGGAAGACGTGCGCGCGGTCGGCGGCCTTGACCGCCTGGCCGGCGGCTGAGTCAGCGGTGGGGATGCTCATGCCGGTAAGGCTAGGGAGTCGCGGCCCCGAAGTGCAGTTTCATCTTGTCAGCCGGTCACGCGAACGGCCGACAGGATGCAAAGACACCGGGCCCGGGTCGAAAGGACCCGGGCCCATTGTCAGTTCACACGATGGACCTTCGATCAGATCGCAGTCATACAGCGCTCGACCGTCACGACCCGCTAGATCGCGGTCATACAGCGCTCGACCGTCACGACCCGCTAGATCGCGGTCATGACGTGCTTCACCCGGGTGTAGTCCTCGAAGCCGTACGCGGAGAGGTCCTTGCCGTAGCCGGACTTCTTGAAGCCACCGTGCGGCATCTCGGCGACCAGCGGGATGTGGGTGTTGATCCAGACGCAGCCGAAGTCCAGGCGGCGCGACATCCGCATGGCGCGGGCGTGGTCCTTGGTCCACACCGAGGAGGCCAGCGCGAAGTCGACGCCGTTGGCGTAGTCGACGGCCTGGTCCTCGTCGGTGAACTTCTGCACGGTGATGACCGGGCCGAAGACCTCGTTCTGGATGATCTCGTCGTCCTGCCGCAGGCCGGAGACGACGGTCGGGGCGTAGAAGTAGCCCTTCTCGCCGACCTGGTGGCCACCGGCCTCGACCTTGGCGTGGGCGGGCAGCCGCTCGATGAAGCCGGCCACCTGCTTCAGCTGGTTGGCGTTGTTCAGCGGGCCGTACAGCACGTCCTCGTCGTCCACGCCGCCGGTCTTGGTCTCGGCCGCGGCCTTGGCCAGCGCCTCGACGAAGGCGTCGTGGATCGACTCGTGCACCAGCACGCGGGTGGCGGCGGTGCAGTCCTGGCCGGCGTTGAAGTAGCCCGCGACCGAGATGCCCTCGACGGCCTCGGCGATGTCGGCGTCCTCGAAGACCACGACCGGGGCCTTGCCGCCCAGCTCCAGGTGGACGCGCTTGACGTCCTTGGAGGCGGACTCGGCGACCTGGATGCCGGCCCGGACCGAACCGGTGATGGAGGCCATCGCCGGGGTCTTGTGCTCGACCATCAGCCGGCCGGACTCGCGGTCGCCGCAGATCACGTTGAAGACGCCGGCCGGCAGCTCCAGGTCCTTGAGGACGCCGCCGATGATCTCGGCGAGCAGGACGGTGGAGGCCGGGGTGGTGTCCGAGGGCTTCAGGACGACGGTGTTGCCCGCGGCGATGGCCGGGGCGAACTTCCAGACGGCCATCATCATCGGGTAGTTCCACGGCGCGACCTGGGCACAGACGCCGACCGGCTCGCGGCGGACGATCGAGGTCATCCCGTCCATGTACTCCCCGGCGGCCTTGCCCTCCAGCATGCGGGCGGCACCGGCGAAGAAGCGGATCTGGTCCACCATCGGACCGATCTCCTCCGAGAGGGTCAGCCCGCGCGGCTTGCCCGTGTTGCGGACCTCCGCCTCGACGAGCTCGTCGGCCCGGGCCTCGACCGCGTCGGCGATCTTGAGCAGCAGCTTCTGGCGGGTGCTCGGGGTGGCGTCGCGCCAGGCCGGGAAGGCGGCGGCGGCCGAGGCCATGGCGGCGTCCACGTCGGAGGCACCGGACAGCGGGGACGTCGCGTAGACCTCACCGGTGGTGGGGTCGACGATGTCGAGCGTCCGGCCGTCCGCCGCGTCGACGAACTCACCGTTGATGTAGTTGCGCAGCGTGCGAAGGTCGCTCACGGGGTCTCTCCTCGGTCTGGGCCTGCGGCGTTGCAGATTCCGGCGCCATGGTACGTCGGCGGGTCCGGCGCGCGAAGGGTGTCGGGTGGCCGGGCCCTGGACGGCGCGGTCCACTGGTTTGGGGGAACGCGCGCTGCGCTGCGGGGCTGCGCGCGTACCGTGCCAGGGTAGCCGCATGACTGCTGGTATCGACAGGTGCGGTACGCGTAGGCGATGAAATCCGTACGCGGATTCCAAGATCACGACGAAATCAGCAGATTCCTCGCTTGCGAACAGGAGAACGATCAGGCACAGTGGCGGCGTGGCCAACCGCGACCGGAACGCGAGCGTTCCCCTCGATGCCGCCTCCAAGGCGATCATCGAGCAGCTCCAGGAGGACGGACGCCGGCCGTACGCCGCCATCGGCAAGGCCGTCGGCCTGTCCGAGGCGGCCGTGCGCCAGCGCGTCCAGAAGCTGCTCGACCAGGGCGTGATGCAGATCGTCGCCGTCACGGACCCGCTCACCGTCGGCTTCACCCGCCAGGCGATGGTCGGCATCCGGGTCGAGGGCGACATCGAGCCCGTCGCCGACGCGCTGGCCGCCCTCGACGAGGTCGACTACGTCGTCTGCACCGCAGGCTCGTTCGACCTCCTGGCCGAACTGGTCTGCGAGGACGACGAGCACCTGCTCGAACTGATCAACAAGCGCATCCGCGCGCTTCCCGGCGTGCGGAGCACCGAGAGCTTCGTCTACCTGAAGCTCCGGAAACAGACCTACACCTGGGGCACCCGATGACAGCCGACCCGGCGCAGAAGGACCTTTCCAAGACCGCCTACGACCACCTGTGGATGCACTTCACCCGCATGTCGTCGTACGAGAACTCCCCCGTGCCGACGATCGTCAAGGGCGAAGGCACCTACGTCTGGGACGACAAGGGACGCAAGTACCTCGACGGCCTCGCCGGCCTGTTCGTCGTCCAGGCCGGCCACGGCCGCGAGGAGCTGGCCGAGGCCGCCGCCAAGCAGGCCAAGGAGCTCGCCTTCTTCCCGGTGTGGAGCTACGCCCACCCGAAGGCCGTCGAGCTGGCCGAGCGCCTGGCCAACTACGCCCCGGGCGACCTGAACAAGGTCTTCTTCTCCACCGGTGGCGGCGAGGCCGTCGAGACCGCCTGGAAGCTCGCCAAGCAGTACTTCAAGCTGACCGGCAAGCCGACCAAGTACAAGGTCATCTCGCGCGCCGTCGCCTACCACGGCACCCCGCAGGGCGCCCTGTCGATCACCGGCCTGCCGGGCCTGAAGGCCCCGTTCGAGCCGCTGGTGCCGGGCACCCACAAGGCCCCGAACACCAACATCTACCGCGCCCCCGCCTTCCTCGAAGGCCCGGACGGCACGGTCGACCCCGAGGCCTACGGCCGCTGGTGCGCCGACGAGATCGAGGTGGCCATCCTCAACGAGGGCGCCGAGACCGTCGCCGCCGTCTTCGTCGAGCCGGTGCAGAACGCCGGTGGCTGCTTCCCGCCGCCGCCCGGGTACTTCCAGCGCCTGCGCGAGATCTGCGACCGCCACGACGTGCTGCTGGTCTCGGACGAGGTCATCTGCGCCTTCGGCCGCCTGGGCACCATGTTCGGCGCCGACAAGTTCGGCTACCAGCCCGACATGATCACCTGCGCCAAGGGCATGACCTCGGGCTACTCCCCGATCGGCGCCACGATCATCTCGGACCGCCTCGCCGAGCCGTTCTACAAGGGCGACAACACCTTCCTGCACGGCTACACCTTCGGCGGCCACCCGGTCTCCTCCGCGGTGGCGCTGGCCAACCTCGACATCTTCGAGCGCGAGGGCCTGAACCAGAACGTCCTCGACAACGAGGCCGCGTTCCTGGGCACCCTGAACAAGCTGCGCGACCTGCCGATCGTCGGCGACGTCCGCGGCAACGGGTACTTCTACGGCATCGAGCTCGTGAAGGACAAGGTCACCAAGGAGTCGTTCAACGACGACGAGGTCGAGCGCGTCCTCTACGGCTTCCTGTCGAAGGCCCTCTTCGACAACGGCCTGTACTGCCGCGCCGACGACCGTGGCGACCCGGTCATCCAGCTGGCCCCGCCGCTGATCTCCAACCAGTCGACCTTCGACGAGATCGAGCAGATCCTGCGGACCAGCCTCACCGACGCGTGGGCGAAGATCTGACCCCCTGATCCTCCTTCCCCACCCTCCGCCGAAGGGCGGTCCCACTCCCCCGGGACCGCCCTTCGGCGTTTTCCGGCGCGGACAGCCGATCAAACATGCCTGATTGCGGGTGATTTGCCCGCGATGGACCAGAGCGCCGCAACCGCACCAGGCCCCAGTCGTTCTAATCTGACGACTGTCATATCCCTGCGGCCACCCAGGATGGAACCTCATGTCAGCGGCACCGCCTGACAACGACGTGCTGTGGGCCCGGGGGATCGTCAAGTCCCATCACGGCACCCCCGCCCTACGGGGCATCTCGATCGGCGTCCGCGAGGGCGAAGTGCTCGCCGTCACCGGCCCGCGCGGCTCCGGCAAGAGCACCCTCCTCGGCTGCCTCTCCGCCCTCCTCACCGTCGACGAGGGCGAGGTCTGGTTCAACAGCGCGCCCGTCCACACCCTCGGCCGGGCCGGACGCGAACGGCTGCGCCGCGACCGCTTCGGCTTCGTCGGCTCCGAACCCCACCTGGTGCCCGAGCTGACCGCCCGGGAGAACGTCGCCCTGCCGCTGCTGCTCGCCGGCGCCGGCAACAAGGCCGCCTACACCGCCGCCGACGAATGGCTGGAACGCCTCGACGTCGGCGAGGTCGCCCGGCAGCGCCCCGACCGGCTGCTCCAGAGCCAGCGCCAGCGGATCGCCGTCGCCCGCGCCCTCGCCCCGCTGCCGCCCGTCGTCTTCGCCGACGACCCCACCGCCCCGCTCCACCGCGAGACCTCCGACCAGGTCCTGCGGATACTGACCAGCGCGGCCCGGTCGCACCAGCTCACCCTCGTCCTGGCCACTCACGACCCCGAGCTCGTCCGGTTCGCGGACCGCGCCGTCGCCCTCGTCGACGGACGGCTCACCGCCCCCGCCGCCCCCGTCCCGCGCGGCCCCGCCGTCCCGGGGGCGGCCGGCGCGTCCGCCGTCTCGGCCACCCGCCGCTGACGACGCCCAGCCGCTGAAAGAGTCGACGTGTTCTATCTCCGTCTGGCCCGGGGCTACCGGGTGCCCGACCTCGGCCGCTGGCTGCTCACCGTGCTGGCCGCCGCCGTGGTCTCCGCCTTCCTGCTGCGCTCCCTCGGCCGGGCGATGAGCGACCCGCTCGGCGGCGAGGACGCGCTTGTGCGACTGCTCTGGTGCCTGCCCCCGCTCGCCGCCGTCGCCTGGTTCGCGGCCGTCTCCGCCCGCGCCGTACCCGCCCAGCGGCCCGAACGGATCACCGGCCTGCGCGCTGCCGGAGCCGGCTCCGGCCGGATCCGCACCCTGATCGCCGGTGAGGTCGTGCTCGCCTGCACCCTCGGCAGCGTGCTCACCCTGCTGGTCTTCCTGGTCCTGCGCAACGACATCGCCGGGCCCGCGCTCGCCGCCGACCTCGGCATGGGCGTACCGCTGCCGGCCGTCGCGCCGGTCGCCCTGCTCGCCCTGGTCCCGCTCACCGCCGGGATCGCCGCCGTCTGCGCCGTCCCGCCCACCGAGTACCTGCCCGGCGGCCGCACCCGCACCCACGGCGGCACCGGCTTCGGCCCGCTGCGGGTCGCCCTGCCGATCGGGCTCGCCGTGATCGGCCTCGCCCTCGAACTCATCGCCCTGCGGCCCGGCGCCGCCGCCGACGGCCGACCGATCCACCTGCCCGCCGGGCTCGGCAGCACCAGCACCGCCGCACTCGGCGGCTGGGCCGCCAGCGCGGTCGGACTCGCCCTGCTCACCGGCCCGTTGCTGGCCTGGGCCGGGCGGCTGCTCGCGCTCGGCCGGCCCACCCCGCTGCGACTGCTGGCCGGCCGCGGACTCACCTCCCAGGCCCGCCGCCTCGGCCCGCCGCTGGCCGTGCTCACCCTCGCCCTCGCGCTGGTGCTCACCACCATCCGCTACTGGATCGGCACGCCCGACAGCGCGGACGTGCTGCCCGCCGTCGAGGCCTGCCTGGTGCTCGGCTGCGCGGCCGCCGCCGTGGCCGCCCGGCTGGCCGAGGTCCGAGCCGACCGCCGGGACGTCACCGACGTACTGCTGCGCCTCGGCACCTCGCCCCGGCTGCTGTTCGGCGCGGTCGCGCTGCGCACCCTGGCGGTGGGCACCACGCTGCTGGTGACCGGCGGGGCGACCGCCGCACTGGCGGCCGCCGGCCTGCGCTGACCTCTCGGCCGGCGCTGACCCGCCGGCTTTCGCCGACCTGCCGGCCTGCGGTGACCCGTCGGATCAGCCCGCCGCGGCGAGCTGGCCGCAGGCGCCGTCGATCTCCTGACCACGGGTGTCGCGGACGGTCGTCGGCACCCCGTGCGACTGGAGCCGGCGGACGAACTCGCGCTCGTCCTCGGGCCGGGAGGCGGTCCACTTGGAGCCCGGCGTCGGGTTCAGCGGGATCAGGTTGACGTGCACCCGGTGGTTCTTGATCAGCCGGCCAAGCAGGTCCGCCCGCCACGCCTGGTCGTTGATGTCCTTGATCAGCGCGTACTCGATGGAGATCCGCCGGCCCGACTTCTCCGCGTAGTTCCACGCGGCGTCCAGCACCTCGGCGACCTTCCAGCGGGTGTTCACCGGCACCAGCTCGTCGCGCAGCTCGTCGTCCGGGGCGTGCAGCGACAGCGCCAGGCGGCAGCTGAGGCCCTCGTCGGCCAGCCGGTTCATCGCCGGGACCAGGCCGACGGTGGACACCGTGACACCGCGCTGGGACAGGCCGAAACCGTCCGGCGCCGGGTCGGTCAGCCGACGGATCGCAGCCAGCACCCGGTTGTAGTTGGCCAGCGGCTCGCCCATGCCCATGAAGACCACGTTCGACAGCCGCGCCTCGCCGCCGGGGATCTCGCCGGCCTTGAGCGCGCGCATCCCGGCGGCGATCTGCTCGACGATCTCGGCGGTGGACAGGTTGCGGGTCAGCCCGGCCTGGCCGGTCGCGCAGAAGGGGCAGTTCATGCCGCAACCCGCCTGCGAGCTGATGCACATGGTGACGCGGTCCGGGTAGCGCATCAACACCGACTCGACGAGCGTGCCGTCGAAGAGCTTCCAGAGCGTCTTGCGGGTGGTGTCGTCGTCGCAGGACACGTGCCGCACGACCGACATCAGGTCCGGCAGCAGGCTCCCGGTGAGCTTCTCCCTGCTGGCGGCGGGGATGTCCGTCCAGCCCTCCGGGTCGTTCGACATCCGGCCGAAGTAGTGGTTGGAGAGCTGCTTGGCGCGGAACGGCTGCTCGCCCAGCTCGGCGACGGCCTCCTTGCGCTCGGCGGGGCTCAGGTCGGCGAGGTGTCGCGGGGGCTTGGCGCCGCGCGGCGCGACAAAGGTGAGTTCTCCGGGCTTAGGCATGGTTCATCCAGTGTCGCAGACGCCGGGAGCAGGCCGGGACGTGCGAGGGCCCCGGACGCGCAGGCGTCCGGGGCCCTTCCGCCGCTCGCGGCCGGAGGCCGGGTCGAGGGCGGGACCCTAGCTGCCGACGAAGGCCGCCAGCAGCAGCCAGACCACCGGGGCGGTCGGCAGGAGCGAGTCCAGCCGGTCCATGATGCCGCCGTGGCCGGGCAGCAGCGTGCCCATGTCCTTGATGCCGAGGTCGCGCTTGATCATCGACTCGCCCAGGTCGCCCAGGGTCGCGGTGACCGCCGCGCAACCGCCCAGGATCAGGCCCTGCCACCAGCTGCCGCCGTCGATGATCAGCTCCATCAGCACGGCGCCCGCCAGCATCGACAGGCCGATGCCGCCGGCCAGGCCCTCACGGGTCTTGCCGGGGCTGATCGTCGGGGCGAGCTTGGTCTTGCCGAACTTGTAGCCCACGGCGTAGGCGCCCGTGTCGCTGCAGATCGTGACGATCAGGAACAGCACGATCCGCTGGGGGCCGTCGTCGGCCGCCAGCATCAACGCCACGAACGTGGCCAGGAACGGCACGTAGAAGGCGGTGAACACCCCGGCCGTTATGTCCCGCAGGTAGTCCTCCGGCGGCTCGGCCATCCGCCAGACCATCACCGCCAGCCCGGTCAGCGCGAGCGAGGCCGCGGCCCACTGCACCCCGGCCCAGTAGCCGGTGGCGATCATGGCGATGCCGCCCGCGACCAGCGGCACCAGCGGCGCCTTGATCTGCTTGCGCTCAGCGAGCCGACTGGTCAGCTCCCAGACGCCGACCGACACCGCGGCCATCACGACGAACAGGAACAGCGCCTTCACCACGAACAGCGAGGCGATGATCACCGCACCGAGACCGACCCCCACGCCTATCGCGGCCTGGAGGTTACGGCCACCGCGCTGCTTGCGCGGCTGCGGCTGCGGGGCGGACTGGGCGGCCACGGGTGTCTCCTGCCCTGGATGGGACGACGGCACGAAGTGGGGCTGCCCGGCCGCCGGGTGACTCGGCGGCGGCGCGGGAGGCACCGGAGCCCCGGGGCGCGGCGGGGCGCCGCGGCCGGGGGTGGCGTCATCGGTTATCGCGCGCAGCACGACCGTCTCCGTCACACCCGGCACCGCCGCCTCGGACCGGTCGTCCCGGAACAGCGGGCCGCTCAGCCGACCGGCCTCCCGGGACTGACCGGCGGCGGGGTCACCCGGCCGGCCGGAGCCCGCCGGCGGGCCCTGCTCCGGCACGCCGGGGAACGGGCCGGGGCCCGCCGGTACGGGAGGCATGACCTGAGTCTCCTCCGCGTCGCCGCCCCAGTACACCGGAGGCTGCTGCGAGTGATCCGAACGGTGGCCGGGGTCACCCGGCGCGCCGCCCGGCGCACCCGGGTGGGCGGCCCCGCCGCCCGGGTGACCGGGGTAGCCCTGGGCCTGCGGCGGCGCCGGGTACTCGCCGTACCCCGGCGCCGGGTGCGCCTGCTGCAGAGGAGCCTGCGGCCGGGGCTGCGGCGCCGGGCGGTAGGGCTGGAACTGCTGGTCGGACGGGCCCCAGTAGCCAGGGGCGTCAGGGGCGTCGTTCATCAGACTTCGAGCAGCTCGGCTTCCTTGTGCTTCAGCAGCTCGTCGACGGCGGCCACGTACTTGGCCGTGGTGTCGTCGAGCTCCTTCTCGGCGCGGCGGCCGTCGTCCTCGCCGACCTCGCCGTCCTTGACCAGCTTGTCGATGGCGTCCTTGGCCTTGCGGCGCACCGCGCGGATCGAGACCTTCGCGTCCTCGCCCTTGCCCCGGGCCACCTTGATGAACTCCCGGCGGCGCTCCTCGGTCAGCTCGGGCAGCACCACCCGGATGAGGGAGCCGTCGTTGGACGGGTTGACGCCCAGGTCGGAGTCGCGGATCGCCTGCTCGATCGCCTTCAGCGCGGTCTTGTCGAACGGCGAGACGACCGCCATCCGGGGCTCCGGCACCGAGAACGAGGCCAGCTGGTTGATCGGCGTCACGGTGCCGTAGTACTCGGCGACGATCTTGGCGAACATCGCCGGGTGGGCACGGCCGGTGCGGATGGCGGCGAAGTCGTCCTTGGCGACGGCGACGGCCTTCTCCATCTTCTCCTCGGCTTCGAGGAGGGTCTCTTCGATCACTGTGATCTCCCTGTCCGGTTCATCTGCGATTGTCCCGACCGGTGTCGGCGTCGAGGCCGGTCACGGCGACGGCGCCGTCCCGTACGGCTGATTGCTGCTCAGGCCCGGACAGAATCCTGGCTGATGAGTGTGCCGATCTTCTCACTCTTCACCGCGCGCGCGATATTGCCCTCCGCCAGCAGCTCGAAGACCAGCATCGGGAGGTTGTTGTCCTTGCACAGCGTGATCGCGGTGAGGTCGGCGACCTTGAGGTCGCGCGCGATGACCTCGGAGTACTCCAGCGCGTCGAACTTCACCGCGTCCGGGTTGGTCCGGGGGTCCGAGTCGTAGACGCCGTCCACGCCGTTCTTGCCCATCAGCAGGACGTCGGCGTGGATCTCCAGGGCCCGCTGGACGGCGGTGGTGTCGGTCGAGAAGTACGGCATGCCCATACCGGCGCCGAAGATCACCACACGGCCCTTCTCCAGGTGCCGGACGGCCCGCAGCGGCAGGTACGGCTCGGCGACCTGGCCCATGGTGATCGCGGTCTGGACCCGGGTCTCGATGCCTTCCTTGACCAGGAAGTCCTGCAGCGCCAGGCAGTTCATCACGGTGCCGAGCATGCCCATGTAGTCGGAGCGCGCCCGGTCCATGCCGCGGACCTGCAACTCGGCGCCCCGGAAGAAGTTGCCGCCACCGATGACCACCGCGACCTCGGTACCGGCACGGACGACGGTGGCGATCTCCCGGGCGATCGCGTGCACGACGTCCGGGTCGACGCCGAGTCCGCCACCACCGGCAAAGGCTTCACCGGACAGCTTGAGCAGCACCCGGCGGCGCGAGCCGGCCTTGGGGTCCTGCGCGGTCTCCTGCGTCTCCTGCATGGACTTCTCCTTTTTGCACCTACTGGCTCACAGGCGCGGGTGTGCGGATGCCCGGCCTGCGCGTACGCGAGAGGAGGCCACTGCCGCGGGAACCGGTTCGGTGTCCTGCACGGCAATGGCCTCCTCGTCGTTCATGGTGCCGACGCGGCCCGCCCGTGGACGGTTGGCACTGGGTGAGCCCGTTCGGCGTTCCGCCCGCCCCGGTCAACGGGCGGGGGCGGTTCCCAGCGTAAGGGTGCCGGGAACCAGGTGGAACGTGGCTCAGGCGCCGACGCGGAAGCGGGCGAAGCGCTTGAGGGCGACGCCGTTCTCCTCGAGGACCTTGGCGACGGTCTTCTTGTTGTCCTTCGCGAAGGCCTGCTCCAGGACGGAGTTCTCCTTGACGAAGCCGGTGACGCGACCCTCGACGATCTTCGGCAGGGCGGCCTCGGGCTTGCCCTCCTCGCGCGCGGTGGCCTCGGCGACGCGACGCTCGTTCTCGAGGTCCTCGGCCGGGATCTCCTCGCGGGACAGGAACTTCGGCGCGAACGCGGCGATGTGCTGCGCGACGTCCTTCGCGACCTCGGCGTTCTCCTTGTCCAGCTCGACCAGGACGCCGACGGCCGGCGGCAGGTCGGGGCTGGTCTTGTGCAGGTAGACCGCGACGAAGCCGTCACCGTCGAACTGGGCGAAGCGACGGAAGACGATCTTCTCGCCCAGGGTCGCATTGGCCTCGTCGACGAACTGCTGGACGGTCTTGCCGGCCTCGATCTCGGACGCCAGGGCGGCGTCCAGGTCGGCCGGGGCGGTCTTGGCCACGTGAGCGGCGATCGCGTCGGCGACCTTGACGAAGTTGTCACCCTTGGCGACGAAGTCGGTCTCGCAGTTCAGCTCGACCAGAACGCCGGACTTCTTGTCCTCGGCGATCAGCGCGGCGACGGCGCCGTTGGAGGCGTCACGGCCCTCGCGCTTGGCAACGCCCTTCTGGCCCTTGATGCGCAGGAGCTCGACGGCCTTCTCGACGTTGCCCTCAGCCTCGTCCAGAGCCTTCTTGCAGTCCATCATGCCGGCGCCGGTGAGCTCACGGAGCTTCTTGACGTCCGCGGCGGTGAAGTTCGCCATGGTGTGAATCTCTTCTCGCGTCTCGCGTGTCTGCGTGGGGAGACGCCGGGACCGATGATTCGGTCCCGGCGCGGGAGAGAGGGGCACCTACCGGTGTCGTACCGGCGGGTGCCCCTCACCCTTGGTACGTCAGGCCTGCTCGGCCGGCGCCTCGGCGGCGGGGGCCTCGACGGCCGGAGCCTCGGCGGCGGGGGCCTCAGCGGCCGGAGCCTCGGCGGCGGCGGGGGCCTCCTCGGCCTTCTTCTCGCCCTCGATGAGGTCCTTCTCCCAGTCGGCCAGCGGCTGGTCGGCGCCCGGCTCGGCCTTGACGTCGCCCTTGGCGACACCGGCGCGGGCCTTCAGACCCTCGGCCACGGCGTCGGCGATCACGCGGGTCAGCAGGGTGACGGAGCGGATCGCGTCGTCGTTGCCCGGGATCTTGTAGTCGACCTCGTCGGGGTCACAGTTGGTGTCGAGGATGGCGACGACCGGGATGTTGAGCTTCCGGGCCTCGCCGACCGCGATGTGCTCCTTCTTGGTGTCCACGATCCACACGGCGCTGGGAACGCGCTGCATGTCACGGATACCGCCGAGGGTCTTCTCCAGCTTGTCGTGCTCGCGCTGGAGGACCAGGAGCTCCTTCTTGGTGAGGCCGGAACCGGCCACGTCCGAGAAGTCCAGCTCGCCGAGCTCCTTCAGGCGCTGCAGGCGCTTGTAGACGGTCGAGAAGTTGGTCAGCATGCCGCCGAGCCAGCGCTGGTTCACGTAGGGCATGCCCACGCGGGTGGCCTGCTCGGCGATGGCCTCCTGGGCCTGCTTCTTCGTGCCGACGAAGAGGACGCTGCCGCCGTGGGCAACGGTCTCCTTGATGAACTCGAAGGCGCGGTCGATGTAGTTCAGCGACTGCAGGAGGTCGATGATGTAGATGCCGTTGCGCTCCGTGATGATGAAGCGCTTCATCTTCGGGTTCCAACGGCGGGTCTGGTGACCGAAGTGGACGCCGCTCTCCAGCAGCTCCCGCATCGTGACGACGGCCATAGCCGTGCTCCTCAGGTGTTACGGCCCGGCGGTCGCGCAACGGACGGCGGGTTCGCGCGGTGGCGCTCCCCGCTCGCGCGGTGCGTCCGGCCGGGTCAGGCTCGGTTTGTCCGTGGCAGCCAGGTGACAGCCACGCCTGACGCCCCGAACGTGCCGAGCCGCTTGAACCCGCACGGTCCGGGGACCAGGCGGGCTCGGCGGACCGAGCGGCACTCGCACCTGGCGGGGGCAGCGGCCGGGCCGCGTCCGTCCACCGGTGGCGGGGCGTGCGAAGTCGACCCGGCGGACCGGGTCGCGTGTGAAGTGTACGGGAAGCGCTGCGGGGCGGGCGACTCCGTGACCGGCGGAGGCCCTGGGCGGGCGGATCCGCGCTGGCGGGAGCTGGGCCGAGACGGGCCGGAGACGGACCGGAGGAGAGGACCGGAGGAGGACCGGAAGCGGGCCGGCCGGGCCCCGGGAGCGCTGCTGCCGCGGTGCTTGTACACCGGATGGCGGCATCCGTACACCCGCTGGAGGGATGGGATCAGGACACGAGGGCGGTTTGTCCACAGGAGTCCGGAAGTGGGTGGCACCGGGGCGGCGGCGCAGCAAGCCTCGGGGCATGACTGCTCATGCTGGGTGCCCGATTCCGTCCGCCGTCGGTCCGGACCGCTTGGGGCCGGACCGGTTGGGGCCGCGCTCGTTTGGTGTGCTGCGGGGGCTCGTCGCCGTGCTGGCGGCACTGGTGCTGTTGGTCTCGGGCGGCGCGGCGCGGGGCGCCGCTCTCAGCGGCGGTGCCGGCCCAGGTCCGGACGGGGGTACCGGAGGTACTGGCCGAGGCGGCGAGCCCGGCCGGATCGGTTCGGGCAGTGCGCGGGCCTGGCCGGTGGGCGGGCCCGGCGGGGTGCTCGGGCGGTTCGAACCACCGGCCACGCCATGGGCCGCCGGACACCGGGGAGTGGACCTCGCCGCCGCGCCCGGGGCGGAGGTACGGGCGGCTGCCGCCGGGGTGGTCACGTTCTCCGGGCTGGTGGCGGGGCGCCCGGTGGTGACCGTCACCCACCCCGGCTCGGGGTCGCCCCCCTTGCGGACCACCTACCTGCCCGTCGCCGGCACCGCCCCGGTCGGCACCGAGGTACCCGCCGGACAGGTGATCGGGCGGCTCGTCCCCGACGGACGGCACTGTCCAGCGCGGGACTGCCTGCACTGGGGGCTGCTGCGCGGCGGACGCTACCTCGACCCGCTGGCCCTGTTCGGCGCGGGAGCGGCGCGGCTGCTGCCGCTGGGCGGCGCCGGACGCACCTGACGAATCAGCTGAACCGGATGGACCGGACGGGACCGGGCCGGATGGCGGCTCAGGCCCGGTCGAGGCCGTGCAGGGCCATGGCCACGGCGGCGTCCGCGATCAGCTCGGGGCGCTCGGCCGCACACCCGGCGCGGTCCCCCGCCGCCACTTGCTCAGCCCGGCGCACGGCCGCCTCCACGACCCCTTGGAGCAGCGCCGCAGCGAGCCGGGGCTGCGCGTGACCGAGATCCTCCAGGGCCCGGACGACCAGACCGACCAACTTGCCGTGCGCCGCCCGGATGCGCTCGCGCGCGGCCTCGTCGAGTTCGAGCGCGGAGATCGCCACCACCGCCCGGTGGCGCGGGTCCGCGGCCAACGCCAGCTGGCCGCGGACATAGGCCTCGATCCGGTCGGCCGCGCTGTCGCAGCTCTCCATCCCGGCCTCGATCTCGGCAGCCCAGAGCGGGAAGTCCACCTCGCAGAGCGCCTCGACCACGGCGGCCCGGGAGCGGAAGTACTCGTAGACCGAGGAGCGCGCCAGGGAAGTGCGCGCAGCGAGCGCGGGGAAGGTCAGCGCCTCCATACCGCCCTCCGTGAGCAGGGTGCGGGCAGCGTCAAGGAGGGCTGCACGCTGCAGCTGGCGATGCTCGGCCACCGTGGCCGCTCGGATCTTCGGCACGCTCCCACTGTACGGAGCCCTACCTGCGGCCGGTACGGCGCCGCGCATCTGGGCGGGGAGCGAGGGCGCGCGGGCGCGCGGCGAGGCGTGCGAGTGGGCGCGCAACCCGGAGGTCCGGCCCGGAGGTCGGCCGGGCCGGGACGACCCCGGCCCTCGCTACCGGATGTCCGACAGCTTGGCGCGCAGCTGGAGGACGGACTTGGTGTGGATCTGGCTCACCCGGCTCTCCGTCACCCCCAGCACCTGGCCGATCTCGGCGAGGGTGAGGCCCTCGTAGTAGTAGAGCGTCACCACGGTCTTCTCCCGCTCGGGGAGGGTGTTGACCGCCTGGGCCAGCAGCCTGCGCAGCTCGCGGTCCTCGGCCACCTCGACCGGGTTGTCGGCGCCGTGGTCCACCAGGGTGTCCATCAGGCTCAGCCGGTCGCCGCCCTCCCCCACCGGGTGCAGCAGTTCGTCCAGGGCCACCACGTTGGCCAGCGACAGCTGGCTGAAGATCGCGTGCAGATCCTCGATCGCGATGCCCATCTCGGCAGCGACCTCGGGCTCGTGCGGCGTACGGCGCAGCCGGGCCTCCAGCGTCGCGTACGTCCGCTCGACGGCCTTCGCCTTCTGCCGCACCGAACGCGGGATCCAGTCCAGGGCACGCAGTTCGTCGATGATCGCGCCGCGGATCCGGCTGATCGCGTAGGTCTCGAACTTGATGGCGCGGTCGACGTCGAACTTCTCGATCGCGTCGATCAGCCCGAAGACCCCCGAGGAGACGAAGTCGGCCTGCTCGACGTTGGAGGGCAGGCCGACCCCGACCCGGCCCGCCACGTACTTGACGAGCGGTGAGTAGTGCAGGATCAGCTGCTCGCGCAGCCGCTGGTCGCCGGTCTCCTTGTAGGAGCGCCAGAGCTCTTCGAGCGCGGTGCGCCCCGGGGCTCCGGGGCCCTGACCGCCCGGCCCCTGCTCCGGGCCTGGCGGAGGAGTGCCGTCCGGTGGCAGGGCGCCGGCAGCGATCGGGCGGGCTGAGCCGTCGCCGGTGGTGGTGGCGGCGGCGACCGCGTCGACGGGCTGGCCCGGCACCGCCGTCGGCCGACCGCCCTGGCGCGACAGGCCTCCCATCGTCCCCGTCGCCTTGGGCGGGAACTCGGTCACGGGGCGCCGCTCGGTCCGCGGCACTCCCGAGGACCGGGCGCCACCGGTCACTCTGTGTCCGGGAATGTGTGTGGGCATGCGTTGGTCTGCGCCGTTCTGCCGAGTCATGTGCTGATAGGGAAGGCATGTGGAGCGTAGCGTGACCGACTCGCTGCAATGCGCTACCGCCACTCGGTCGTCCCCCGATCCGGTGGCGTTCGCGCCACCGGATCCGGGCACGCGAACGGACGAACCGGATCAGCAGGTCAGCCGGGCGATTCCGACACTCCATCCCCACGACACGGATGTGCGCTTCGTTCCGACCGTCACCTCCTCCGCACCAGGCGCCAGTGCGCGCCGTGCCGCTCGACGTAACCGAGCGAGCCCAACTCGTAGAGCCGCTGCAGCACTTCGTCCGGCGGGAGTCCGGACTGCCGGGCCAACCGCTCGATCGGCGCACCCTCCGCCGTCGCCGGGACGGCCTCCAGCACCCGGGCCACCGCCGGCTCCAGCAGATCCCTGGGCAGGACCGGTCCGCTCCGCTGCGGCGCCAGGTCGTCCCCGATCGCTCCGATCAGTTCGGCGATCTCGGCGGAGTCGGTGACCAGCGTGGCGCCGCCGCTGCGGATCAGGGCGTGCACCCCGGCCGAGAGTTCCGAGGTCACCGGGCCGGCGACGCCCATGGTGTGGCGGTTGAGGTCCCGCGCCCGTCTGGCCGTGCTCAGCGCACCGCTGCGCATCGCCGCCTCGACCACCACCGTGCCCCGGGTGAGCGCCGCGATGACCCGGTTGCGGAGCACGAAGCGGAAGCGGTTCGGGTGCTCCCCGGGCGGGAGTTCACTGACCAGCAGCCCCTGGGCGCCGATCCGCCGGATCAGTTCGGCGTTCCCCTTCGGGTAGGCCACGTCGACCCCGCAGGCGAGCACCGCGATGGTCATCCCGCCGACGGAGAGCGCCCCTCGGTGGGCGGCCGCGTCGATCCCGTAGGCGGCTCCGGACACCACGACCCAACCTCGCTCGGCCAGTTGGGCCGACAGCTCCCCCGCGACGTGGGCGCCGTAGGCCGTGCAGGCCCGGGAACCGACCATCGCCACCGAGCGGAGCGCGAGCAGCCGCAGCGAACCCGTGCCGGTCGTCCAGAGCCCGATCGGGCGCCCGTCACCCAGATCGTCCAGTTGGCTGGGCCATTCCGTGTCCCCCGGAATGATGAAGCGTCCACCGATGGCTCGTACCCGTTCCAGGTCCTCGGCCGGGTCCAGACCGGGGAGTCTCGCCTGGTAGCCGGCCAGCCGGGGCCCGTCCAGCCCGGGGTGCGCGGGCACCGTCCCGTCACGGATCGCCTGGACGACGTCGGCTGCGGAGAGCTGACCGAGCCACCGGCCGACCACCGCGTCCCCGGGCTCGCTCAGTCGGCTGAGCACGGCGCGGGCGAGGCGCTCCGGATCGGGACCGGACCCGGACTCCGCCCGGCCGGGAGGCTGAAGCTGCGTCATCATCGGCTTCATGCCTCACCGCCCTCGTTCGCCAGGTGCTGGTCGTGTCTCCCGGGGCGCTTGGCGGAGCCGGACCGGGTGGATCTGCCAGGGGCATCGGTGCGGTCCGGTTGACCAGGACTCTCCGGACGAGGACTCTCCGGACCAGGACTCTCCAGGGCAGGACTCTCCGGGTCGGGGCAGTCGGGACGGTCGGGCTTCTCGAACCGGCCCGACCAGCTCTGCCCTTCGGGCGGTTCGTCGACCGGCCGGCTGCGCTGGGCCGGGATGCCACCGAGTCGGCCGTAGACCCGCGCGGCCAGCGGCAGCCCCTGTTCGACGCCGGTGCGCAGGACCAGTGCGGTGCGGACGTCCTGCTGGTCCGGCCGGTCGCGACCGGCGAGGTCGGCGACCGTCCAGGCGACTCGGAGCACCCGGTCCAGGCCGCGGGCGGTCAGCAGCCCTCGCTCCAACTGGCGGGCGGCATCGTTCAGTGCTCCGGGGGCAAGCTGCCAGCGGGTCCGCAGTTCGTGGCCCGGGACTTCCGCGTTGGTCCGCCACGGGGTGGCCGCCAGCCGGGCCGCCGCCCGTTCCCGCGCGGCCAGCACCCGGGCCGCGACGGTCTCGGTGTTCTCCGCCGTGGCGTCCCGTTCCATGAGTTCGATCCTCGTCACCGGGGCGACCTGGACCTGGAGGTCGACCCGGTCCAGCAGCGGCCCGGAAAGCCGCCCCTGGTAGCGGCTGACCATCGCAGGAGTGCACTCGCACCCCTCGCCCCGCCGTGAATGCCGGCCGCACGGGCAGGGGTTGGCGGCCAGGCAGAGCAGGAACCTGGCCGGGAGCCGGAGTGAGCCGGCCGAGCGGGCGATCACCACCTCGCCCGACTCCAGCGGCTGGCGCAGTGAGTCGAGCACCCGGACCGGAAACTCCGGCGCCTCGTCCAGGAACAGCACGCCACGGTGGGCCAGCGAGACCGCCCCCGGTCTCGGCAGGCCGCTGCCGCCGCCGACGATCGCCGGCATCGTCGTGGAGTGGTGCGGGGCGCAGTACGGCGCAGTGCCGATGAGCGGGCGCCCGGCCGGGAGCAGCCCGGCCACCGAGTGCACGGCGGTGACCTCCAGAGCCTCCTTCTGGGTCAGTGGCGGGAGCAGCGAGGGCAGCCGCTCCGCCAGCATCGTCTTGCCCGCGCCCGGCGGGCCCTTGAGGTACAGGTGGTGACCGCCGGCGGCGGCGATCTCCAGGGCGCGCCGGGCCTCGTACTGTCCGGCCACGTCGGCCAGGTCGAGGCGCGCCGACTTGTCGTCGGCCAGTCCCCGGACGCCGGCGCTGGGCAGCATCAGGCCGGCCATCAGCGGATCCGGCCGGCCGCCGATCGGGTCGGGCGGCTCCTCCGGCGCGGGCGCGCCGGTCAGGACGGCGATCAGCTGCCGCAGGCTGCGGACGCCGATCACGGTCACGCCCGGGACGAGCGAGGCCTCGGGCGCGGTCTGCTCCGCGACCACGACCCGCTGGTATCCCGCGTCGGCCGCAGCCAGCACCGACGGCAGCACCCCTCGGACGGGCCGCACCCGGCCGTCCAGCCCGAGTTCGCCGATGATCAGCAGCTCGGCGATGGAGGAGGGGTCGAGCCGCTCGGCCGCGGCCAGGACGGCGCAGGCCACCGCGAGGTCGAAGCCACTGCCGCTCTTGGGCACCGAGGCCGGACTGAGCCCGACGGTCAGCTTGCGCTGCGGCCAGGCCTCACCACTGTTGACCACGGCCGCGCGCACCCGGTCGCGGGCCTCGGACAGCGCCTTGTCGGGCAGGCCGACCAGGGTGAACGCGGCCACCCCGGGCTCCAGATCGGCCTGGACCTCGACGATCACTCCGTCGACGCCGACCAGCGCGACGGAACAGGTACGGGCGAAGGCCATCTCAGACCACCCCCCGCAGGTGGTCGACCAGGGCCGCACCCCGGGCCCGGTTGACCACGGCCACCAGGTCGATCCGCACGCCCCCGGGCGGAGCGGGTGGCCAGTGCGGGTCCGTGGGCCCGGGGTCGTACCCGGGACCGGCCAGCCGTGCGAAGTGGCCCGGCCAGCGTTCGGCCATCCAGCGCTCCGCCAGGCGTTGCAACCGGGCGGCCTTGGCCTGGCCGATGGCCTCGCTGGGTTGTTGGAAGCCCCGCTCCGAGCGGGTCTTCACCTCGCAGACCGCCACGGTGTCGCCATCGAGGGCGACGATGTCCAACTCACCCTCGACGCAGCGCCAGTTCCGGTCCAGGATGCGGAGCCCGGCCTCCGCAAGACGGCGGGCGGCGACCCGCTCGCCGTAGCGGCCGAGCCCGTTGTTGGTACTGCGGCCACCGGCACTGCGGCTCGGGACCGGCGCGGTGCCGTCCCTCTTGCCCTCCCGCACGGCTGCGGCCGCTGCGGCCTCTCCGGCCTGCTCCAGTACGGCCGCGCCCGGTACGGCCTGGTCCTGCGTGATCGTGTTCTGCACGGTGACCACCTCCGCCGTGGAGGTTGCACCGTCGCGCACGGCGGGGCCGGGAATTTCCGCTTCCCTGTGGATAACTCGGGCCTGTGGATAACTTTTGTCACCCGCAGGGGTGAGACGCCCCGATCGCGCGAAATTCAGCTGGACAACGCCGGTCCGAGCAGTCCAACGTCAGTTCCCGAAGCCGGACTCGTCCGAGGGCAGCTCCAGATCGCTCTTCGCGAGTTCCTCGATGTTCACGTCCTTGAAGGTCAGCACCCGGACCTTGCGGACGAACCGGGCCGGCCGGTACATGTCCCAGACCCACGCATCCGCCATCGACACCTCGAAGAAGACCTCGCCCTGCACCGAGTGCACCTGCAACTCGTAGTCATTGGTGAGGTAGAACCGTCGCTCGGTCTCGATCACGTACTTGAACAGGCCGACGACGTCCCGGTACTCCCGGTAGAGCTTGAGCTCCATCTCGGTCTCGTACTTCTCGAGATCTTCGGCACTCATCCAGGCGTCCCCTCAACTTGTCACGTCCACCCATTGTGGACCACCGCACCCACGCTCAGAGCCGCACCGGAGCGACCGGCGGGCCCTCGGCCAGCAGCCGCTCCAGGAAGTCCGCCAATCCGACCGGGTAGACCGTCTCGGCGGTCCCCCTCAGCTCCTCGACCGTCCACCAGCGCGCCGCGAGCAGTTGGGCGTGTTCCTCGCCCATCCCCGAGTGGTCGAGACCCGTCTCCGTGGTCCGGGCCAGATGGAACCACTGATCCTGCTCGTAACGCCGCCCCTGAAAGGAGAACGACACCGTGCCGTACGCCACCAAGGGCCCCAGGTCCGCACCCCGCAGGCCGGTCTCCTCCACGAGTTCCCGCGCGGCGGCCTCCCGCACGTCCTCCCCGGGCTCCAAGCCGCCGCCGGGCGTGAACCACCACGCCTCCCCCGGCGTCGCCGGGTCGGAGCCCAGGAAGAGAAGGATGCGGTCCTGCCCGTCCAGCAGCAGGATCCGTGCCGCCCTGCGCCGTTGTGCCGTCATGGCAGCGCTCCACACTCCTTCCGTTCGTGTCGGTGGCGCTACCGATCCTGCCACCCGGCGCCGCTGTCCGGGGCGATGTTCGGCAGAGCGGCCCGGGCCGCGACGACCGCGATCAGGAGCTGCGCCCCCGGCTGAGCCGGCGGGTCAGGCCCGCCACCCCGCCCACCGCCGAAGTCACGAGGATCAGCGCCGCGCCCGCAACGGTCGCGAAGGCCGCCGGTTGCAGCGGCCCGGGCGCACCGGCCTTCGGTCCGGGAAGCCCGTCGAAGGCCGCGGTCCGACCGAGGTCGCCCATCCGGCCGAACGGCATCAGGGTGGCCTCGACCCTGGCCTCCACCGCGCCGGCCGGGACGGTCCCGCCGTCGACCTCCAGGTGGGTGCGGGAGTCGAGCGAGCCCAGCCGGTTGTCGCCGAGCAGGAACAGCCGCCCCGGCGGCACCGTGACGCTGAACGAGGGGCCCTGCGGGCCCTGCGCCGCGAGGTACGGCTCCTCCACCGCCTGTCCGTCGACCGTCAGCCGGTGGTCGTTGCCCGTGGCCGCGACGGTGTCCCCGCCGACCGCGACCACGCGCTTGACCATGAGCTCGCCACCCCAGGCCTGGTCCCGGAAGACCACCACGTCCCCCCGGCCGACGGCCCCGCCGCCGATCTTCCGGGCGAGCACGGTGTCCCCGATCCGAAGCGTGGGGGACATCGAGGCGGTCGGGATGCTGTACGGCCGGTAGTCGATCGCGATCAAGGCGAAACCGCCGATCATCAGCACCAGCCCGAGCGCGATCGCGACGCCCTGCAGCACCGCCGCTGGCCGACGGCCCGTACGGGCGGGCGACGCCGGGTGGTCGGCCGTCTGCTCAACGACACCGCTCATCGAATCCGTCCACCTCTGGCCGACCGGAGAACACCACTGGCACGCCGGGGGCACCGGCGGAAAAGCCGACGGGCCGTGGCACGTCCGAGCAGATTACTCGTCAGTACCACGGCCCGCGCAAGGGCTGGGGAGAACCCGGTGGAGCTCAGGAGTCCTTCCGGCCGCCCCTCCGCTCCCGCACCCGACGCACCAGCGGAAGCAGCGCGACCGCGCCCACCGCGCCGGCCACGGGAGGCGCCAGCGGCGCGGCCGCCGCCAGACCCTTCTGGTCGAAGGTGTTCGGCACCGAGAGCGTCGACCAGTGGCCGACCGGCCAGGCCACGACGAAGGCCCGCCCGATCACGTTGCCCACCGGAACGGTGCCGCCACCCGGCTGGTCCATGTGGAAGCGGGAGTCCAGCGAGTCGGCGCGGTGGTCGCCCATCACCCAGATCCGGCCGTTGGGCACCTTCACCGGGTCGAACGGGTGGTCACCGCAGGGGGTGTTGCCCTGGTAGACGTACGGCTCGTTGAGCGCGACGCCGTTGACCTTCACCGGCCCGGTGCCCTCGCACTCGACGGTGTCCCCGCCGACCGCGATGACCCGCTTGATCAGGTCCTTCTCGTTGGCCGACGGCATCAGGCCGACGAAGCTGAGCACGTCCTGGACGCCCCGGACGAAGGAGTTGCTGCTCTGCGGGGTCGGCTCGTCGTTCAGCCAGCCGCCCGGGTCGTGGAACACCACGACCTCACCGCGCTCGGGCTCCGCTCCGAACCAGGGGGTCAACTTGTCCACCAGGACACGGTCACCGACCTGCAACGTGTTCTGCATCGACTCCGACGGAATGGAGAAGGCCTGGACGAAGAAGGTCTTGATCACCAGAGCCAGGACCAGCGCGATGCCGACCAGGATCGGCAGTTCCTTCCAGAAGGAACGCTGCTTGCGCTGCTTGCGCTGCTTGCCGGCGGCCTGCGACTCCGGCTGGTCCGCCGACTCGGCGTCGGGCCGGTGGGACTCCGAGGAACCCCCGGTGGGGCCCTCAGTCCCGTCGCCATGCTCGTCGGCGGTCTGGGCCGCCGCGTCCTCGACCGAGGCCGAGGGCGCACCGGACTCGGCGGACCGGGCCGCTCGACCGCCAGAGCCCTCGGGCTCGCCGGCACCTGAGCGGGCGCCGATCACCACATCCCCCACAACGTCTCCTCCCTGCTGTGCGGACGCCCGCGCGCCCGCGCTCACAGTGCCGCACAGCGGGCACCACGCTCACCACGACCATGGACGCTTCGGGACTGCCCATCACGGGCTCCCCTGACACCAGCACAGCCTCGACGCACAACCGGGACCTCCCGGCCGCACCTGCACTTCTCTATCACTCCAAGGCATCCGGCTCGCGGTCCCACGCGCGCGGCCCGGCCGCGAGACGACCGGCCCGGCTCACTCGGGCGGCCGCCCCGGCCGGCGAACGACGGCCGGAAGGATGCCCAACACACCCATAACGAGCGGAGGTTCCATCGGAACCGGCCCAACGCCCACGGATTCCGGCGCAGTTCCGCGCGCCTGCGGAGCCCGCGCCAACGAGGAGAGTGAACTCGGCACGTCAAGTTGATGGAGGCGGTCCAGCGGCCAGGCGTTCATGAAGGCCCGGCCGACCACACCGCTCAACGGGATGGTCCCCTGACCCGGGTTTCCCATGTGGAAGCGGGAGTCGGCGGACACGTCCCGGTGGTCGCCCATGACCCAGAGCCGGCCCTGCGGCACCCGCACCTTGAAGGGCTGCCGGGACGGCGGGTTGGCGGGCGCGAGGTACGACTCGTCCACCGGCGTGCCATTGACGCTCAACCGCCCCTGCGCGTCGCAGCACTCCACGGTGTCCCCGCCGACGCCGATGACCCGTTTGATCAAGTCCTGCTCGCTGTCCGACGGCAGCAGCCCGACGAAGGTGAGGACCTGCTTGGCCGCCCCCAGCACCGGACCGTCGTCGGACGGCTTGTGGTCGCTCTCCAGCCAACCGCCCGGATCCTTGAACACCACCACGTCGCCGCGCTGCGGCTCGCTGCCGAACCAGGGGGTCAGCTTGTCCACCAGCACCCGGTCCCCCACCTGGATGGTCTGCTCCATCGAGCCGGAGGGGATCACGAACACCTGGAGCAGGAAGGTCTTCATCACCAGCGCGACCAGCAACGCCACCACGATGATCAGCGGGAACTCCCGCAGCAGCGACCGCTTGCGCCGCCGGGCCGCGCGTCGGGCGCTGCGGCGGCGATCGGCCCGGCCCCGGACCGGCAGCACCACGGCTGGGCCCGCACCCCCGGGGGAGGCGTCTCCCGGTCCGGCATCGTCAGACCCGGCACTCGCGAAGTCGGCATCCGCAGGTCCGGCACCTGCGGATCCGGCGCCGACCGGTCCGCCGGTGCCCGGTTCCGGAGCCGGGCAGTCCACCAGCCGGCCCCTGCCCCTGTTACCCCTGCTCCCCATGACCGCCTGTCCCCGCAGTCGCGGCGAAAGCCGCGGGCCGGTCCAGGCCGGTCAAGCGCGAGAACGGGTAGACCACCCAGTCCGCCCGGCCGATCACCCTGCTCTCGGGCACGAAGCCGCCGCCGGGCTCGCCGAGGTGGTCGCGGGAGTCACGGGAGGCGCTGCGGTGGTCCCCCATCACCCAGAGCTTGCCGGTCGGCACCACCACGTCGAAGGCCACGCTCGACGGCTGGTCCCCCGGGGCCAGGTAGGAGGACTCGTCGATCGGCACCCCGTTGACGGTGATCGGCCCGCCCGGGCCGGTGCTGGTCACCCGGTCCCCGCCGACGCCGATCACCCTTTTGACGTAGACCGTGTTCCCGGCCGGGGCCAGCCCGAGGTCCCGGCCGAGCGAGCTCAGCCCGTCCCAGAAGCCCGTCGGCCCGCCCGACCCCGGCAGGAAGGAGCCCGTCCCGTCGAAGACCACGACGTCGCCCCGCTGAGGGTGGCCCCCGAAAGCGTAGGCGAGCTGGTTCGCGATCAGCCGGTCGCCCGGACGCAGGGTCTCCTCCATCGACCCGGACGGCACCGAGAACGGGCGCGCGACGAAGGCGTTCACCAGCAGCAGGGCCAGCAGGCAGATCCCCACAAGCAGCAACAGGTCCCGCGAGCGCGAGTGGCCCGGCTCCTCGTCCCCCGGCGCGCTCTCACCTTCCGGTGCGCACTCGCCCTCCGATGCGCACTCACCTTCCGGTGCGCGCTCGCCCTCCGAGGCGTTCTCACCCTCTGGTGCGTCCTCACCCTCCAGCGCACCCCCGGCGTCCGCCCGCGGGTCCCCACCGGGGCCGGATCGCTCCCCATCGGCCCCCGGGACGGCCCCGGAAACGACCGCGGACCGCGACAGCGAGTCCGCACCGGTGGGTGCGGGACTGCCGTCGCGGTCCGCGGGTGGTTCGTGCGTGCTCATCGGGGGGTGAGCTTACCGTGCGGTGGCCCGGCCCCTCGGAGCGATCCGATCCCCCGGCGAGGCCGGAGGACGGTGGATCAGCGGTCGCGCTTCTCCTTGATCTTCGCGGCCTTGCCGCGGAGGTCACGCAGGTAGTACAGCTTGGCGCGGCGAACCGCACCGCGGGTCACGACCTCGATCTTCTCGACGACCGGGGTGTGCACCGGGAAGGTGCGCTCCACGCCGACGTTGAAGCTGACCTTGCGAACGGTGAAGGTCTCACCGACGCCTGCGCCGTGGCGGCGGATGACGACGCCCTGGAAGACCTGGACACGGGAGCGGTTGCCCTCGATGACCCGGACGTGGACCTTCAGGGTGTCACCGGCGCGGAAGGCCGGGATGTCGCTACGCAGCGAAGCCGCGTCGACAGCAGCGAGCTTGTTGCTCATGTTGCTCTCCATCGCAGGCGCCACGGGCCGCCCACGGAAGTTCGTCACAATGGGGTTTGCTGCGGGCCGCATCGGCTGACGACGATCCCCCCGTGGCGAGGGCGCCGGTCCACGTGGCCCCTACGAAGGGGGCCCAGCAACAGACAGCAGCGGCCTATTCTTCCACACCGACAGCCGCGGACCGAAATCGGCCGAGCTCCTCGTCCCAGGCCAGGCCGAGGACGCTGAGCGCCTCCCGGTCCTTCTTGTCGAAGGCGCCGTAGCGCCAGCGCTCGACCAGGTCGGTGCGGTTCGCCAGAGTCCGGGCGAAGGCCTGTTCCCGCCGCCAGCGGGCGATCCGGCCGTGGTTTCCGCTGAGCAGCACGTCCGGCACGGTCCGGCCGCGCCACTCGGCGGGCTTGGTGTAGACCGGGCCCTCCAGCAGGTCGGCCATCGCACCGGGCGCGAAGGAGTCGTCCCGGTGGGACTCGGCGTTGCCGAGCACCCCGGGCAGCAGCCGGGCGATCGCCTCGACCATCACCAGCACGGCGACCTCGCCGCCGGCCAGCACGTAGTCGCCGATCGAGGCCTCGACCACCGGCATCCGGGTGGCCGCCTCCTCGATGACCCGCCGGTCGATGCCCTCGTACCGGGCGGGGGTGAACGCCAGCCAGGGGCGGCTCGCCAGCTCCTGGGCGAGTTCCTGCGTGAACGGCCGCCCACTGGGGGTGGGCACGACGAGCGTCGGCAGCTGGCCCTCGGGCCCGCCGGCGACCACCGCGTCCAGCGCCTCGCCCCACGGCTCGGGCTTCATCACCATGCCGGGGCCGCCGCCGTACGGGCTGTCGTCCACGGTGCGGTGCACGTCGTGGGTCCACTCGCGCAGGTCGTGGACGTGCACGTCCAGCTGGCCGCGGGAGCGGGCCTTGCCGACCAGCGAGATGTTCAGCGGTTCCAGGTACTCGGGGAAGATCGAGACGACGTCGATCCGCATCCCGTCCTGGACCTGCGCGACGCCCTCCTCCACCGTCACTCCGACCCCTCCGCGCCCTTGGCACCGGCCGCGCCCTCGGCGCCGTCGACACCCTCGGAGTCCTCAGCACCTTCGGTGCCCTCAGCGTCCTCGGCGTCCTCGCCCTCGGCGGAAGCGCCACGGGCGACCTCGGCCTGCTCGGGTTCGATCAGGCCGACCGGCGGGGTGATCACGGCACGCTGGTTCTCCAGGTCGATGGTCGGCACGATCTGGCGGACGAAGGGCACCAGCACCTCCGTCCCGTCGGCCTTCTCCACCGTGAGCAGGTCCTGGTACGGCAGGTGGACGACCTCGGTCAGCTCGCCGACGAGGGTTCCGTCGAGCAGCACCACGTCCAGGCCGATCAGCTGGTGGTCGTAGTACTCCTCCGGGTCCTCGGGGCTCTCCTCCGGGTCGACCTCGGAGATGAGCAGTGTGCCCCGCAGCGCCTCCGCCGCGTTGCGGTCCTTGACACCGACGAAGCGCAGCAGCAGCCGGCCGCTGTGCACCTTGCCGGACTCGATGGTCAGCGGGCCCGCCGACGCGGGGTCGGTGAACAGGACGGCACCGGGGCCGAGCCGGAGCTCCGGCTCGTCGGTGCGGACCTCGACGCTGACGTCCCCCCTGATGCCGTGGGCGCGGCCGATCTTGCCGACGACGAGCTGCACGGTGATCGTTCTCCTGGAGTTCCTGAAGCGGGACGGAATGCGGGAAGTGCGAGAAACGCGAGAAGGCCGACCGGGACGACATGCGTCCCGGTCGGCCTCACAAGCCCTGACGGCTGAACGAGCAGCTGCGTCAGCGAATGTTGTCCACGTCGACCAGGTCGACCCGGACGTTGCGACCGCCGAGGGCGCCGACCACGGTGCGCAGTGCGCGCGCCGTGCGGCCACCCCGGCCGATCACCTTGCCGAGGTCATCGGGGTGCACTCGCACCTCGATGGTGTTGCCCCGACGCAGGTTGCGCGAGCGCACCTGCACCTCGTCGGGGTGCTCGACGATGCCCTTCACCAAGTGGTCGAGGGCGTCCTCGATCACGCTCAGGCCTCGGCGGCGGCGTCGGCCTCAGCCTCGACCTTGTCCGACTTCTTGGCCTTCGGGGTGATGGCAACACCGGTGGTGGCGTCCTCGAAGCCGGCGACGGCCTTCGCGAACAGGTGCGAGAAGTCCTCGACCTTGGGCTCGGCGACCAGCAGCGGCGCCGGGGCCGGGAGGCCCTTGAACTTCTGCCAGTCGCCGGTCAGCTTGAGGATGGCGAGCACCGGCTCGGTCGGCTGGGCGCCGACGGACAGCCAGTACTGGGCGCGGTCGGTGTCGACCTCGATCTTCGAGGGGTTGTAGGTCGGCTGGTAGATGCCGATCTCCTCGATCGCGCGGCCGTCACGCTTGGTGCGCGAGTCGGCGACGACGATGCGGTAGTGCGGGGAGCGAATCTTGCCGAGACGCTTGAGCTTGATCTTGACTGCCACGGGAGTGGATTCTCCTGGTGTTGACGTGGGTGAGCGGCCGCGCCGTCGCGTGGGGTTGCGCCGTGGGCCGTTCAAGGGACACGCCAGCCGTAGGAGAGAGGGGTCCTGCTCGGCTGCCGAGTACTCAGCTGTCCATTCTGCCATACCGGCGCGAACCGCCTTCGCTCGGCCATCCGCAGGAGGCATCCCGGCCGCATCCCGGCTGCATCCCGGGCTCGCGTCCAGCCGCTCCCCGGCCTCGCACCCAGCCGTACCCAGCCGCACCCAGGCCGCACGTCCGACCGTCCGCGGACCGCGCACGAGACCCTCCGGAGGCCGCCCCCCGACCGCCTCCGCAGGCCCGTTCACAAGGCGCGACCGGGAGCCCTCGCTCCCGGTCCGCCCACAAACTCACCGATGTACCGCTCGCTCCGGCCGGATCCGCTGCCCGCACAGCCGTCCGCCGGCCTTCCCCGTCTTCTGGTGTTCCGGTCTGACGATCTCCCGGTCCTCCGGTGTCCCGGCGGACCGATCGGTCACGAGATCTTGAACGGCTGCTGGCACGCGCCGCAGACGATGGACGCCTGGGCGAGCACCGACGGCACGACCCGGACGTTCCGTCCGCAGCCGCACACCGCCTTGACCCGGACGCCGCCCCCGGAGGAGCCGTGCCGGGCAGCCGGGCCGCGGAAGGCCCGCGTCGTACCGTCGCCGGCCACCGCCTCCTGGTGCGCACCGAGGGCGCGGTCCAGTCGCTCGATGGTCTCCGCGTAGCGCTCCTGGGTCTCCTTGAGCATGGTCACCTGGGAGAAGCCGCTGCTCGCGTGCGGTTCGACCGGGTGCGCCAGGCCGAGCTCGGAGGCGAGCAGCAGGAAGCGCCGGTTGTGGTAGCGGCCGGCTCGCGAGGTGTCCCGGATGTCCCGGGCCGCGGCCAGACCGTGGGCAGCCTCGTGGAGGAGCCGCTCGAAACCGAGCCGGGTGCCACAGGCCGAGGAGGATTCGCCGATCAGGGCCTCGGGCGAGGCCAGGTCGGGGAGGTCCTGGTGGTGGGCCTGGATGTCACTCCAGGCGGCGGCCAGTTCGGCCGCGAGGACGAGGGGCTGTGTCGTGCTCACGCTAGACCAACGATGGAGTGCGAGCCGATGTTCCGCATGTTCTCGTTCTTCGGGAATTCCCAGGAAACTCCCAGGAATGCATGGTCGCGCGCGAATTGCGCGTTCCGGATCTGACGCAAGACCAACCCCCTGCCGGTTTCGGCTCGCCGCAGCTCGGCGGGCCTCGTGAATTCCGTCCGGGGGCGGGCTGTCGCCCCTGGACGTACGGCCCGTGGACCCGTCGAGTTGACAGGGCCACGGGCCGTACACCGTACCGCTATTGCGTTAATACCGGCAGTTGACCGGCCAGTAGGGATGTCCGCGGTCGGGACACCCCACGGACGGTTACCGGATTCTTACTCATCCGCATTCCGGGCAAATGTCGCCGACAACGGTCATTACCTGCTGGTAACAGGCATCAGTACGCGCGGGCCACGATCGCGATATTGCCGTCCTGGTCGTCCGCCAGCGGCACCGAGCCGTCGGCCGCGACAATGCAGCGCACCGAAACGCCCTGCTCGGCCAGCTTGGCCTCGCCCTCCGGGCCGAGGTCGGCCCAGGAGATCCGGCCCCAGCCGGTCGCGGCGGCCTCGGCGGCCTCCTCGATGGTCTTGACGTCGACGGTGCGGGCCTCGCGGCGCTCGCGGGACTGGCGCAGCAGCAGCGCCTGGTCCTCCTCCAGGATGCCCGGGACCAGCGCGGCCAGGGAGTCGATGGAGACGGGCTCCTTGCCGCCGGGGATCCGGCGGGCCAGCATCGCGGTGCCGTTCTCGAGGTCGCGCGGGCCGACCTCGATGCGCAGCGGCACGCCCTTGAGCTCCCAGTCCACCGCGCGGCGGCCGAACGGGGTGTCGGTGCGGTCGTCGACGACCACCCGGACACCGGCGGCCTCCAGCGTGGCGCCGATTTCGCGCACCTTGGCGATGACCGCGTCGTCGCCCTTGATGGCGAGCACGACGGCCTGGACGGCGGCCAGACGCGGGGGCACCCGCAGGCCGTTGTCGTCGCCGTGGGACATGATCAGGCCGCCGACCATGCGGGTCGAGACGCCCCACGAGGTCTGCCAGACGTGCTCGCGCTCGGCGCCCTGGAGCTGGTAGGTCGTGTTGAACGCCTTGGCGAAGTTCTGGCCCAGCTCGTGGCTGGTGCCCATCTGCAGCGCCTTGCCGTCGCCCATCATGCCCTCGAGGGTGAGGGTGTTGATGGCACCGGCGAACCGCTCCTTGGCGGTCTTGCGGCCGAGCACGACGTCGATGCCGAGCACGTTCGTCATGAAGTCGCCGTAGACCTGGGTGTGGATCATCGACGCGTACGCGCGGGCGTCCTCGTAGGTGGCGTGGGCGGTGTGGCCCTCCTGCCAGAGGAACTCGGTGGTGCGCAGGAAGACGCGCGGGCGCAGCTCCCAACGGACCACGTTGGCCCACTGGTTGATCAGCAGGGGCAGGTCGCGGTGGCTCTGCACCCACTTCGAGAAGTACTCGTTGATGATCGTCTCGGAGGTGGGCCGGACGACGACCGGCTCGTCGAGCTGCTTGCCGCCGCCGTGGGTGACCACCGCGAGCTCGGGGGCGAAGCCCTCGACGTGCTCGGCCTCCCTGGTCAGGTAGGACTGCGGGATGAACATCGGGAAGTAGGCGTTCTGCGCGCCGGCCTTCTTGATCCGCGCGTCCATCTCCTGCTGCATCCGCTCCCACAGGCCGTAGCCGTACGGTCGGATGACCATGGTGCCGCGCACCGGACCGTTGTCGGCCAGCTCGGCCTTGTTGATGAGGTCCTGGTACCAGCGCGGGAAGTCTTCCGCCTGAGGGGTGAGAACGGGTGCCTTAGCCATGGCCCGAATGGTACGGGGCGCGGCCCCCTGACTTCGAATCGATAACACGCCCGCGGCCGCCGGACGGACGACCGCCGCACCCGCCGCACGGACGACCGCGCACCCGCCGGCGGCAGGGGGCGGCCCCCGCCGACCGCAGGGGGCGCACGACCGCGACACGCGCGCACCACCCTGCACCCCTCTGGACGCCGGGCCCGACCCGCTGTTCGCTGGAGTGGGGCGGGACTTTGGGGGAGCCGTAGCAGCACACCGAAGGACCGGATGGGAGGCCGCGATGGCTTCAGCTCGGACGACCGGCACGACCGTACGACCGACAGGCGCACGACCGCACCACCCACAGCCCGGGGCTGCGCGGCCCGCGCGGGCGCGCGACTGGGCGGAGATCCAGGAGCGCATGCTCGTGCCGCTCTACGAGGCGGTCCACGACCGGCTGGAGGTCGGCCCGGCGACCAGCGTGCTGGGCCTGGGCTGCCGGTCCGGACTGGCGCTGCTGCTCGCCGCCGGGCGCGGTGCCCAGGTCACCGGCCAGGAGCCGCGGGACGAGCTGCGCGAGCTGGCCCACGGCCGCCGGCTGCGGGTGTGCGCGGGGGCCCGGCCGACCGCCGCCGTCCCCCGCTCGGCCCATTCGCTGGTGACGGTGTTCGAGCAGTTGCCCGGTTGCGCCGAGCCGGGTGCGGTGGTCGTCGAGGCCGCCCGGCTGACCTTCCCGGGCGGGCACGTGGTGCTGGCCGCCTGGGGCCCTCCGGAGCGCTGCCAGAGCGCCCCGGTGCTGGACGTGGCGCGTCGGCGGGCGGGCCGGACCACCGCGCGCGACCCGTTCGAGCTGAGCACGCCCGGCACGCTGGAGGACCTGCTCGCCCCGGCCGGCCTGCGCCCGGCCGGCAGCGGGCGGGTGAGCTGCCCGTTCGCCTACGCGGACCTGGACAGCGCGGTGCGCGGCCTGCTCTCCACCGGTCTGTTCGAGGCCGCCGAGGAGTTCTCCGGCGCGTCGCTGGTCGCCAAGGAACTGGAGGAGGCGCTGCAGCCGTACCTGTGCGCGGACGGCTCGGTCCGGATGGAGAACGTCTTCCGCTACCTGATCGCCGAACGCCCCCGGTAGCGGCTGGCGGCCGGCGGCCGGCGCGGCTGACCGACCCCGCTGGCGCCGGGAACGGGGCCCACGACGACACCCGGAACGGCCCCGGGCGGCAACAGATCCGACAGCGACGAAACCGGGGGCGCCCGCCAGCGCGGCGAGCGCCCCCGGCCCGTCGGTTCACGCCTGGTCGAGCGACTTCCCGTCGGAGTCGGAGTCGGAGCCGGAGTCGGAGTCGGAGTCGGAGTCGGAGCCCTTCCGCGGCACCCCGGCCGCCCGGTACGCCTGTTCCTCGTCCAGCGTCTCCGCCTCCAGCAGCGCCGCCGCCAGCGCGTCCAGCCGGGCCCGCTGCTCGGTCAGCAGCCGCACCGCGTCCTCATAGCACTCGGCGACGATCCGCCGGGCCTCCTCGTCCACCGCGTCGAGGGTGGTCGGCGCGGCGGAGAGCCCGTAGGCGCCCTGCGGGTCGGCGGGCACCGCGGTCAGCCGCCCGACCCTCTCGCTCATCCCCCACCGGCCGGCCATCCCGCGGGCGATGTTGGTGACCTGCTCCAGGTCGCTCTCCGCTCCGGTGGTGATCACCCCGTAGACCACCTGCTCGGCCGCCATCCCGCCGAGCGCGCCGATGATCCGGCCGCGCAGGTAGGGCTCGGTGTACGAGTAGCGGTCGTTCTCCGGAGTGGACAGGGTGACGCCGAGAGCCCGGCCGCGCGGCACGATGGTGATCTTGCGGACGGGGTCGGCGCCGGGCTGCAGCATGCCCAGCAGCGCGTGCCCGCTCTCGTGGTAGGCCGTGCGCTCGCGCTCCTCCTGCGGCATCACCAGCGGCCGGACGGCGCCGAGCTGGACCTTCTCCAGGGCATCCGAGAGGTCCCGCTCGTTCACCGCGTCCTGCTTGCGCTTGACGGCGAGCAGGGCGGCCTCGTTGACCAGGTTGGCGAGTTCGGCGCCGGTCATCCCGGGGGTGACCTTGGCCAGCCGGGTGAGGTCGGCGTCGCCGGCCAGCGGGACGGTCCGGGTGTGGATGCGCAGGATGGCGGCGCGACCGTCCCGGTCGGGCGGGCTGACGGTGATCCGCCGGTCGAACCGGCCGGGGCGCAGCAGCGCCGGGTCGAGCACGTCCGCGCGGTTGGTCGCGGCGATCACGATGACGCCCTCGGAGCCGGTGAAGCCGTCCATCTCGGTGAGGATCTGGTTGAGCGTCTGCTCGCGCTCGTCGTGCCCGCCCATGCCGCCGCCCGCGCCACGCTGGCGGCCGATGGTGTCGATCTCGTCGATGAAGATGATCGCCGGGGCGACCTTGCGGGCCTCGGCGAACAGTTCGCGGACCCGGCTGGCGCCGACGCCGACGATCATCTCGATGAACTCGGAGGCGGAGGCGGAGAAGAACGGCACGTCCGCCTCGCCGGCGACGGCCCGGGCGAGCAGGGTCTTGCCCGTCCCGGGCGGGCCGCTCAGCAGCACGCCGCGCGGCATCTTGGCGCCGAGCCTGCGGTACTGCTGCGGGTTCTTCAGGAAGTCGACCACCTCGGTGAGTTCGGCCTCGACCTCGTCGATGCCGGCCACGTCGGCGAAGGTGGTGCGCTTGCCCTGGTCGGCGGTGACCGGCTTGGGCGGGGCCTTGCGACCGAGCGCGCCGGCGCCCAGCCCGCCGGCCATCCGGCGGGCGAGCAGCACCCAGATCAGGATCAGCAGCACCATGGGGGCCAGCGAGATCAGCAGGTTGGCGAGGAAGCTGCGCTGCTGGACCACCGGGGAGGTGGCGGTGACCTCGACGCCCTGCTGCTGCAGCGTGGTCCACAGGTTGTCGTTGGCGAAGGACGGCCGCTGGGTGGCGAAGTCGGTGTAGTCGCCCTTGCCGCCGTCCGGTTTGGGCTGGGCGTTCTTGAGGGTGCCCTCGATCGCGTCGCCCTTGGAGTAGATCTTGGTGATGTTGCCCTTGTTCAGCTGGTTGTTGAACTCGGTGTAGGAGATCGTGGTGGCGCCGGCGTTGCCGAAGTAGGACAGCAGCAGGTCGGAGATCAGGAACACCACGAGCGCGGTGAGGGCGAGGCCCATCCAGCCGCCGGGCATCCGGCGGCGGGGCGGCGGCGGGGGCGGGGCGCCCTCGGACCGCCAGGGCTGGTCGGGGGTCTGGCGCGGCGGCACGGGTTCGGTCACCCATCGGACGATACGGACGCGGGCTCGGGCGAGCCACCCGAAACGCCGCGCCGAGCACGCCCCTGACCAGCCGCGACGGGCCCCGCCACTGCCTGAGCCCCGTCACCCCGTCAGCGGCCGTGCCGCCCGGAGCCCCGCCCGTGGCGCAGCGGCCTCGGCGCCCCGCCCGCGGCTACACCTCGGCGCCCGGCCACTCCTCGGCCGTCAGCGCGAACCGCTCGTGGTCCCGCCAGTCGCCCTGGAGGAACAGCATCCGGGGGGTGAAGCCCTCGTGCCGGAAGCCCAGCCGCTTGGCCATCGCGACCGACCGCTCGTTGTCCGGCTGCACGTTGATCTCCAGCCGGTGCAGGCCCAGCCCGCCGGCCGACTGCGGGGCGAAGCAGCGGTCCAGGACCAGCCGCAGCCCCTCCGTCATCCGCCCGGTGCCGGCGAACGGCAGGTACGCGTCGTAGCCCAGCGCGCCGTTGCAGAACCGGCCCATCACGATGTTGGCGACGTTCACCTTGCCGACCAGCCCGCCGGTGTCCCGGTCGACGATCAGGAAGGTGCGCAGGCCCGGCCCCTGGCGGTCCAGCAGTTCGGCCAGGCCGTCCGGCTCGACCGGGTTCCACCGCCCGATGTGGTCGGCGGACCGTCGGACCGCCTCGGCGTACACGTCCTTGTCCTCGGCCCGCGGGGCCCTGATCGTCACTCGCACACCACCATCATCGGGCATGCGAGCGGCCCGCCGCCCGGAAGATCCCGGACGGCGGGCCGCTCGAACCACGGACCGCTCTACAGCAGGTCCTTGAACTCCTTGGGCAGCTCGAAGTCGGCCGGGCCCTTGCCCGCGCCGAGGCCGAACGCGCCGCCGCCGGCCGGGTCCTGGTCGCCGCCCGGGCCGAGCGCGCGGCGCTGGGCGGCCGCGGCCTCCTCCTGCGCCCGCTTGAGCGGGTTGCCGCTCTTGCGCTTGCCCTTGGCCTGCGGGGCCTTCTTGCCGGACTTCTTGGCGCCGCCGCCCATGCCCGGGATCCCCGGCATGCCGGGCACGCCCTTGCCGGAGGCCATCGCGGACATCATCTTGCGGGCGTCGAAGAACCGCTCGACCAGGTTCTTCACCTCGCCGACCTGGACACCCGAGCCCTTGGCGATGCGGGCCCGGCGGGAGCCGTTGATCAGCTCCGGCTCGGCGCGCTCGGCCGGGGTCATCGACTTGATGATCGCGCCGACCCGGTTGACGTCCTTGTCGTCGATGTTGTTGATCTGGTCGCGGATCTGGCCCATCCCGGGCAGCATCCCCAGCAGCTTGGAGATCGAGCCCATCTTCTGGACCTGCTCCAGCTGCGACAGGAAGTCGTCCAGGGTGAACGCCTTCGGACCGCCGCGCAGCTTGGCGGCGATCTTCTCGGCCTCCTCCTGCGAGAAGGTCTGCTCGGCCTTCTCGATCAGCGAGAGGACGTCACCCATGCCGAGGATGCGCGAGGCCATCCGGTCGGGGTGGAAGGCGTCGAAGTCGTCGACCTTCTCGCCGTTGGAGGCGAACATGATCTGTCGGCCGGTGACGTGCGCGACCGACAGGGCGGCACCGCCGCGGGCGTCGCCGTCGAGCTTGGAGAGCACGACACCGGTGAAGTCGACGCCGTCGAGGAAGGCCTGCGCGGTGGTGACGGCGTCCTGGCCGATCATCGCGTCGACGACGAACAGGACCTCGTCCGGGTTGACCGCGGCGCGGATGTCCGCGGCCTGCTGCATCAGCTCGGCGTCGATGCCCAGGCGTCCGGCGGTGTCGACGACGACGACGTCGTACTGCTTCTGCTTGGCGTACTCGATCGAGTCCTTGGCCACCTGCACCGGGTCGCCGACGCCGTTGCCCGGCTGCGGGCCGTAGAAGGCCACGCCGGCGCGGTCGGCGACCACCTGGAGCTGGTTGACGGCGTTGGGCCGCTGGAGGTCGCAGGCGACCAGCAGCGGGGTGTGCTTCTGGCTCTTCAGCCAGTGGCCGAGCTTGCCCGCGAGGGTGGTCTTACCGGCACCCTGCAGACCGGCGAGCATGATCACCGTCGGGCCGTTCTTGGCGAACCGGACCCGGCGGGTCTCGCCACCGAGGATCGCGATGAGCTCCTCGTTGACGATCTTGATGATCTGCTGCGCGGGGTTGAGCGCGCCCGAGACCTCGGCGCCGGCCGCCCGCTCCTTGACCTGCTTGATGAAGGCCCGCACGACCGGCAGCGCGACGTCCGCCTCCAGCAGCGCGATGCGGATCTCGCGGGCGGTGGCGTCGATGTCCGCCTCGCTCAGGCGGCCCTTGCCCCGGAGGTTCTTGAACGTCGCTGCGAGGCGATCGGAAAGAGTGTCGAACACGTCGTCGCGGGTCCTCTGCGGCATCGGTATCGGTACGGTCGTCGCCCCCCAGGGTATCCGGCCGCCCCGGGTACGGTCTCCACCCGGGTTGCCACGACCTCGGAACGGACCTCGGCAGGCGCCGGCGGGCCCCGGCGGACCACGCCCCGGCGAGCCCCGAAGGCCCGTCGCGGCTCAGCCCAGCGCCGCCCGGACCGCGGCCGCCACCTCCCCCGCCCGCCCGGCGGCGAGCGGCCGCCCCTCCCCGTCGGTCAGGTAGAAGGAGTCGACGGCCTCCGCGCCCAGCGTCGAGACGTGCGCCGTCCGCACCCGCACGCCCGCCCCGTCCAGCGCCCGGCCGATCCGGTGCAGCAGCCCCGGCGCGTCGTGCGCGCGGACCTCCAGGACGGTCGCGGTCGCCGAGGCCACCGCGGGCGCCACCGCGACCACCGGCGGCGGGGTGGGGATGCCCCGGCGGCGCGGGGCGGCGGCGTCCCGCTCGGCCAGCCGGCGCGCGACGTCCAGCGAGCCGTCCAGCGCCCGGCGCAGGTCGGCCCGCAGCCGGGCGGCCTCCGGCAGCTCGCCGAACTCGGCGGCCACCCGCCAGGACAGCAGCAGCACCGGGCCGGCGCCGATCGGGTCCAGCTCGCGCAGACCGGCCGAGCGGACGGCCAGCCGGTGCAGCGCGAGCACCCCGGCGACGGTGCCGAGCAGTCCGGGCCGGTCCGGGACGGCCAGGGTCAGCTCGACGCCCATCGGCCCGGCGCCCGGCTCCGCCCCCTCGGACTGCGCCAGCAGCGACAGGGCGGGCTCGCCGGTCCGGGCGGCCTCCACCGCGAGCCGCTCCTGCGCGGCGGTCGGCGCGGCCTCCACGGGCGCGGCCCAGGCGCCGGCCAGCCGGGCGGCGACCCGGGCCGCCAGGCCGTCCACCAGCGAGGCCCGCCAGCCGCTCCACGCGGCCGGGCCGGTGGCCAGCGCGTCCGCCTCGGTGAGCGCGTGCAGCAGTTCCAGCTGTTCCGTGGTGCCGACCGCCTTGGTGATCGCCTCGACGGTGGCCGGGTCGTCCGGGTCCCGTCGGGTCGCGGTGTCGACCAGGGTCAGGTGGTGGCGGACCAGCACCGCCAAGGTCTCGGTGTCCTCGGGGTCGAAGCCCATCCGGGCGGCGACGTCCCGGACGATGACCTCGCCGGCCTCGCTGTGGTCGCCGGGCCAGCCCTTGCCGATGTCGTGCAGCAGCGCGGCGACCAGCAGGAGGTCCGGCCGGGCCACCCGGCGGGTCATCGCCGCGGCCCGTACCGCCGTCTCCACCAGGTGCCGGTCCACCGTCCAGCGGTGCACGGCGTTGCGCTGCGGACGGCAGCGCACCCGCTCCCAGTCCGGCAGCAGCCGGGTGACCAGCCCCTCCGCCTCCAGCGCCTCCCACACCGGGACGGCCGCCTCGCCCGCGCCCAGCAGGGTGACCAGTTGCTCGCGCGCCTCGTCCGGCCAGGGCACCGGCAGCGGGCGGCACTCGGCGGCCAGCCGGCGCACCGTCGCGTACGAGACGGTGAGCCCGTTCTGCGCGGCGGCGGCCGCGGCGCGCAGCGGCAGCACCGGGTCGGCGGCCGGGCGGGCGCCCTGGGCGAGCACCGCCTCGCCGTCCTGCTCGACCACGCCCTCGGCGAGCGGCCGGCGGGCGACCGTGCCCCGGGCCACCGCGCCCGCGCCGCGCCCGGCGCCGGTGAACGGGAAGGCCGGCCGGGTGGCCCGGCGGCCCCGGCCGGACCGGGCGGCGAGCACCCGGTCCACCGCCCGCCAGGTGACGTCGCTCGCGTAGGCGACGGTGCGGGCGGCCTCGTAGACCTGGCGCAGCAGGACGTCGGCGTCCAGCACGCCGAGCCGTTCGGCGACCTGGTCCTGGTCCTGGAGGCCGAGCCGGTCGGTGGCCCGGCCGGTGGCCAGGTGCAGCGCGTCGCGGACGTCGGCGAGCCGCAGCGCGGCGGCGTCCAGGCCGTCCCGGGGGGCGTCGGCGAGCCAGGTGGCGGCGACGGCGTCGAGCGCGACGGCGTCGCGCAGGCCGCCGCGGGCCTCCTTGAGGTCGGGCTCCAGCAGGAACGACAGCTCGCCGTGCCGCTCGGCCCGCTCCCGCCCGAGGTCGCGCAGTTCCGGCAGGCGCGCGGGGGCGCTCGCGCGCCAGTCGGTGAGCACGGCGGAGCGCAGGGCGGCGGTGAGCGCCTGGTCCCCGGCGAGGTGGCGGGCGTCCAGCAGGCCGAGCTGGGCCTTGAGGTCGGCGGCGGCGACGGACCGGGCCTCGGCGACGGTGCGCACCGAGTGGTCGAGCGCGGCGCCCGCGTCCCAGACCGGGTACCAGATCAGCTCGGGCAGGTCGGGGTCGAGCCGGCCGTCGTGCAGCAGCAGGACGTCGAGGTCGCTGCGCGGGGACAGCTCGCCGCGCCCGTAGCCGCCGACCGCGACCAGCGCGACGCCGGGCGGGCCGCCGGCGGCCGCGAGCAGACCGGCCAGCCAGTCGTCGGTGAGGCGGGCGAGAGCCGCCCGGCGGGGCCGCCCGGCCGGGCCGGGGCCGGCGAGCAGCGCGGCCCGGGCGGCGCCGTAGTCGGGAGGGCTGGTCTCGGTGGTCATGGCGTGCTCCCGTCCGTCGTGCGGTTGAGCGGGCGGCGCCGGACGGCCCGCGGGCCGCCGCCGGGAGGTCCGCGGACGGCCTGCGGGCGACCTGGCGCCGATGCGCCGTCGGCGGACCCGCGACCCCTCGGGGGCGGCGGGCCCGCCTGCGGCGCGTCCTACGGTTCAGGGCTGCGGTTCAGGGTCCTCAAAGGAGCGTCCTCAGAGGGCGTCCGGCCCGCGCTCTCCGGTGCGGACCCGGACGGCGGTGTCGACCGGGACGCTCCAGACCTTGCCGTCGCCGATCTTGCCGGTCCGGGCGGCCTTCACCAGGACCTCGATCAGCTCGTCGGCGTCCTCGTCCTCGACCAGCACCTCGATCCTGACCTTGGGGACCAGGTCCACGGTGTACTCGGCGCCCCGGTAGACCTCGGTGTGGCCGCGCTGGCGGCCGTAGCCGCTGGCCTCGGTGACGGTCAGGCCGTGCACCCCGAAGGCCTGCAGAGCGGCCTTCACCTCGTCCAGGCGGTACGGCTTGATCACGGCGGTGATGAGCTTCATCGGGCGTCGACCTCGGTCTTCTCGGCGGGCTCGGCGGTGGTCCTGTCGGCGGCCTTCCCAGCGGCCTTGGCGGCTGGCTCGGCAGCGGGCTCGGCGGCGGCGGGCCTCTCCGCGGCCCTCGCGGCCGCGGCGGCGCCGACCAGGCCCGGCAGGGCCCGCGCCAGGCCCGCGCCCACCGCGCTGAAATCGTAGGCGGACTCGGCGTGTTCGGCCTGGTCGATGCCGGCCACCTCGACCTCCTCGGCGACCCGGAAGCCGACCGTCCTGTCGATCGCCTTCGCCAGCAGCCAGGAGAGGACGAAGGAGTACGCCGCGACCACGGCCACGCCCATCGCCTGCTTGCCGAGCTGCGCCGGCCCGCCGCCGTAGAACAGGCCCTTGGCGGTCTGGCCGACCCCGCCGGTGGCGAACAGGCCGATCAGCAGCGAGCCGATCGCGCCGCCCACCGCGTGCACGCCGACCACGTCGAGCGAGTCGTCGAAGCCGAGGCGGTACTTGAGGCTGACCGCGGCGGCGCAGACCGCGCCGGCGATCAGGCCGATCGCCACCGCGCCCAGCGGGCTGACCGAGCCGCAGGCCGGGGTGATCGCGACCAGACCGGCCACCGCTCCGGAGGCGGCGCCCAATGTGGTGAACGCGCCGTGCCTGAGCTTCTCGTAGACCAGCCAGCCGACCAGCGCCGCACCGGTGGCGACCTGGGTGTTGACCATCGCCATCGCGGCGACGCCGTTGGCGGCCAGCGCCGAGCCCGCGTTGAAACCGAACCAGCCGAACCACAGCAGCCCGGAGCCGAGCATCACCAGCGGCAGGCTGTGCGGGCGCATCGGGTCCTTCCTGAAGCCGACCCGCTTGCCCAGCACCAGACAGAGCGCGAGGCCTGCCACGCCCGCGTTGATGTGCACGGCCGTGCCGCCGGCGAAGTCGATCACACCGTTGCGGTCGCCCAGCCAGCCGCCGTGGCCGCCGTCGAAGAAGAACACCCAGTGCGCGACCGGGAAGTAGACGACGGTCACCCAGAGCGCGATGAACAGGCCCCAGGCGCCGAACTTGGCCCGGTCCGCGATCGCGCCGCTGATCAGCGCCGGGGTGATGATCGCGAACATCAGCTGGAAGGTGGCGAACGCGGTGACCGGGATGGTCCCGGTGAGGTCGTTCAGGCCGATGCCGCGCATCCCGAGGAAGTCCAGGTTGCCGATGAGGCCGGCGAAGGAGTCGGGTCCGAAGCTGAGCGAGTAGCCGTAGAGAACCCAGAGCACGCTGACGATGCCGAGCGAGAGGAAGCTCATCGCCAGCATGTTCAGGGTGCTCTTGGCCCTGACCATGCCCCCGTAGAAGAAGGCCAGGCCCGGGGTCATCACCATGACCAGGGCCGCACTGATGAGCACGAAGGCGGTGTCGCCCGCGCTGAAGCCGTCCGGCATCGGCGTCTCCTCTGCGTGAAGCCGATCCAAACCCGGATTACCCGTCCCGTGCCACCCGGGGTGTCGGCGATGAAGAGGAGAGTGCCGAAGGCTGGTTTCGGCCGGTGGGGCCCGTTGTTTCGCGGCCGTGACGCGTACGACGCACGGGTTACACCTGCGTGAACGACGGCCGTGCCGCAGGGCCGAACGGGTTACCGTGCCGCCGAACGGGACGGCCGGTGGCACGACGGCCACCGACCGTGGCGGCGGCGGCCGTCACGGTCGGCGGGGTCCTCGGGGCCGGAACCGCGGCCCACGGGCTCGGGGTGCTCAGACCACCGAGACGTACTCGGGGATGTCCTGGACGACGCGCTCCTTGAGCCGGCTCACCGCGTCCACGCCCTTGAACCGGGCGGCCGCGGCCTCGGTGGTCTTGCGGACCCGGGAGTTCAGCCGCTCCGAGCGCACCTTGGTGGCGATGTCCACCGCCTGCTCGGCCATCACCGCGGCCTGCTCGGCCTCCCGCTGCAGCAGGTGGACGCTGGCCATGCCGATCAGGTTGAAGGCGTACGAGCGCACGTGGTCGCCGTCCTGGCGGAACAGGTCGACCGCGCGCTCCATCACCGGCGCGGACATCGAGGCGTACAGCTGGGCGTTGTCGGAGTGGTACGCGAGGTCGCGGAAGGAGTGCGCGTTCTCGGCGTTCAGCTCGGCCGGCGAGAAGAACTTCAGCCAGTCCGGCTCCTCCTCCCCCTCGCGGATGTCGGTGAAGGTGTCCTCGGCCAGCCGGACGGCCCGGGCGCAGCGGTTCACCTCGCCGATGGTGGCGTAGGCGCGCGCCTCCATCGCGTACAGCAGGGACTGCTGGCGCGCGCTGGCGGTGTCCCGGCTGCCGTACTGCGCCAGGTGGATCAGCTCCAGGGCGTCCTCGCCCCGATTGAGGTGGATCATCTGGCGGCTCATGTCGGTGAGGATGAGTGCGCCGAACGGGCGGTCCCCGGCCTCCTTGGCGGCGTGCAGGGCCAGCACGTAGTACTTCTGCGCGCTCGGGTGCATCCCGACGTCGTACGACATCCACCCGGCCAGGTGGGCGAGTTCGGCGGTGAGCCGGAACAGCCGCCGGGTGGTGTTCTCGTTGTACGTCTCCTGGAGCAGGTCGGTGACCTCGTGGAGCTGGCCGACGACGGCCTTGCGGCGCAGCCCGCCGCCGTTCTGCGCGTCCCACTGCCGGAACATGACCGTGGTCTGCTCCAGCAGTTCGAGCTCGGGCTCGGACAGCCGGCCGGTGAACGGGTCGCCGCCGTTGGCCGCGGCGAGGATCGGGGTGGGGGCGCCGGTCGGGCCGGGGGTGAGCCAGCGCTGCATCGGCTCGATCAGCGCGGCGCCGGCGGTCAGCGCGAGCGAGGTGCCGAGGAAGCCCCGGCGGTTGAGCATCAGGTCGCTGCGGGAGTAGTCACTGATCAGCTGGACGGTCTGCGGCGCGCTCCACGGCAGGTCGACGCCGCCGCCCACGGTGGAGACCGGGATCGCGGCGCGCAGGCCGAGGTCCTCGATCGAGACCACCGAGCCGAAGCGCTCGGAGAAGAGCTCCGACATGATCTTGGGAATCGGCTCGCGGGGCTGTTCGCCGTCGAGCCAACGGCGCACCCGCGAGGTGTCGGTGGACACGTGGTGGGCACCGATCTGCCGGGCCCGGCGGTTGACCTGACGGGCCAGCTCGCCCTTGGACCAGCCGCTGCGGGCGAACCAGGTGGTCAGCTTCTCGTTGGGTTGCTTCTCTGCCATGGGAACGTCCCCATCCCGCCCGGCCCCCTGGGGGCCCCGATCGTGACGCCCGACGGTTTCGGGCCCTTGCCAGACGTGCCGTGCCTGAGGTGTCGCCGTACCACGCTCTCGCACTGGTGTGCCATCGTTACGGACGGACCGTCAGATTCCCAACTCCCGCGCCCCGGCGGACCGGAGTCGATTCCACGATGACGTCCGTGTGCTGAACGTAATGCCCCGCGCGGCGCCCACGGGAGCGGCCCTGGCGAAACGCCACCTTTCGCCACCCCCACGAGTGAACCGAAGCCACGGCCCACGCGCTTCACTAGGAAGTCCGACGGCCCGGCACATGCGGGCCGCCAAGGCCTCCGGCGAAACCCGGCAGCCCCGGCAACCCACCGCAGTCACAGGCGAGTTCGACGTCCACCCTGATCGGCGGCCGCCTCGCCCACCCCACGATCCGGCATCGGTGCCGCCAGCCACAAGGCGGCGCTCGAGGCGCACCACCACGACAGGCGCACACCGGGCGCTGCACGCCGCCACCGCACAACGCACCACGCAACGGACCATCAACACACAGTCACCATCCCGTAACCATCGGCGACGGGAACCTGTTGGGGGAGGCATGGACAACCTGTTCGGCGAACTTCGACTGGGACACCTGCGGTTGACGCCGCTGGGCGCGCGCCGCCGCACCAAGGTCACCGCGTCCCAAGCCGCCGCGGAGTACACCGGCCGCTGGGGCTGGACGGTCGCCACCGGCGCCCCGGCCGGCTCCGCCACCGCCCCGACCCGCTGTCCCTGCGGCTCCGACCGCTGCGCCGCGCCCGGCCTGCATCCCGTACCGGGCGGCGAGGACCGGTCCCGGGAGGCGGGCTCCGGCGGCTCGGTGCTCTTCCCCACCGGCCGCGCCTTCGACGTCCTGGACGTCCCCGAGCAGGCCGGACTGCAGGCGCTGGTCCGGCTGGAGCGGATGGGCACCCAGGTCGGCCCGGTGCTCGCCCCGCCCACCGGCCGGCTGCAGTTCCTGGTCGCCGCCGGCGCCGCCCGCCGACTGCCCGACCTGCTCTACCGGATGGGCTGGGACGACGCCGCGCTGGACCTCACCTGCCACGGCGAGGGCAGCTACGTCGCCGCCCCGCCCACCGCGCTCGGCCCGCTCGGCCCGGTCCGCTGGCTGCGCCGCCCCACCCGCGACAACGCCGGTTGCCCGCCCGAGGCCCGGCTGCTGCTCGGCACGCTCGCCTACGCCTGCCACCGCGGCCGCGAGCGCACCGCCGAACCCGCCTGGCTCGCCTCGTAGGCCTCAGCGCGCCCCGCACGCCTCGGCGTGCGCCCCTCCGCCTGGGCACGCCCCTCCGTCCCGGGCACCCCTCCGGCCCCCGGGCGGCAACGCGAAAGGGCGCGCCCCTCGCGGAGCGGACCCTTCGTGCGTACGGGGCCTCAGTCCCCGATCAGCGCGTCCACGAACGCGCCCGGCTCGAACGGCGCCAGGTCGTCCGCACCCTCGCCCAGGCCGACCAGCTTGACCGGCACACCCAGGTCGCGCTGGACCGCGACCACGATGCCGCCCTTGGCGGTGCCGTCCAGCTTGGTCAGCACGATGCCGGTGATGTCGACCACCTCGGCGAACACCCGGGCCTGGATCAGGCCGTTCTGGCCGGTGGTGGCGTCCAGCACCAGCAGCACCTCGTCCACCGGGCCGTGCTTCTCGACGACCCGCTTGACCTTGCCCAGCTCGTCCATCAGGCCGGTCTTGGTGTGCAGCCGGCCGGCGGTGTCCACCAGCACGGTGTCGGCGCCCTCGGCGATGCCCTCCTTGACCGCGTCGAACGCGATCGAGGCCGGGTCACCGCCCTCCGGGCCGCGCACGGTGCGCGCGCCGACCCGCTCGCCCCAGGTCTGCAGCTGGTCGGCGGCGGCGGCCCGGAAGGTGTCGGCGGCGCCGAGCACCACCTTGCGGCCGTCGGCGACCAGGACGCGGGCGAGCTTGCCGGTGGTGGTGGTCTTGCCGACGCCGTTGACGCCGACCACCAGGACCACGGCCGGCCCCTCCGCGTGCTTGGTGGAGCGGACGGTGCGGTCGGTGTCCTTGCCGATCAGCTCGACGAGTTCCTCGCGCAGCAGCGCGCGCAGTTCGTCGGGCGTCCGGGTGCCGAGCACCTTCACCCGGGTGCGCAGCCGCTCGACCAGCTCCTGGGTGGGGGCCACGCCGACGTCGGCGGTCAGCAGGGTCTCCTCGATCTCCTCCCAGGTGTCCTCGTCCAGGTGCTCGCGGGAGAGCAGCGAGAGCAGTCCCTTGCCGAGCGAGTTCTGCGAGCGGGAGAGGCGGGAGCGCAGCCGGACCAGCCGGCCGGCGGTGGGCTCGGGGACCTCGACGGCGGGTGCCGTCTCGGCCTCGGCGGCCTCGACCTCGACCTCGGTCGGGGCCGTGGCCGGGGCTCCGGTCGAGGCTTCGGTCGGAGCCTCGGTCTCGGGGAGCTGCACCTCCTCGACGGTGCGTCGGGGCTCCTCGGTCGGCGGCGCGGCCTCCTCGCCGACCTGGGGCTCCCGCGGGGTGGTCGGCGGCGCCGTGATGACCGGCGACTGCGACTTCGGGGGCAGTTGCCGGCGTCGTCTGCCGGAAACGACGAGGCCGGCGATCGCGCCGATGGCGACCACGGCGATGACTACGGCAAGGATCACGTATTCCACATAAATCTCCTTCTCGGGATCCCACGACAGAGTGATCCTTCGGTCACCGACGCACGGAGCGTCGCCGCCTCCCTTACGCTGACCGCTGTGCCGTGCGGCACCGGTCAGGGCTTGGCCGTCATGAGGTCGTCAAACGGCTGAACGAGAAGCCCCCTCGCGAGCGAGGGGGAGGAGTCACAACCGCTCCAGTATCCGTGATCGGAGCGTCCGGGAGCATCTGCCCGGGCCAGGCCGGTGGATCAGCCTGTCGGCCCGGAGGCAACAGCCTCCTCGCGCCGCCGAGGAGGCGTCGGGCGCGCCCTTCGCTCCCGGTGCCCCTCGCGCAGCCGCTGGCTGATCACCTGCGAGATGCCGTCGCCCTTCATGGTCACGCCGTAGAGGGCGTCCGCGGACTCCATGGTCAGCTTCTGGTGGGTGATCACGATCAGCTGGGAACTCTCCCGCAGCTCCTCCATGATCCCGACCAGCCGGCGCAGGTTGGTCTCGTCGAGCGCCGCCTCCACCTCGTCCATCACGTAGAACGGGCTGGGCCTGGCCTTGAAGATCGCCACCAGCAGTGCCACCGCGGTCAGCGAGCGCTCGCCGCCGGACAGCAGCGACAGCCGCTTGACCTTCTTGCCCGGCGGGCGGGCCTCCACCTCGACGCCGGTGGTGAGCATGTGGTCGGGGTCGGTCAGCACCAGCCGCCCCTCGCCGCCGGGGAACAGCCGGGCGAAGACGCCCTCGAACTGGGCGGCGGTGTCGTGGTACGCCGAGGCGAACAGCTGCTCGACCCGCTCGTCCACCTCCCGGACGATGTCCAGCAGGTCGCGCCGGCTGCGCTTGAGGTCGTCCAGTTGCTCCCCGAGGAACTGGTGGCGCTCCTCCAGTGCCGCGAACTCCTCCAGCGCCAGCGGGTTGACCTTGCCCAGTTGCTGGTACGCCTTCTCGGCCGCCCTCAGCCGCTTCTCCTGCTCGGCCCGGTCGTACGGGCGCGGCTCGCCCGGCTCCCGTCCTTCTTCCGGGGTCGACGGCGGGACGGGCTGGTCCGGCCCGTAGGTGGCGAGCAGTTCGCCGCCGTCGATGCCGAACTCCTCCAGCGCCCGGGCCTCCAGCTGCTCGATCCGCAGCCGCTTCTCGGCCCGCAGCACCTCGTCCCGGTGGCCGGCGTCGACCAGTTTGTCCAGTTCCTCCTTGAGGCCGCGGCCGTGCTCGCGGTGCGCCCGCAGTTCGGTCTCGCGTTCGGCGCGCGCCTGCTCGACCGCCGCCCGCCCGGCGTCCGCGCGGGACAGCGACACCTCCAGGCAGGCCAGCAGCTGTCGGGCGCCCGCCGCGACGGCGTTCGCCACCCCGGCCTCGTGCTCGGCGCGTCGGCGGCGCTCGGCGGCCCGGGCACGCGCCTCGCGCTCGGCGCGGGCGGCCCGGTCCAGCTGATCCGCCCGGCCGGCGAGCGCGCGGACCCGCTCCTCGTGGGTGCGCACCGCGAGCCTGGCCTCCAGCTCGGCCTGCCGGGAGCCGGTGGCGGCCTCGGCCAGCCGCTGCTGCTCGGCGGTGTCCGGCTCGTCCTCTCCGGCGTCCTGCGAGTCCTCGGCCGCGGCCAGGCGTTCGGCCAACTCCTCCGCGGTGGCGAGGAGTTCCGCCAGGCCCAGGTCGGCCCGCGCGGCGGCGGCGGACAGCCGCTCGGCCTCGCCGGCGGCGGCCCTGGCCTGCCCGCCGAGGCGGCCGAGTGCACCCGCCACCTGGGCACGCTCCTTCTCCTGCCGCCGCCGCTGTTCGGCGAGTTGCTCCACGGCGGCGGCCGACTCCCGTCGCTGCTCGGAGAGTTCGGCCAGGCGTCCGGCCGACTCGGCGCAACGGACGGCGAGTTCGGCGATCGCCCGGGCGGCCTCCTCGACCGCCGCCCGGGTCTCCAGCAGGCTCGGCACACCGTCGGAGCCGCCCTGCGCGAAGTCGGCGCCGAGCCGGTCCCCGGCGGCGGTGACGGCGGTCAGCCCGGGGTGGTCGGCGACCAGCCGCAGCGCCTCGTCGAGGGTGTCGACGATCGCCACCCGGGCCAGCAGACCCCGCGCGGCGCCGACCAACCCGGCCGGCCCGTCGACGAGTTCGGCGGCCCAGCGGGCTCCGTCCGGCAACTCCCCGACGCCGGCGAGCGGTTCAGCGGAACCCCCGATCGGCAGCGCGGCCCGGCCGGCGTCCTCGATCAGCAGCGCGGCCCGGCCGGCGTCCTCGGCGCGCAGCAGCCGCAGCGCCTCGGCGGCGGTGCCGGGCGAGTCGACGGCGACCGCGTCGGCGGCCGCCCCGAGCGCCGCCGCCACCGCCACCTCGTACCCGGGGGCGATCCGCAGCAACGCGGCCGCGGGGCCCCGCAGTCCGCTCAGCCGCTCCCCCGCGTCGAGCAGGGCGCCGGTGCCGTCCTTGCGGCGTAGCCCGAGGGAGAGCGCCTCGTGCCGCGCGGTGAGCCCGGCGCGTTCGCGCTCGGCGGCGCCGGCCGTCTCCCGGGCGGCGGCGAGGTCGCGTTCGACGGCGGCGAGCCGCTCCCGGGCCTCCTGGTGGGCGGCCTCGGCCCGCTCCTCGTCCCCGGCGGGGCCGCCGACCTGCCGCTGGAGCTCCTCGTACTCGGCCTGCGCGGCCTCGGCCCGCAGCAGTGCCTCCCCGCCGGCCTCGGTCAGCCGGCCGATCTCGGCTTCGGCGGAGGCCGCCTTGGAGCGGGCGGCGGCGGCCCGCCCCTGCAACCGGGCCAGGCCCTCCCGGCGGTCCGCGACGGCCCGGGCGGCGTCCCGCAGCCGACGCTCCTCGGTGGCCAGCCCGCGCTCCAGTTCACTCCTGCGTTCGACCGCCTCGGCCAGCGCGTACTGCGCCTCCTCCAGTGCCTCGGCCAGCGCGGCCTCGTCCTCGCGGACCCGCGCGGCCTCCTGCTCCAGTTCCTCGGGGTCGCGGCCGCGCCGCTCCTCGGCCTGCCCGCCCGCGGCGGCGTGCCGGGCGCGCGCCTCGGCCAGCCCGATGGTGCCGCGGGTGCGTTCGGCGAGCGCGGAGAGCCGGTACCAGGTCTGCCGGGCGGCCTCCAGGCTCGGGCCGAGCTGCTGGACCTGCGCCTCCAGCACGGCCTCGCGCTGGACGACACCGGCCAGCTCCTGCTCGACGGTGGTGCGGCGCAGCCGCAGTGCCAGTTCGTCGGCGATCTCGGCCTCGACGGCCTGCCGGAGGGCCAGCAGGTCGTCGGCGAGCAGCCGCAGCCGGGCGTCGCGCAGGTCGGCCTGGATGCCGGCGGCGCGGCGGGCGATCCTGGCCTGCCGGCCGAGCGGTCCCAGCTGGCGGCGCAGTTCGGCCACCAGGTCCTGGACGCGGTTGAGGTTGACCTGCATCGCGTCCAGTTTCCGCAGCGCCTTCTCCTTGCGCTTGCGGTGTTTGAGGACGCCGGCCGCCTCCTCGATGAAGGCGCGGCGGCCCATCGGGTCGGCGTGCAGGACGGAGTCCAGCTGGCCCTGGCCGACGATGACGTGCATCTCGCGGCCGATGCCGGAGTCGGAGAGGAGCTCCTGGATGTCGAGCAGGCGGCAGGTCTCGCCGTTGAGCGCGTACTCGCTGCCGCCGTTGCGGAACATGGTCCGGGTGATGGTCACCTCGGAGTAGTCGATCGGCAGGGCGCCGTCGGCGTTGTCGATGGTGAGGCTGACCTCGGCCCGGCCGAGCGGGGCGCGCCCGCTGGTCCCGGCGAAGATGACGTCCTCCATCTTGCCGCCGCGCAGCGACTTGGCGCCCTGCTCCCCCATCACCCAGGACAGTGCGTCGACGACGTTCGACTTGCCGGAGCCGTTCGGGCCGACCACGCAGGTGATGCCGGGCTCGAAGCGCAGGGTGGTGCTGGAGGCGAAGGACTTGAACCCGCGCAGCGTCAGACTCTTCAGGTGCACGCGGCCGGTCTCCTCGTCGCTCGCCAGGGCCCGGGGCCTGTCGTCAACGGCGACTGTATCCCCGGCGGGCCGTGCGTCCCGGGCCCGGACACGACGAAGGGACGCCACAACCGGGCGTCCCTTGCAAGCTGCGTCCCTTTCGGAGCGGCTCAGTGCACAGCGGCGTCGATCTGCGAGGACCGGGCGGGACTCAGGTGAGAGCCGGCTCCCGCTGATCCAGATCGATGCTGTTGAGCAGCGAGTGCCCGTCAGCGACAGCGGCGAGCGCGTCGTTCTCGGCCTGCATCCGAAGGAGCTCGGATTCAAGGTCCTGGACGCGCTGCTGAAGCCGTCGCATCTCGGAGAGCATTCGCGGGTCGGGGCCGCCGACGTACCCGAGAAGCGCCTTTGCCATGATGAATGGTCCTCCACGCTGAGTGACCGAACCGGAACGGTACAGGTCTAGGGGGAAGGGGGACGCACGCGCGGCGCGTCACCGGTAGTGCTGGCTGGGCACTTACGGCTCAACCACCGTGAGCTGGGCTCACGAGGGCAGACGCCTGCCGGGAAAACGCGGTCGTGTGCGCGGGTTTCCAGCGTCTCACCAAAGACGGAAAGGGTCAACACGATCACCGCACGCTACCGCGACCCTGTCACCTGCCTGGCGGTGTCGTCACGCCTGGGGGCTTCGGGCCGGGTCCACCAGCTGCTCGTGGATCATCGTTCGATGCGGAGTCAACCACGAGTCTGCCCGAATGGCAACCGCATGACACCAGCAGTTGCGGATCAGTTCCGGCCCGCGCGGGTGTGGCCGGGCTCAGCGGATCTCGAAGCCCTCGTAGCCGGGGCCCACGGCCGTCCAGATCTCGGTGACGCCGCTGACCTCGCCCGGGGTGTCCGGGCCGCGCAGCAGGTCCAGCAGCAGTTCGCAGTCGGCGGCCAGGCCCTCGGCGACCACCTGCACCCGGCCGTCCCCGAGGTTGCTCGCGTAGCCGGTCAGGCCGGTCTCCAGCGCCCGTGCCCTGGTCCACCAGCGGAACCCGACCTGCTGGACCTTCCCCCGGACCCAGGCGGTCACCCGGACCGGTTCCTCACTGTGGGCGTCGCGACCGTGCATGCCCCGAGCCTAACGAACGCGGCGGACGGTCAGAGCTCCACGGGGCCGTCGACCACGCGGAGCGGCCCCGCCGGAGGAAGTCCGGCGGGGCCGCGGGGTGTCGCGGTGGGGCTCAGCGGGTCACCAGTCGCCGCCGCCGAAGTCGCCGCCGCCACCGAAGTCCCCGCCACCGAATCCGCCGCCGTCGCCGAAGCCGCCGCTGAAGTCGGAGGAGTTGAAGTCGGCGCCGGTGAAGTCGCCGCCCTCGTGCTGGTCCTGGTAGCCCTGGTCCATCATCGGCGCCGCGGCGTAGGCCGGGCTGCTGATCATCGAGCCGAGCATGGTGCCGACCAGCAGGCCCGGCAGCAGGCCGCCGCCGAAGCCGCCGAAGTAGCCGCCCGCCCAGGGGGCGTAGGCCGGGCCGGCGTTCCAGTACGGCTGCGGGCCGTGCTCGGTCTCGACGGTGCGGATGGCCGGGTCGAGGCCGGCGGCCAGCCGGTCCGCGTCGGACCGGCAGACCGGGACGGTGCGGGCGGCGCCGTCGGCCGGGGCCCAGTCGACGTCCTTGACCGACGGGCCGTGGCGCGGGTCGAAGAAGCACGGGGGACGGCGCTCGGGCACCGGGCGCTTCTCCCGCCGGGCGGCCAGGGTGGCCAGCGCGAACCGGCCGTCCTCCAGCGCCTCGGTGACCGGCTTGACGTCGTCCGGCCGCTTGGCCTCGTCCATCAGCCGCTTGGCCTTCTCGTACGAGTCCAGGGCGTGGGTGTAGTCGGTGCGCTGGGTGTCGTCGGCGCCGGTCGCGGCCGGGTTGAAGTCGAGCCGGTCCAGCTCCTCGCCGAAGGCGGTGATGTCCTCGTCGACCACCCGGCGCAGCTGCTCCAGCTCGGCCCGGGCCTGCTCCTCCTTGCGCGCCTTGGCGCGGCGGAAGAGGAGGAAGACGCCGGCGCCGGCCAGCGCGAGCAGCACGACCGGGATGACCACCCAGGCGATCGAGGTGCTGTGGTTCACCCCGGTGCCCTTGGCCTGCGGGGCGGCGCTGTCGACGAACTCGTTCAGGGTGGCGTCGATGTCGCCGTTGTGGGAGCGGAAGGCGGCGCCGGCGATCCGCTCGGCACTGCCCTTCGACATCGCGCCGAGGTCCGCCTTGGCCGCGAACTGGTCACCGCGCCAGATCGCGTAGGCACCGTCGATGCCGACCTTGGTGCGCAGGTCGTTGAAGACGGTCCGCTCGCCGTAGGGGGCGCTGGCCGGGACGACCGCGACGAAGATCGGCTTGTCGGCCTTCTTGATCTTCTCGGTCAGGGCGTCGGCCTGGCTCTGGCTGAATCGGCTGGTCATCGCCGGGTCGACGTAGACCCGGCCCTGCTTCAGGGTGGAGGCCGCGTCGTCCAGGCCGCCCGCGGCCGAGGCCGCCGGTGCGAGCAGGAGCAGCAGCCCCAGCATCGCCGCCACCAGGGCAAGCGGCCCGGCGCCCCGGGAACGTCGTGCAAGGGTTCTCATGCCCTCGACGCTACCCCGACGGGCGTCGAGGCACGGCATACCCTTCGCATACTGGTAATGACAGGATTCCCCGCCGACCGCCGGGGCCGCCCCCCTCCTCGGGGATGATGTTTCCCCCACTCGCCCCTGATGCGGGCGGTGCGCGGGAACCGCGGCCGGCGCCCGGACGTACGTCCCGGCGGGCCCAGGGTGTTCCGGGCGGTGTGCCGACCGTACCGCGCGGACGGGCATAGTGGTCCCGGACCACTGGTCCCATTACCTGTTCTTGACCCATCTCCCGATCGGAGCACCCGGTGATCATCGGCCTCGTCACCGCCGTGGCGGCATCCGCCTGCTACGGCACCGGCTCAGTCCTGCAGGCCGTCGGATCCCGCCGTTCCGCGCGCGAGGAGGCCGCCAAGGGCGCCGCCGGCGCCACCACCGAGCACGGCGGGCCGAGCCTGTCCTCCACCGCGAAGGCTGCCGTCACCTGGGAGTTCATCGTCGGCACGGTGCTCGACCTGATCGGCTTCGGGCTGGGCGCGCTGGCCGCGCGACTGCTGCCGCTGTTCCTCTCGCAGACCATCATCAGCGCCAACCTGGTGATCACCGCGGTGCTGAGCATCAAGCTGCTCGGCATCCGGCTCAAGCAGCTGGAGTGGGCCTCGATCGGCGTGCTCTGCTCGGCGCTGGTGCTGCTGGCCGTCTCGGCCGGCCCGGAGGGCGGCCATCACGCGTCGATGTCCTTCCACTGGGGCCTGCTGCTGGTCACCACCGTGCTGCTGGTCGGCGGCAGCCTGCTGGTGCGGCGGATGGGCTCCAAGGGCGCGATCGTCGCCGGTCTGCTCTCCGGCCTGGGCTTCGGCGCGCTGGGCGTCGGCGTGCGCATCCTGAACGGCATCGACCCGTTCGACGTCGCCAAGCTGCTCTCCGACCCGGCGCTGTACGCGATCCTGGTCGGCGGCCTCGGCGGCATGTACGTGCACACCGTGGCGCTGCAGATCGGCTCGGTGAACGGCGCGACGGCGGCGCTGGTGGTCGGCGAGACGGTGCTGCCCGGCGCGATCGGCGTGCTCTGGCTCGGCGACTCCTCCAAGTCCGGCCTGGGCTGGCTCGGCGTGGTCGGCTTCCTGCTCGCGGTGGTGTCCGCGGTCGGGGTCGCCTACTTCGGCCAGGACACCCACGGCTCCCCGGGCGAGGCGGCGGCCGACCAGCCGGAACTCGCCAAGCACTGAGCTCCCCCGCCCCCGCTTCCGGCCCCTGCTGTCAGCCCGCGCTGCGGGCCCGCGGCACGCGCTGGCAGCGGGGGCAGAAGTAGCTGGAGCGGTTCATCCAGGCGGCCCGCCGGATCGGGGTGCCGCAGCGACGGCAGGGCTCGTGCTCGCGGCCGTACGCGTCGAGGTCGCGGGAGAAGTAGCCGCTCTCGCCGTTCACGTTGACGTACAGGCTGTCGAAGCTGGTGCCGCCGACGGCGAGTGCCGCCGTCATCACCTCGCGGGCGTTCGCCAGCAGTTCGGCGGCCTGCGGGCGGGTGAGCGTCGCGGTCGGGCGGTCGTAGTGCAGCCGGGAGCGCCAGAGCGCCTCGTCGGCGTAGATGTTGCCGACCCCGCTGATCAGCGTCTGGTCGAGCAGCGCCCGCTTCACGGTGGTGCGCTTGGCCCGCAGCGCGGCCGCGAAGGCGGCGTCGTCGAAGCGCGGGTCGAGCGGGTCGCGGGCGATGTGCGCGATGGAGAGCGGCGTGCCCTCCGGGTCGCCGTCCTCGGCCTCCTCGACCGCGAGGCCGCCGAAGGTCCGCTGGTCGACGAAGCGCAGTTCGCGCCCGCCGTCGGTGAACCGCAGCCGCACCCGCAGGTGCGTCTCGTCGGGTACGGACGGGTCCTGGACGAGGAGTTGGCCGCTCATGCCGAGGTGGCCGATCAGCGAGAAGCCCGCGCCGGACCCCGCCAGCGGCACCCACAGGTACTTGCCGCGCCGCTGCGCCGTGCCCAGGGTGGTGCCGGTCAGCCGGGCGGCGAAGTCGGCGGCGCCGGCGGGCTGGCGGCGCACCGCGCGCGGGTGCAGCACCTGGACGTCGGCAACGGTCCGCCCGGCGACCCAGTTCGCCAGACCGCGGCGGACGACCTCGACCTCGGGAAGTTCGGGCACGGGAACAGTCCTCCTGCGGAAGGGATCAGCAGGAGGAAGGCTACTGCTCCCTCACGCCCCGGCGGGCAGCCGGTCGGCGTACTTCTCCTTGATCGCCCGCCAGGCGCTCTCGGCGGCCTTCTGCTCGGCCTCCTTCTTCGAGCGGCCGACGCCGCTGCCGAAGTCCTCGCCGGCCACCCGGGCCGCCGCGGTGAAGGTCTTCTCGTGGTCCGGACCGGACTCCATGACCACGTACTCGGGCACCCCGATGCCCACCGAGGCGGTGAGCTCCTGGAGGCTGGTCTTCCAGTCCAGACCTGCGCCCAGCTGGGAGGACTCCTCGATCAGCGGGTCGAACAGCCGGTGGACGAACTCGGTGGCCGCGTCCAGACCCTGGTCCAGGTAGACGGCTCCGATCACGGCCTCGACCGTGTCGGCGAGGATCGACGACTTGTCGCGGCCGCCGGTGCCCTCCTCGCCCTTGCCGAGCCGGATGAACGTGCCGAGTTCCAGGCCCCGGCCGACGTCCGCGAGCGCGCGGGAGTTCACCACCGCGGCGCGCAGCTTGGCGAGCGTGCCCTCCGGCACGTCCGGGTGGACGCGGTAGAGGGTGTCGGTCACCACGAGGCCCAGCACCGAGTCGCCGAGGAACTCCAGGCGCTCGTTGGTGGGCAGACCCCCGTTCTCGTACGCGTACGAGCGGTGGGTCAGGGCACGCACCAGAAGGGCGCGCTCGAGTGTGTACCCGAGGCGCCCTTCCAGGACGTCGTATTCGGTCGAAGCCGGCCCACCGGCCTTGCCACCGCCCGAAGAGGAACCCTTCGGGGCGGAGGACGCCTTGCGGGTGGAGTTACCGTCCGACATCGATCCGTGCACCCCGCCGATCAGACCGAGAGGACCTGGCGACGGTTGTACGTGCCGCAGCTCGGGCACGCGATGTGACCCAGCTTCGGCTCGTGGCAGCGGTCGCACGCCACGAGGGCCGGAACAACGGCCTTCCAGTTGGACCGACGGTGGCGCGTGTTGCTGCGCGACATCTTCCGCTTCGGAACAGCCACGGCTACTTCTCCTGGTTCTCGGCGAGACCCTCACGGGTGTCGCTGTTCTTGATCCCGTCACCCTCGTCGCCGGGGGCGGCGGAGAGTCCCTGCAGAGCCGCCCACCGGGGGTCGGCGGCGTCGTGGTGGTGCGTCGGGTCGTCGCTCAGGCGCGCTCCGCACTCGGAGCACAGACCCAGGCAGTCTTCCTGGCACACCGGCTGCAGCGGCAGTGCGAGCACCACCGCGTCACGCAGCACCGGCTGGAGGTCGAAGAAGTCGCCCTCCAGGCGGTAAGTATCTTCTTCCGAGTCCTCGTCGAGGTCCTCGGCCCCGGCGGTCCGGGCGCGGTGACGCTCGTCGGACTCCGGGTAGTAGTACAGCTCCTGGAAGTCGACGTCGAGGTCGTCCTCGACGGGCTCCAGGCACCGGGCGCACTCGCCCTCGACCTGGGCCTGGGCGGTGCCGGTGACCAGCACGCCCTCGACCACGGACTCCAGGCGGAGCTCCAGCCGGAGCTCGCTCTTCTCGGGGACGCCGATCACGTCGATGATCCCCAGGCCCGCGGGGGCCTCCAGGGTGCGGGACACCTTGCGCAGCGAGCCCGGGCGACGTCCCAGCTCGTGCGTGTCGAACACGAGGGGGTCGCGGTGGTCGAGGCGGTTCAAGGTGTCCTGACTTCCATGGGGAATCTTCGATCGCGGTGCCACCGCACCAGCGGTGCGCGGGCAAGCCGACAGTCCGACACGAAAAGGCCGGAGTGGTCAGCCTACCGGAGTCTCCCGCCAGGCCCAACTTCGCTCCCGTCAGGAGCTTCCGCCGGGCCCGCGCGGGGCCGGCTCAGCGGCCGCCCAGCTCCCGGAGCCGGGTCATGTCGATCATGCTGGTGTCGAAGAAGCTGGTCTCGTCCAGACCCGGCTGCTGCTGCTGTTGTTGCGGCACGACCGGCGGGGCGGCGGGCTGCTGCGGGTAGGTGTAGGCGTCGTACTGCTGCGCGCCGTAACCCGGCTGCTGCTGTTGCGGATAGCCGTAGTCCCCGTGCTGCTGCTGGGCCGCGTAGTCCGGGTGCTGCTGCGGCGGGTAGCCGTCCGCGGCGCCCTGCTGCTGGTGCCCCCACTGGGCACCGTACGGGTCGCCCTGGCCGGCCGGGTCGTAGCCGCCGGCGTACACCTCGGCGTACTGCCCCTGCTGCTGCCCGCCCTGCTGCTGGGCGGCCGCGTACTGGTCGACGCCCTGGGCCTGCCAGCCCGCCGCGGCCGGGGTCTGCTCCGGCCAGGTCTGCTGCTGCGGGACGTCCTCGCGGTACCAGGCGATGTCGTCGCCGTTGGCATCGCCGTCCGCGGCGAAGCCGGCGGCCACCGCCTCGGCCCGCTCCTTGGCCTGCTGCGCCTCGTCGGCGGCGGCCAGGTAGGCGCCCAGCTCGTCGATCGGCCGCTTGCCGAGCAGCTTGTCGCGACCCTTGCCGACGGCCTCCAGGGTGGCGCTGAGGACGTTCTCCAGCGTGGCGAGCTTCACATCGACGTACTCGTCGACCTCGGGGCTGGGGGTGATCCGCTGCGGCTGGAACTCCTCGCCGTCCGTCTCGCCGTCGAACTCGGTCTCGAAGACGCTGGAGTCACCGCGCAGCTTGGTCCGGCCGCGACCGACGGCGCCGAGCGTCTTGGTCAGCACGACCTCGAAGTTGGCGAGCTTGCTGTCCACGTAGTCGTCGGCCTCGGCACGCTTGGCCTCGATCTCGCCACGGGCCTCGGCGAGGATCCGGTCGGCCTCGGCCTGGGCCCGGCGGACCACCTCGGTGTCCGAGATCAGCGAGCCGCGCTCGGCGTGCGCACCCTGGATGATCCGGTCGGCCTCGGCCTGGGCCCCGGCCACCACCTGCTCGTGGTCGGCCATCATCGACTGGGCCTGGGCGAGTTCGGCGGGCAGCTCCGCCTTGAGGGCGTTGAGCAGGCCGATCAGTTCGGCCCGGTTCACCACGCAGGAGGCCGACATCGGCATCGAGCGGGCGTTCTCGACCGCCGCGACGATCTCGTCGACCTTGTTCTGCACGTCCACGGGGCTTCGTCTTTCCGTGTGCCGCCGACGGTCCGGCGGAGGCAGGCCCGACGCGGTGAACCTCACCGCAGGGGCAGGAATACAGACTGTACGGCCACCGCGCGGCGAGGTCACAACGCCCGAGCCGAACCGGTCGACCGGGCGTCGGACAAGTCATGACGAACCGGCAGAAACGGACGCCCGCCCCGCGGCGCCGACGCTCCCGCCTACTGCTGGGCCCTGCGCTCCGCGATCCGCTCGACCAGCCGCCGGTGCACCGTCTCCGGCAGCAGGTGGGAGACGTCCCCGCCGTACGAGGCGACTTCCTTGACCAGCGTCGAGGAGAGGAAGCTGTACGTCGGGGAGGTCGGCACGAACAGCGTCTCCACCCCGGACAGGCCGTGGTTCATCTGGGCCATCTGCAGCTCGTAGTCGAAGTCGCTGACCGCGCGCAGGCCCTTGATGATCGCGGGGATCCCGCGCTCCCGGCAGAAGTCCACCAGCAGGCCGTGGTACGACTCGACCACCACGTTGCCGAAGTCCGCGGTGACCTCCTCGATCAGGTCCATCCGCTCCTCGACGCTGAACATGCCCTGCTTGTTGCGGTTGATCAGGACCGTGACGTGCACGACGTCGTACAGCTTCGAGGCCCGCCCGATGATGTCGAGATGACCGTTGGTGATCGGGTCGAACGAACCGGGACAGACGGCGCGGCGCATGGCGTGGGTGCTCCCTCGTGGGGTGACGGCTGCTGCGGGCCTCGGCCCGCTACTCGTGCTGGCTGGTCTCGGCGGCGGCGCGACCGTACCAGAGCGTGCCCTCGCCGTAGCGGCGCGAGCGCAGCACCTCGAAGCCCTCGGGCCAGCCGAACTCGCCGCCACGGGTGCTGCGCTCCACGGTGACGAGTGCGTCCTCCGCGAGCCAGCCCCCGGCCAGGAGTGTGATCAGCATCTCGCGCAGTTCGTCGTCCGTCACGACGTACGGCGGGTCGAGGAAGACCAGGTCGTACGGGGTCTGCGGGGACGGGCCCGCGATCACCTGCTCGGCCCTGGCGGCCTTCACCTCCACGCCCGGCAGGCCGATCGTGCGGACGTTCTCCCGGATCACCCGGGCCGCCTGGCCATCCGCCTCGACCAGCAGGACGTGCTCGGCGCCGCGCGACAGCGCCTCCAGGCCGACCGCGCCCGATCCGCCGAACAGGTCGAGCATCCGGGTCCCGTGCAGGGTGCCGCGCAGCGCCTCCAGGGTGGAGAACATCGCCTCACGGGCCTTGTCGGAGGTCGGGCGGGTGCCCCGGCCTGGCGGTACGGCCAGCCGGCGGCCGCCGGCCAGCCCGGCGATCACGCGGGTCATGGTGGGGGAAGGTCCTTTCGTCGCTGCCCGACCACGCTATACGGGTCGAGGCCCCACCGGCGGATCGGTGGGGCCTCGGGGTCACGGCTCAGCCCGCCCCGGAGCCCGCCTCAGCCGGCCCGAGGGCGCGTCTCAGCTCGCCTCGGAGCCCGCCGGCGGGGCCGGGGCGGCCGCGCCGAGCAGCGCCGGCGAGGCGTAGCGGGACCAGGACAGGCAGCCGTCGGGCGGGCAGAACTCGGGGCGGCGCGGGTCGTGCCCGAGCTCGCGCAGCTTGGTGCGGACGGAGTCGGGGGTGCGGCCGAAGCGGGCGGCGATCCGGGCGACGGTCTCGCCGTCGTGGAAGCGCCGGACCAGCTCCTCCTCGTGCTGCGGGACCCAGGGGGCGCCGTGGCCGGGGTACAGCTCGCGCAGCACGTCGCGGTCGGGGATGGGCTCGGAGACGTCGGCGACGATCGCCAGCGCCCGCAGCGCGCGGTTGAGCGCGATCCGCAGCGAGGCGACGTCCTCGACCGGCAGGCGGAGCTTGCCCGAGGCGAGCGGCTGGGCGGCCGCCCCCTCGCGCCAGCCGGTCAGGGTGAGGGTGACCTCGCGGTCGTCGTCGCTGGCGAGTTCGATCCGGAAGACCTTGTCGCCCAGCGGGAGCTCGTTGAGATGACGGAATGCCATGGCAGGACCCCCAAATGTCGTGCCAGGTACGCACCTTGGGGGTGCGCCCTGAACACCTTCATTCTCTCGCGGGGGTCTGACAATTCCGGGGCCGGAGGCGGCCGCTCAGCCCTTCTCCATATAGGCCGCGCGGTCCTCGTCGAGCAGGCTCTCCAGCGCGGTGCGCAGCTCCGGGTGGGCGGCCAGCTCGCGGTCCTCGGCGACCAGCCGGGTGGCCTCCGTCCGGGCGGTGAGGATGACCTCCTCGTCCTCCAGCACCGAGAGCACCTTGAGCGAGGACTTCACCCCGGACTGCGCCTGGCCCAGCACGTCGCCCTCGCGGCGCTGTTCGAGGTCGATCCGGGACAGCTCGAAGCCGTCCAGGGTGCCGGCCACCGCGTCCAGCCGGGCCCGGGCGGCGCTGCCCGCAGGCATGTCGCTGACCAGCAGGCACAGGCCCGCGGCGCTGCCGCGGCCGACCCGGCCGCGCAGCTGGTGCAGCTGGGAGACGCCGAAGCGGTCGGCGTCCATGATGACCATCGCGGTGGAGTTGGGGACGTTGACGCCGACCTCGATGACGGTGGTGGCGACCAGCACGTCCACCTCGCCGGCCGTGAACCGGCGCATCACCTCGTCCTTGGCCTCCGGGGCCAGCCGGCCGTGCAGGATCTCCACCCGCAGGCCCTGCAACGGCCCCCCGACCAGCTTCCCCGCGGTCTCCACCACGGAGAGCGGGGGCCGCCGTTCGTCACTCCCGGCACCGGCGTCGGCGACGTCCTCCAGGTCCTCCTCGGCCGCCTTCCGCTTCTTCTTCGGCTCGGCGGCGGGCTCCTCGTCCCCGATCCGGGGGCAGACCACGTACGCCTGGTGGCCCTTGGTGACCTCCTCGCGCACGCGCTCCCAGGCCCGGGTGAGGAAGTTGGGCTTCTCCAGCGCGGGGACGACGTGGGTGGAGATCGGCGAGCGGCCAGCCGGCAGCTGGTCGAGGACGGACGTCTCCAGGTCCCCGAAGACGGTCATCGCGACGGTGCGCGGGATCGGGGTGGCGGTCATCACCAGCAGGTGCGGCGGCTGTTCGCCCTTGGCGCGCAGGGCGTCCCGCTGTTCGACGCCGAAGCGGTGCTGCTCGTCGACCACGACCAGGCCGAGGTCCTGGAACTGGACCTTGTCCTCGATCAGCGCGTGGGTGCCGATGGCGATGCCCGCGTCGCCGCAGGCCATGTCGAGCAGCGCCTGGCGGCGGGCCGGGACGCCCATGGAGCCGGTCAGCAGCACCACCCGGGTGCCGAGGTCGGAGCCGCCGAGCATGCCGCCCTCCGCCAGGTCGCCCATCATCTCGACGATCGAGCGGTGGTGCTGCTGGGCCAGCACCTCGGTGGGCGCGAGCAGCACGGCCTGGCCGCCCGCGTCGACCACGGCGAGCATGGCGCGCAGCGCGACCAGGGTCTTGCCGGAGCCGACCTCGCCCTGGAGCAGCCGGTGCATCGGGTGCTCGCTCGCGAGGTCGGCGGCGATCTCGGCGGACACCTTCTGCTGGCCCTCGGTGAGGGTGAACGGCAGCCGGGCGTCGAAGGCGTCCAGCAGGCCGCCCGCGCGGGCCCTGCGCGGGACGGCGGGCAGCGCGGACTCGGCGGCCCGGCGCTGCGCCAGGGCGACCTGGAGGACGAAGGCCTCGTCCCAGCGCAGCCGGCTCTGGGCGAGCTCGCGGTCGGCCTGGCCGCGCGGGCGGTGGATCAGCTCCAGCGCCTCGGGCAGCGGGATCAGCCCGTGCCGCTCGCGCAGTTCGGCGGGCAGTGGCTCGCCGACGTCGGCCAGGTGCTTGGTGAGGGCCGTCTCGATGCAGATCGACAGCTTCCAGCTGGGCATCTGCGCGCTGGCGCCGTAGACCGGGATCAGCCGGCCGGCGAACTGCCGGGCGGCGTCCGAGCCGGCGTCCTCGTCGAGCAGCTGGTAGTCCGGCGAGACCAGCTGGCGGCTGCGGTTGAAGACGCCGACCTTGCCCGCGAACAGGCCCTGGGCGCCGGACTTGAGCTCCTTCTGCCGCCAGCCCTGGTTGAAGAAGACCAGCGAGAGCCGGCTGCGGCCGTCGGTGACGACGACCTCCAGCCGGTCGCCCTTGCGGCCGCGGAACGGGATCAGGGTGACCTTCTCGATCCGGGCCAGCACGGTGACGTGCTCGTCGATCTCCAGCTCGTCCAGGCTGGTGAGCTGGCCGCGTTCGACGTAGCGGCGCGGATAGTGGTGCAGCAGGTCCCCGACCGTGCGCAGCTTGAGGCTGTCGGCGAGCACCTTCGCGGTGCGGTCGCCGACGAGTTTGGTCAGTGGTTCATCGAGAGCGCCCATCAGGCCCCTGTTTACACCACGGGGCCGACATTCCGGGCTCTGCGGCGTGCCCTACTCCACCCCGATGAGCAGCGGCGCGGACTCCTGGCCGCCGTGGAAGACCACCGCGTCGACCTCGGGCCGCCGGTGCCGGGCGTGCGCCACCAGGCGGTCGGCGAGCGCCTCGTCGGCGCCCTCGCCGAGGACCAGGGTGACGAGTTCGCCGCCCGCGCCGAGCATCCGGTCCAGGACACTCGCCCCGACCTCCGCCAGCCCGGTGCCGATCACCGCGACGTCGCCGTCGATCAGGCCGAGCACGTCCCCGGCCTGGCAGACCCCGGCCATCGTCCAGGACTCCCCCTCGGCCACGGCGAGTTCGGCGTACCGGGTGGCGCCGGCCGCGGAGGTCATGGCGACCACGTCCTCGTCGAAGCGGCGGCCGCCCTCGTGCACCGCGAGCGCCGCCAGGCCCTGCACCGGCGAGCGGGTCGGCAGCACGGCGATCCGCACGCCCTCCTCGCGCAGCTGGTCGGCGGCGGCCCCGGCGGCGGCGCGCAGTTCGGGGTCGTTGAGCAGCAGGACGACCTCGCGGGCGGCCGAGCGGCGCACGGCGGCGGCGAGTTCGGCACTGGCCGGCGGGCGGTCCGGGTCGGCGTGCAGGGCGACGGCGCCGGCCTGTTCACACAACTCGGCCAGCCCCCCGCCGGACACCACGCAGAGCACCGCGCGGGCCCGTTCCCGGCGTTCGCCGCGCTCGGCGGCGCTGCCGGCCCGGGCGGCGGCCTCGGCGAAGTGCGTGATCCGGATCTGGTGCGGCCGCCCGGCCTCGACCCCGGCCTCGACGGCGGCGCCCGCGTCGTCCACGTGGACGTGCACGTTCCACAGGCCGTCGCCGCCGCCGACCACCAGGGAGTCGCCGAGCGCGCCGAGCCGCCCGCGCAGCGCGGGCAGGGCCTCGTCGGGCGCGTCGAGCAGGTAGATCACCTCGAACGCGGGGTGGCCGGGGCCCGGCGGCCTCAGGTGCACCGCGCAGCTCTCGACCTCCCGTACGTCCCCGCGCAGCGCGACCGGGCCCATCGGCTGCTGCCCGGCGACGGCGTCGGCGAGCGCGCCGAGCACGGCGACCAGGCCGCGCCCGCCGGCGTCCACGACCCCGTTCTCGGCCAGCACGGCGAGCTGTTCGGGGGTGTGCCGCAGCGCGTCCCGGGCGGCCCGGTAGGCGGTGTCGGCGACCTGCGCGAGCCCGTCCCCGGCCCGGACGGCCTCCCGGGCGGCGACCCGGGCGACGGTCAGCAGGGTGCCCTCGACGGGCTCCGCGACGGCCTGGTAGGCGGAGTCGGCGGCCCGTTGCAGGGCGGCCCGCAGTTGGTCGGCGCCGCCGCCCTCGGCGAGCGTCTCGGCGGTGCCGCGCAGCCACTGGGCGAGGATCACCCCGGAGTTGCCGCGGGCGCCGACCAGCGCGCCGCGGGCCATCGCCCGTGCGGTGTCCGCCAGGCCGGGGGCCGGGTCGGCGGCGGGGTCGGCGAAGCGGCTCTCCACCTCGGCGGCGGCGGACTCGACGGTCAGGTAGAGGTTGGTGCCGGTGTCGCCGTCCGGAACGGGATAGACGTTGAGCGCGTCGATCTCCTCGCGGGCCTGGCCGAGCGCACGCAGGGCGAGCTGGCACCAGGTGCGCACGGCCGGGGCGTCGAGCGTGTGCAGCACCAGGTCTCCTCCGGGTGGGACGCCGCGACGGCCTGCGGGGCAGCAGCACGGCCAGGGCCGCGGCGAGGGGTGATACCGGCAGGTTATCGGGGGCCGGGGAGGGTCGCCCGGACCGGCGACCGGAGCGATCACCCTGCCGGACATGGTAGTTTCGTTGAACCGGAACAGGCGTTGTATGCTCTTCCGGTTGCCTGGAACAATCCAGGCTCACCCCTCGGTCCGGTCAGGTTCACGCGAGTGCTCCGCTGGTCCAGCGGGGTTGTCGAACGTAAATGATCTGAAGTCTTGGAGTGACTCCTGTGGCTGCCAACTGCGACGTCTGCGGCAAGGGGCCGGGCTTCGGCAACAGCATCTCCCACTCGCACCGCCGTACCCCCCGTCGTTGGAACCCCAACATTCAGACGGTGCGCGCTGTGATTGGGCGGACGCCGAAGCGGCTCAACGTCTGCACCTCGTGCATCAAGGCCGGTAAGGTCTCGCGCTGACGCGCAGACCGGCATGCCGGTCCTCCAGTGAAGCCGGTTCATCCTCGGATGAACCGGCTTCACTGTTTTCCCGCCGCGCTTTCCGGCCACCGCCGTCCCGCCGCACCCGTGTTCCCCGCCACACCCGCGGTGGTGGGCGGGCCCGGGGGCCCGCCCGCCGGCCGGGTCAGCGCCAGCGCCAGGCGTGGTCGACCGGGCCGATCCCGGCGCCGAGCGCGAAGCCGCCGGCGATCGCGCCGGTGATGTACTCCTTGGCCGAGCCGACCGCCTCCGGCAGCGACTCGCCCTTGGCCAGCCCGGCCGCGATCGCGCTGGCCAGGGTGCAACCGGTGCCGTGGGTGTGCCGGTTGTCGTAGCGCGGCGCCCGGTACCAGTGCACCTCGTCGACCCCTCCGTAGAGCAGGTCCGCGGCCTCGCCCTCCAGGTGGCCGCCCTTGACCAGCGCCCAGCGCGGCCCGAGGTCGACCAACGCCTTGGCGGCGTCCAGCATCTGCCCCTCGTCCTCGACCGTCCGGCCGGTGAGCTGGGTCACTTCGTGCAGGTTGGGGGTGGCCAGGGTGGCGACCGGCAGCAGCCGCTCGCGGACGGTGGCGACGGCCTCGGCGGCCAGCAGGGCGTCCCCGTGCTTGGAGACGCCGACCGGGTCGACGACCACCGGGGCGTCCACCCCGGCCAGCAGTTCGGAGACGGTCTCGACCAGTTCGATCGAGGCGAGCATGCCGGTCTTCACGGCCTGCACCCCGATGTCGTCGACCACGCTGCGGAACTGCGCCCGGACGGCCTCGGCGGGCAGCTCCCAGTAGCCCTGGACGCCGAGCGAGTTCTGCGCGGTGACGGCGGTGATCACGCTCATGCCGTGGACGCCGAGGGCGAGCATCGCCTTGAGGTCGGCCTGGATGCCGGCGCCACCGCCGGAGTCGGATCCTGCGACGGTGAGCACGCGAGGGGGTGCGGTGGAGGGGCCGCGCGCAGGGCGCCGGCCAGGGGCGGGGGTGGGAGACGGGTGGGCCATGAGCTCAACCTACCCGCGCGCGATCAGAGCGCGGCACCTCACCCGCGCGCGATCAGAGCACGGCCTCGGACTCCGCCCAGCGGTCCTCCGGCACCGTCTTCAGCCGGGTCACCGCGTCGGCGATCGGCACCAGCTCGATCCCGGTCCGGCGCAGCGCGGTGAAGTGGCCGAACGCGCCCTGGTGGACGGCCTCGACGGCGTGCCAGCCGAAGCGGGTGGCGAGCACGCGGTCCCGGGCGGTCGGGGTGCCGCCGCGCTGGGTGTGCCCGAGGATGACCGGGCGGGCCTCCTTGCCGAGCAGGTTCTCCAGTTCGTGGGCGAGCCGGTTGCCGATCCCGCCGAAGGTCCGGTGGCCGTACTGGTCGACCTCGCCGTGGTCGAAGCGCATGGTGCCGGGCAGCGGGGCGGCGCCCTCCGCGACGGCGATGATGGCGAACTTCTTGCCGCGGTCGAAGCGGTCGTCGACCATCCGGGCCACCGCCTCGATGTCGAAGGGCTTCTCCGGGATGAGGATGCCGTGCGCGCCGCCGGCCATGCCCGCGGTGAGGGTGATCCAGCCGGTGTGACGGCCCATCAACTCGACGACCATGACGCGCTGGTGGGATTCCGCGGTGGTCTTGAGCCGGTCGATCGCCTCCGTCGCGACGTGCACCGCGGTGTCGAAGCCGAAGGTGGCGTCGGTGGCGTTGATGTCGTTGTCGATGGTCTTGGGCACCCCGACGACCGGCAGTCCGGCGTCGCTGAACAGCCTGGCGGCGGTCAGTGTGCCCTCGCCGCCGATCGCGATGAGCGCGTCGATGCCGATGTCCCGGGCCAGCGTCCTCGCGTTCTCCACCGCCCAGGAGATCCGGTCGCGCTGCACCCGGGCGGAGCCCAGGACGGTGCCACCGAGGGTGAGCAGGCCGGTGACGTCGTCGTGCGAGACCGGCCGGGTACGGCCCTCGATCAGGCCGAGGAAGCCGTCGAGGATGCCGACGATCTCGTCGCCGTGCACGTCCGTGCCCCGGTGCACGACGGAGCGGATCACCGCGTTGAGGCCGGGGCAGTCGCCGCCGCTGGTCAGTACACCGATACGCATGACTGGGTGCGCTCCCGCTCGCAGTGGTTCAGACCACCCACACCAGACGGCGGGCGGGCTCGGTTGTCGCCAGCCTACGCAAAACGGACCCGCGAAGCCCGTGCGCCGCGAGTCCGGGGGTCACACGCCGTCCGGCGCGCGCCGGTGTCCGGGGGTCATCCGCCGTGTGCCGTACGACAATCGGCGCGGCCGCCCGTCACTCGGCGAAGTGGTCCCAGCCGCCGACCCGGTCCCAGGGCGCGCCGTCCACCGTCACCCGGCCGCTGCGGCTGCCCCGGGGGCGGCCGGTCACCTCGCCCACCACCCGCCAGCGGGCCGGGAGTTGGACCCCGCGCGGGAAGGTCGCCACGATCGCGTGGTCCTCGCCGCCGGACAGCACCCAGACCAACGGGTCCACCCCGACCGCCTGTCCGATGTCGGCCATCTGCGCCGGGACGTCGAAGTCGGCGGCCTTCAGGTCGATGTCCACCGCGCTGGCCCGGGCCACGTGGCCGAGGTCGGCGACCAGTCCGTCGCTCACGTCGATCATCGAGGTCGCGCCCAACTCGGCGCCGGCCGGGCCCGCGTGGTACGGCGGCTCGGGCCGGCGGTGCGCCTCGACGAAGGCGCGGGGGGAGCGGAAGCCGCGTTGCAGCACGGTGAGTCCGGCGGCCGACCAGCCGAGCCAGCCGGTCACCGCGACCACGTCGCCGACCTGCGCGCCGGAGCGCGTCACAGCCGCGCGCCCCTGGAGGTCCCCGAGCGCCGTGATGGCCAGCGTGACGGTGTCGCCGCGCACCACGTCGCCGCCGACCACCGTCGCCCCGGCCACCTGGCACTCGTCGCGCAGCCCGTCCATCAGCTCCGTGGCCCAGGTGGTGGGCAGGTCGGCGGGGGCGACCAGGCCGAGCAGTATCGCGGTGGGCACCGCTCCCATGGCGGCCACGTCGGCGAGGTTCTGGGCGGCGGCCTTGCGGCCGACGTCGTAGGCGGTGGACCAGTCCCGGCGGAAGTGCCGGTTCTCGATCAGGACGTCCGTGGTGGCCACCACTCGGCCGTCCGGGGCCTTCACCACCGCGGCGTCGTCACCGGGGCCGAGGTCCACCGCGTCGGTGAGCGGCACCCGGGCGGTCAGCTCCCTGATGAGACCGAACTCGCCGAGCTCGCCCACGGTCCCCTGCATCTGCCGTCCTCTCGCATGTCCATCTGAACTCGTCCCCGTCGCGCCCCCGCGCGCAGCGTACGCCCTTCCGGGGTGTCGGGGTCTCCCCTCCCCGGCCCACCGCGCGGTAGCGTGGTGATCAGACTGCCGGTGAGCCCGTTCCCACCCCGACGACCGTCCGGGCGATCACGGCGGCGATCCCCGTAACCGGCCGCCGGAGGTCCCCGTGGTACAGGCATACATCCTGATCCAGACCGAGGTCGGCAAGGCCACCGCCGTGGCCCAGTCGATCTCCGAGATTCCCGGCGTCCTCCAGGCCGAGGACGTCACCGGCCCGTACGACGTCATCGTCCGGGCCGAGGCCGCCACCGTGGACGACCTGGGCCGCCTGGTGGTGGCCAAGATCCAGCAGGTCGAGGGCATCACCCGCACCCTCACCTGTCCGGTGGTGCACCTGTAAGACCCGGCTACCATCGGCGGGTGGCCAGAGAACTCCGAATCCCCCAGGCGCTGACGGCACTGCCGGCGCCCGTCCGCTGGCTGGCCCTGCCGCTCGCCCTGACCTGCACGGTCGTCGTGCTGCTCGGCAGTTGGAGCTCCGCCGACGAGTCGGTGGCGGCTCCCCAGCCGGGTGGCAAGGCGGCCGAGTACTGCCGCGCGCTGGCCGCGGCCCTGCCGCAGGAACTGCTCGGCCACGCCCGCAAGGACCCGTCGCCCGCCTCGCCGTTCGTGGCCGCGTGGGCCAGCTCGCCCCGCACGGTGCTGCGTTGCGGCATCGACCGTCCGGAGGAACTGGACGGCGAGCACGCCAAGGACTGGTCGCCGACCGTGGACGACGTCACCTGGTGGTCGCAGAAGCTCACCGACGGCGGCTACCGCTTCGTGACGACCATGCGCGCCGCCTACGTCGAGGTGACCGTCCCGGCCGGCGCGGCGGCCAACCCCTTCGACCCGGCCGCCGCCCTCACCGGCGCGGTGAAGGCCACCATCCCGGGCTGAGCCCGCGAGGGCGCCGAGGAGGGCGGGCCGGGAGCTTCCCGGACCGCCCTCCGTCGTTCGCGTGCGGCTACCGCAGGCCGGTCGAGCGTCGCAGCGCCGCCTGGAGCAGCCGGTCGATCAGCTCCGGGTAGGACAGCCCGGTGGCCTCCCACATCTTCGGGTAGGCCGAGATCGGGGTGAAGCCGGGCATGGTGTTGATCTCGTTGACCATCCAGGTGCCGTCCTCCAGCAGGAAGAAGTCCACCCGGGCCAGGCCCTCGCAGCCGAGCGCGTCGAACGCGGCCACCGCCTGGCGGCGGATCTCGGCGGTCTGCTCGTCGTCGAGCTTCGCCGGGATCTGCACCTCGGACGAGTCGATGTACTTGGCCTCGAAGTCGTAGAAGTCGAAGCCGTCGCCGACCAGCACCTCGGCCGGGAGGCTGGCCTTCGGGCCGTCCTCGGTCTCCAGCACGCCGCACTCGATCTCGCGGCCGCTCACGCCGGCCTCGATGATCAGCTTGGGGTCGTGCCGGCGGGCCTCCTCGATCGCGGCGTCGAGGTCGGCGAGGTCCTTGACCTTGGTGATGCCCATGCTGGAGCCGGCCCGGCAGGGCTTCACGAACAGCGGCAGGCCGAGCTCGGCGGCCCGCTCGCGCACCGCGGCGCGGCCGGCCTCGCTCTCCCAGTCGCGCGGCCGCACGATGGTGTACCGGCCGACGCCAAGGCCGTGCGAGGCCAGGATCCGCTTGGTGAACTCCTTGTCCATGCCGACCGCGCTGGAGAGCACGCCGTTGCCGACGTAGGGCACGCCGGACAGCTCGAGCAGGCCCTGCAGGGTGCCGTCCTCGCCCCAGGGGCCGTGCAGCAGCGGGAACACCACGTCGACCTCGCCGAGGGCCTTGGGGGTGCTTCCCGGCTCGCTCAGGACGACCTCGCGGTCGCCCGGGGCGATCGGCAGCGCGACCTGCCCGTCCACGGACTCGGCGACGCCCGGGACGTCCGGCATCCGGCCGTCGGTGATGGCCATCCGGGCGGGCTCGTCGCTGACCAGCGCCCAGCGGCCCTCGGGGGTGATCCCGATCGGGAGCACCTCGTACTTCTCGCGGTCGATCGCCTTGAGCACGCTGCCGGCGGTGACCACCGAGACGCCGTGCTCGGAGCTGCGTCCGCCGAAGACCAGCGCGACGCGCGGCTTCGCAGCGGACGGGTTCGGGGAGGACTGTTCGATGCTCATATCGGGTTTGAGACTACCGTGCGAAGGGTTTCCGGGGCGTCAGCCGCCCCCGGACCACCGCCTCGCCGCCGGCGCCGCTCAGCGCCGCTCGGCCTTCGCCGAACGGGACATCAGGGCCTGGAGCGCCTCCTGGGTGGGCCGCCCGTTGTGCACGACGTCCACCACCGCCTCGACGATCGGCATGTCGACGCCGTTGCGCCGGGCCAGGTCGAGCACCGACTCGCAGGACTTGACGCCCTCCGCGGTCTGCCGGGTCGCCGCGATGGTCTCCGCGAGCGACATGCCCCGGCCCAGGTTCATGCCGAAGGTGTTGTTGCGCGACAGCGGCGAGGAGCAGGTGGCGACCAGGTCGCCCATCCCGGCGAGCCCGGCGAAGGTGTGCGGGTCGGCGCCGAGCACCTCGCCGAGCCGGGTGGTCTCGGCCAGCCCGCGGGTGATCAGCGTCGCCTTGGTGTTGTCGCCGAGCCCCATGCCGGCCGCCATGCCGACGGCCAGGCCGATCACGTTCTTGACCGCGCCGCCGAGCTCGCAGCCCAGCACGTCGGTGTTGGTGTACGGGCGGAAGTACGGCGTGTGGCAGGCCGCCTGGAGCCGCTTGGCGACCGCCTCGTCCGCGCAGGCGACGACGCTGGCGGCGGGCTGCCGGTTGGCGATCTCCCGGGCCAGGTTGGGCCCGCTGACCACCGCGACGCGCTCCGGGCCGACCTTGGTGACCTCGTCGATCACCTCGCTCATCCGCTTGGCGGTGCCGAGTTCGATGCCCTTCATCAGGCTCACCAGCACGGTCTGCGGCTCGATCAGCGGCGTCCAGGCGGCCAGGTTGTCGCGCAGCGTCTGCGAGGGCACCACCAGGACGGCGAAGTCGGCGCCGGCCAGTGCCTCGGCGGCGTCGGTGGTGGCCCGGACGGAGCCCGGCAGCGGCACGCCCGGCAGGTAGTCCGGGTTCTCGTGCGTGGTGTTGATGGCGTCGACGAGTTCCTGGCGGCGGGCCCACAGGACGACGTCACTGCCCGCGTCGGCCAGCACCATCGCGAAGGCGGTGCCCCAGGAGCCCGTCCCCATCACTGCGCAGCGGGTCACCGGCCGCCCTCCTCGTCGTCGTTGCCGCCCTTGGCGCGCCGGCGTTCGGCGGCGGCCGCCGCGGCGCGGTTCCGGGCGGCCTTGCGCATGTCGTAGCGCTCGGCCGGCGGCTCCTCGCCGCGGACGTCGGCCAGCACGGCGGTGATCGCCGTCATGATGTCCTCGGTGGCGTCGTTGAGCACCTGCGCGGTGAGCTCCTGCCCCCGGTACTTGCTCAGGTCCACCGCGGGCCCCGCCGCCACGGTGACCCGGTGGCGCGGGAAGAGGTTGAACTTGCCCTTCCCGAAGCCCGGACGGCCGTACGGCGGGATGATCTCGTGCGCTCCCCAGTGCGCGACCGGGATGACCGGCGCGCCGGTCATCAGCGCGACCCGGGCGACGCCGCTCTTGCCGGTCATCGGCCACAGGTCCGGGTCCCGGGTGAGCGTGCCCTCCGGGTAGAACTGCACGCACTGGCCGCCGTTGACGGCGTCGATGGCGGCCCGGAAAGCCTGCGCGGCATCGGTGGACTCGCGGAACACCGGAATCTGTCCGGTCTTGCGCAGCATGAATCCGATGAAGGGAATCGAGAACAGCGAGGACTTGCCGAGAATGCGCGGCGGACGGCCGCTGTTGTACTGCCAGTGCGCGTAGATCACCGGGTCGATGATCGAATTGTGGTTCACCGCGGCGATGAAGCCGCCTTCCTTCGGAAGGTGCTCCCAGCCCCGCCAGTCGGGCTTCACCAGCGCGGTCGTCACCGGCTTCACCAGCACGGCCGCGAAGCGGTACCAGATGCCGTAGTCGGCGTTGCCGAACTTGGCGTACGAGCGGCGGGCCACCCCAGGTCCTCCTCATCCGAAGCGGCACGTGGGGTGCCGCGGTCATAACCTCCCGGTGCCGCGCACCGGTACGGGACCGGTGCCCGGGTGACGGGCGCGGAACAGTCTCGCCCGGCTGCTCACCGGCTGTCGAGCGACCGCGCCAACCCGCCCGGCAGGCGTGATCAAACGCACGTCCGCACAGATCGGACGGCCTGGCGAGGGCTCCGGGACCGGCGTCACAATGACGCCGATGACCCAGGACACCGTACGCCCCAACGGGCCCGTCGCGCCCCCCGCACCCGTCACCGACTGGTCGCTGGTGCTGCCGCTCAAGCCGCTCGCCCTCGCGAAGAGCCGACTGGCCCCGTACGCGGGGCCGCACCGGGCGGACCTCGCGCTGTCCTTCGCGCTCGACACCGCCACCGCCGCACTGGCCACCCCGGGCGTCGCCCGGGTCCTGGTGGTCACCCGGGACGCGGCGGCCGGCGCCCGGCTGGCGGCACTGGGCGCGGTGGTGGTCGCCGACGAACCCGGCGAGGGCCTCAACGAGGCGCTGGTGCACGGCGCGGCGGCCGCCCTGGCGCTCGCCCCGCGCTCGCCGCTGGCCGCCCTCTCGGCGGACCTGCCGGCCCTGCGCCCGGCCGAACTGGCCCGGGTGCTGGGCGCGGTGCCACCGGGCGGCCGGGCCTTCCTGCCGGACTCCCCCGGCCTCGGCACCACGCTGCTCGCCTGCACCCCCGGCCGCCCGCTCTCGCCCGCCTTCGGGGACGGCTCGCGGGCCCGGCACGCGGCCGGCGGGGCACGCGAACTCCTCCTGGCGGACGTGGAGTCGGTGCGCCGGGACGTCGACACCGGCGCGGACCTCGGCGAGGCCGCGGCGCTCGGCCTCGGCCCGTACACCGGCGCCCTGTTCGCCCGGCTGGCGCGGGCCTGACCGCCGCCCCGCGGGACGCCGCCCGGCCGGCCGGGGCCGCTCGCTATGCTGCTGCCATGCAGGCCACCGCGTTCACCTTCGACCCCGCCACCCGGGCCGGCTCCGTGCTGCTCGACGACGGGACCCCGGTGCCGTTCGACGCGGCCGCCTTCGACGCCGGCGGTCTGCGGCTGCTGCGACCGGGCCAGCGGGTGCGGATCCGCACCGAGGGCGCCGGCGAGGCCCGCCGGGTGGTCTTCGTGACGCTGCAGACCTTCCCCGACCCGGCCGCGGGCTGACCGTCCCGCGCTGACCGCCCCCGCCGGTCCTCCCCCGCCGTCCGGCACGCCCGCCGCCGCGTTCCGTGCCTGGTCACCGTCGGTCGCGGAATCCTGACTAAGCGCCCGGAAATCGAAAGAGCCGCGGCGACCCGGTCTCCGCAATTCACGGAGGGGGGTGCCGCGGCTCTCTGCCGAAGGCCGTCCGAGGACCGCTGCGCGGGACTACTTGGCAGAGGTCTTGCGCGCGGTGGTCTTGCGGGTGGCGGTCTTCTTCGCCGGCGCCGTCTTCTTGGCCGTCGCGGTCGCCTTCTTGGCGGTCGCGGTGGTCTTCTTGGCGGCGGCGGTGGTGGTCGCCTTCTTGGCGGCGGCGGCCGTCTTCTTGGTCGCGGTCGCGGTGGTCTTCTTCGCGGCGGCGGTGGTGGTCGCCTTCTTGGTGGCGGTCGCCTTCTTCGCGGCGGCGGTGGTGGTCGCCTTCTTGGCCGCGGCCGTGGTCGCCGTCTTCTTGGCGGCGGCCTTCTTGGCCGGAGCGGCGGCGGCGGCCGTGGCGGCACGCTTGGTGGCGGCGCGCTTGGCGGCCGGGGTGGCGGCGACGCCACTCTTGCCCGGGGTGAGGGAGCCCTTGGGGGCCTTCTTCACCGAGGGGCCTTCCTTCGGCAGCTTCTTGCTGCCGCTGACCAGGTCCTTGAAGCCCTGGCCGGGACGGAAGCGGGGCACCGAGGTCTTCTTGACCTTGACCTTCTCGCCGGTCTGCGGGTTGCGGGCGAAGCGCGCGGAGCGCTCCACCTTCTCGAAGGTGCCGAAACCAGTGACCGAAACCCGGTCACCGGCCACAACGGCACGGACCATGGTGTCGAGCACTGCGTCGACGGCCTCTGCGGCAGCCTTGCGACCGCCCAGCTGCTCGGCCACCGCTTCGACAAGCTGAGCCTTGTTCACGTCTTCCCCTTCGGAAACGGGCGCCGGATGATTCCATCCGTTCTTTTCGCACGTTAGGTATGTATCTGCGGACTTTCAATTACCAAACGCGCGAATCACCCTAGTGTCGCAATGGATTTGCGCGTCGGCGACCTCAGGCGACGGGCGGGCGCCCCTCGTCGAGGTCATGTACAAAGCGACTCAACCGCCTTGCCGCCTCCGGAAGATCGCGCTTGGCGGTCTCGGTGACGATGAGGAGTTGACGGGAGAGAGCGGTCTTTGCATCGGCAGACACGTTCAGCGCATGCACGCGGGCGTGAGCTTGCTTCAACCGCTCGGCCACAAGCGCGTAGAGCGCTGCGACTTCCTGGTCGTCCGGCCCCTCAGCTGGTGCGGAGGCGACGTCCGGCCGATCGTCAATTCGGCGTTCGGATCCCCGGCCCACGGACTCCGGAGCCGCGGGTTCGCCGCCCGCGTACGGAGGTTCATGGTGCCGGTGCATGTACTGATTGTGCCATCTACCCGCAGTTGTACTTGCGCGGGGCCCTCTCCGGCAAAGCCAAATGGGCAATCCGGGGTGGGCCGCGGCGCTAACTCGTGCTCCGGAACGGCGGATGGCCCGCCCCCCCGAAGGGGAGGCGGGCCATCCGGTGGATCGCCAGAATGCTTGTTCTGAGGGGATCTCAGGCAACCGGCAGAGTACGGGGCTTGAAGGTCGGACGGGTCGCTTCGAAGGCCGCGATGTCGGCCTCGTTCCGCAGGGTGATGCTGATGTCGTCCAGCCCGTTGAGCAGCCGCCACCGGACGTTGTCGTCCAGTTCGAAAGACGCGGTGACGCCCTCGGCCCGGACTTCGCGGGCTTCCAGATCAACGGTGATCTCGGCCGAAGGGTTACTCTCGGTGAGCGCCCAGAGCTGTTCCACGGTCTCTTGCGGCAGGACGACCGTCAGCAGTCCGTTCTTCAGGGAATTCCCACGGAAGATGTCCGCGAAGCGCGACGAGATGACCGCGTGGAACCCGTAGTTCTGCAGCGCCCAGACGGCGTGCTCGCGGGAGGAGCCGGTGCCGAACTCCGGGCCGGCCACCAGGACCGTGGCGCCCCGCCGCTCGGGCTGGTTCAGGATGAACGACTCGTCCTTGCGCCAGGCCTCGAAAAGGCCGCCCTCGAAACCGGAACGGGTGACCTTCTTGAGCCAGTGGGCCGGGATGATCTGGTCGGTGTCCACGTTCGAGCGCCGCAGCGGAACGGCCCGGCCGGTGTGGGTGGTGAACTTCTCCATGGTTCTCAGGCCTCCACAGCCACGTTGGTGTCCGCCAGGTCGGAGGGCAGATCGGACGGTGCGGCCAGACGGCCCAGGACGGCGGTCGCGGCGGCGACCTGCGGGGACACCAGGTGGGTCCGGCCGCCCTTGCCCTGCCGGCCCTCGAAGTTGCGGTTCGAGGTGGAGGCGCAGCGCTCCCCGGGGGCGAGCTGGTCGGGGTTCATGCCCAGGCACATCGAGCAGCCCGCGTGGCGCCACTCGGCGCCGGCCGCGGTGAACACCTTGTCCAGGCCCTCCTCCACGGCTTGCAGGGCGACCCGGACGGAGCCGGGGACGACCAGCATCCGTACGCCGTCGGCGATCCGGCGGCCCTCCACGACGGCGGCGGCGGCGCGCAGGTCCTCGATCCGGCCGTTGGTGCAGGAGCCGACGAAGACGGCGTCGACGGTGACCTCGCGCAGCGGGGTGCCGGCCTCCAGGCCCATGTAGGCGAGGGCGTTCTCGGCGGCCGCGCGCTCCTGCGGGTCGGCGAAGGAGGCCGGGTCCGGCACGTCGGAGCCCAGCGGGGCGCCCTGGCCGGGGTTGGTGCCCCAGGTGACGAACGGGGTCAGCGCGGCCGCGTCGATGAAGATCTCGTGGTCGAAGACCGCGTCCTCGTCGGTGCCCAGGGTCGACCAGTAGGCGACGGCGGCGTCCCAGTCCTCGCCCTGCGGGGCGTGCGGACGGCCCTTGAGGTAGTCGAAGGTGGTCTCGTCCGGGGCGATCATGCCCGCCCGGGCGCCGGCCTCGATGGACATGTTGCAGATGGTCATCCGGGCTTCCATGGACAGGCCCCGGATCGCCGAACCGCGGTACTCCAGGACGTAGCCCTGGCCACCGCCGGTACCGATCTTGGTGATCACGGCCAGGATCAGGTCCTTGGCGGTGACGCCCTCGGGCAGCTCGCCCTCGACCGTGACGGCCATGGTCCGGAACGGCGCCAGCGGCAGCGTCTGGGTGGCCAGCACGTGCTCGACCTGGCTGGTGCCGATGCCGAACGCCAGTGCGCCGAAGGCGCCGTGGGTCGAGGTGTGGGAGTCGCCGCAGACCACGGTCATGCCGGGCTGGGTCAGGCCCAGCTGCGGGCCGACCACGTGCACGACGCCCTGCTCGATGTCGCCGAGCGAGTGGATCCGGACGCCGAACTCGGCGGCGTTGCGGCGCAGCGTCTCCAACTGCACCTTGGACACCGGGTCGGCGATCGGCTTGTCGATGTCCACGGTGGGGGTGTTGTGGTCCTCGGTGGCGATCGTCAGATCGGTGCGGCGGACCGTCCGGCCGGCCAGCCGCAGCCCGTCGAAGGCCTGCGGGCTGGTCACCTCGTGGAGCAGGTGGAGGTCGATGAAGAGCAGATCGGGCTCTCCCTCCGCGCGCCGCACGACGTGGTCGTCCCAGACCTTCTCTGCGAGTGTCCGTCCCATCGGATTCCCTCCAGCCGGCCGCGTTGCCGGCCTTCTCGTGTCGTCGAGGTCGGAGCTCCCGCCGCCCTGTGGCGGGCGCGTTCGCGCGACCTGCACGCCGGATCGCTGTCCACGATGCGGACACTCTGGTGAGGTCGCATCCTGGATGTCTCCCGGGCTGCTGCATCCAGGGTGGCGCTTTTCCCGGAAGATTGAACTTGCGTCTCGCGGAATGAGACTGCAGTCTTAGCGCATGGACAACTCTAGCGGCGTCGGCGTTCTCGACAAGGCCGCTCTGGTGCTGAGCGCACTGGAGTCGGGCCCCGCCACGTTGGCGGGGCTGGTCGCCGCCACCGGTCTGGCGCGCCCCACGGCCCACCGGCTCGCCGTCGCACTCGAACACCACCGTCTGGTCACCAGGGACATGCAGGGGCGATTCATCCTCGGCCCCCGCCTCTCCGAACTCTCCGCCGCGGCGGGCGAGGACCGGCTGCTCGCCACCGCGGGCCCGGTCCTGACCCACCTGCGCGACGTCACCGGCGAGAGCGCACAGCTCTACCGCCGCCAGGGCGAGATGCGGATCTGCGTAGCCGCCGCCGAGCGGCTCTCCGGTCTGCGGGACACCGTCCCGGTCGGCAGCACCCTGCCGATGAAGGCCGGCTCGGCCGCCCAGGTCCTGCTGGCCTGGGAGGAGCCCGAGCGGCTGCACCGCGGCCTCCAGGGCGCCCGCTTCACCGCCACCGCGCTCAGCGGCGTCCGCCGCCGCGGCTGGGCCCAGTCGATCGGCGAGCGCGAGCCGGGCGTCGCGTCCGTCTCCGCTCCCGTGCGGGGCCCCTCCAACCGCGTGGTGGCCTCCGTCTCCGTCTCCGGCCCGATCGAGCGACTGACCCGCCACCCGGGCCGCCTGCACGCCCAGGCCATCATCGAGGCCGCGAACCGGCTCACCGAGGCCCTCCGCCGCGGCTGAACCGCCGCATCCGGAAAGGGCCCCGCGCAGCACCACCGCGCGGGGCCCTTCGGAATTCTCCGGGAAATGCAAAAAAAGACCCCGGAAACCGGGGCCCTGAATTTCTGGCTGGGGTACCAGGACTCGAACCTAGACTAAATGAACCAGAATCACTCGTGCTGCCAATTACACCATACCCCAACACAAAGCAAGCGCCGGTGGGGTGACCCACCGGCTTCATGCTCTGGAGTACCCCCGACCGGATTCGAACCGGCGCTACTGCCGTGAGAGGGCAGCGTGCTAGGCCGCTACACAACGGGGGCTTCCTGGCGATCCCTTGCGGGATCAGTACCCCCGACCGGATTCGAACCGGCGCTACTGCCGTGAGAGGGCAGCGTGCTAGGCCGCTACACAACGGGGGCTTTCCAGGTGATCCCTTGCGGGATCAGTACCCCCGACCGGATTCGAACCGGCGCTACTGCCGTGAGAGGGCAGCGTGCTAGGCCGCTACACAACGGGGGCTTGTTCTTCACTTGTACTGCTGGACTTGCGTACTGCGCTGGGGTACCAGGACTCGAACCTAGACTAAATGAACCAGAATCACTCGTGCTGCCAATTACACCATACCCCACCAGAGTTGAACCCCTGTCGGGGCCTTCTCAGGCGTTGCGCCTCTCGTTCGGGGCCGGGCGGAGGGTTTCGCTCCCTCGTCCGTTCCCTCCCGGGCGGCGCAGAAAGAACATTACCCGACGCCGGCCCCGGCTCCAAAATCGATAACCCCAGGCAGCGGCCGGGCGACCCGGTGGTGACGTCCGGGTGTGCCGCGGGCCCGGCACGAGGCCGGGCCCGCAGCCTGCTCAGCGGCCCGCTCAGGCGGCCGGCAGGGCCTCCAGGGCGGAGTTCAGCCGGCGCAGCGTCTCGGGGCGCCCGAGCAGCTCCATCGACTCGAACAGCGGCGGCGAGACCCGGCGGCCGGTGACGGCGACCCGCAGCGGCGTGAACGCGAACTTGGGCTTGATGCCCAGCCCGTCCACCAGCGCCTCGCGCAGCGCGGCCTGGATCGGCTCCGGGCTGAAGTCCGCGAGCGCCTCCAGCGCCTTGACGCTGGCCTCCAGCACCGGGCGGGCGTCGGCGGTCAGCGCCTTGGCGGCGTCGTCCGGGTCGACGGCGAAGTCGGCCGGGTCGACGAACAGGAAGCCGGCCATGTTGACGATCTCGCTCAGCACGACCATCCGCTCCTGGGTGAGCGGCGCGATCCTGGCGAGCAGGTCCAGCTGCTCGGCGGTCGGCTCGGCCGGCAGCAGCCCGGGGGCCTGGAGGTACGGCACCAGTCGGCGGACGAAGTCCTCCGGGGCCAGCTTGCGGACGTGCTCGGCGTTGATCGCCTCGCACTTCTTCAGGTCGAAGCGGGCCGGGTTGGCGTTCACCTTGGCGATGTCGAAGGCGGCGACCATCTCGTCGATGCCGAACAGGTCGCGGTCGTCGGCCAGCGACCAGCCCAGCAGGGACAGGTAGTTGAGCAGGCCCTCGGGGATGAAGCCGCGCTCGCGGTACAGGTTGAGCGAGGCCTGCGGGTCGCGCTTGGAGAGCTTCTTGTTGCCCTCGCCCATCACGTACGGCAGGTGGCCGAAGCGCGGGGTGGTGCCGTCGCCGACGCCGATCTCGGCGAGCGCCGCGTACAGCGCGATCTGCCGCGGGGTGGAGGAGAGCAGGTCCTCGCCGCGCAGCACGTGGGTGATGCCCATCAGGGCGTCGTCCACCGGGTTGACCAGGGTGTACAGCGGGGCGCCGTTGGCCCGGACGATGCCGTAGTCCGGCACGTTCTCCGGCTCGAAGGTGAGCGTGCCGCGCACCAGGTCGTCGAAGCTGAGGGTGCGGTCGGGCATCCGGAAGCGCAGGATCGGCTCGCGCTTCTCCAGCTTGTAGACGGCGACCTGCTCGTCCGTCAGCTCGCGGCAGTGGCCGTCGTAGCCGGAGGGCTTGCCGGCCGCGCGGGCGGCCTCGCGACGGGCGTCCAGCTCCTCGGTGCTGCAGTAGCAGTGGTAGGCGTGGCCGGCCTCGTGCAGGCGGCGGGCGACGTCGGCGTAGATGTCCATCCGCTGGGACTGGCGGTACGGCTCGTGCGGGCCGCCGACCTCCGGGCCCTCGTCCCAGTCGAAGCCGAGCCAGCGCATCGCGTCGAGCAGCTGGTCGTACGACTCCTCGGAGTCGCGGGCCGAGTCGGTGTCCTCGATCCGGAAGACCAGCGTGCCGCCGTTGTGGCGGGCGTAGGCCCAGTTGAAGAGGGCCGTGCGGACCAGGCCCACGTGCGGGTTCCCGGTCGGGGACGGACAGAAACGAACCCGGACGGCCGGGTTGCCCGCGGCGGAGCCGCTGAGCTTTTCACTAGCCACGCTTGATCACCTTGTTGGTGAGAGTGCCGATGCCTTCGATGGAGACGGCGACCTCGTCGCCGACGTTGAGCGGGCCCACCCCTGCGGGCGTGCCGGTGAGGATGACGTCGCCGGGCAGCAGCGTCATGGCCTCGGAGATGTGGACGATCAGCTCGGCGACCGAGCGGACCATCTGGGAGGTGCGGCCGGCCTGCCGGAGCTCGCCGTTGACCGTGCAGGTGACGGCGAGGTCGGCCGGGTCCAGGTCGGTCTCGATCCACGGGCCCAGCGGGCAGGAGGTGTCGAAGCCCTTGGCCCGGGCCCACTGGCCCTCGCGCTTCTGCACGTCCCGGGCGGTGACGTCGTTGGCGCAGGTGTAGCCGAGGATCACCTCGGGCACCCGGTCCAGCGGCACCTCGCGGCACATCCGGCCGATCACCACGGCGAGTTCGGCCTCGTGCTGGACGTCCGAGGAGAACGGCGGGTACGCGATGTTCTCGGTCGGGCCGATCACCGAGGTGGACGGCTTGAAGAAGGTGAGCGGCACGTCCGGGACGTCGTTGCCCAGTTCGGCGGCGTGCGCCGCGAAGTTGCGGCCGACCGCCACGATCTTGTTGGGGAGCATCGGGCTGAGCAGCCGGACGTCCTGGAAGCGGTAACTCTCGCCGGTCGGCTGGGGCTGGCCGAACGGGTGGCCGGCCAGCGCGTGGACGACCAGCGAGTCGGGCTGGGAAGGGTCGCCCTCCACCACGCCGAAGGAGACGCTGCCGGCGGCAGGGCTCCCTTCCCGGACGGAAAACCTGGCAATGCGCACGGCTGGGATACCCCTCGCTTCGTCGACCGCCCGGGGCGCGCCCGGGCGCTGGTGGGCGCCTCGCCCACGGTGGGCGCGGCCCCGTCAATCGTCGTCCAGGCTATCGCGTGGGGCCCCGGCTGACCGCTTTGCCCCTGTTCAGCGCGGTTGGGCCGCGAGCCCCCGCAGCCGCCCGGGAACGCCGCAGGGCGCCGCGGCCGCCCTCGGGGGCACGGCCGCGACGCCCTGTCGGAGCGGGGTCGGGTCAGTCCTGCACGACGACGGGCGCCGGGGCGACCATCAGCTGGGTGCGGCGCGGGTTGGCGGTGCTGGCCGGCAGTTCGGTGCCGTAGGTGACGGCGTCCTCGGGCTTGCGGGCACCCGGGATCGCGCTGAAGTCCGCGACCGAGGCCAGCGTCGTCCGGCGCGGGTTCGCCGTGGAGCGGCAGGGCAGCGTGGACTTGGTGGCGGCCTTCTTCGCCTGGGACATCGAGAGCACCTCGTGGTCGCGGCCGGGCGGATCGCGGCGGATCGTCACCGACCTGAGTGATTCCGAATGATTCGGAGGGGTTCTGGGCAGGCTGATCGGGGCCGTGCTCCGGAGACAGCCAGGTTACGAGATCTCATTCCACAGGGACCGTGACCAAAGCTACACATTAGACTGTGATTTTGCTCACAAATTCATGAGCGAATTGCAGATATCCGACATATCGCCGCAACGGGATTTTCCGGCATATCTCCGATAACGGTCATTCCGGAAGGTCTGTGACTCTTCTCGATCTCGGGCCGGGTTGGCATGTATCCGGCGAGTGTCCGAAAAATGCGGTATTCCGGTCCTGTTACGGCACAGTCAGTGAAGTCACGCACGCGTTCGGTAGCGCCGCGCGGCGTGTCCTGGCGGCCCTTGTTGGGATTCCCCGGCTGTGCTGGAATGCCACGGACCGTGGGTAGGGAGAAGTCCACCCCGGCGACGCGCTCACCCGGACCAGCCGGGGAGCGGAAGGAAACTCGACACCGTCCGGTCCGCGGCGACGCGGCGGGACGCCCGGTCCAGAGGTTGCGACGCCAGTGCAGGGACGTTTCAAAAGGGGTAGCGGCGCCGCGGGTAACCCGGAGTCGCACGAGCCCGTGGCAGCCCCCCAGCAGGCGGCGGCCCCCGGCGGCCCGCCCGAGCCGGTGCTCCCCGAGGCCCCCGGCCACCCGGAGGACGACGGCCAGGAACGGAAGTCCGCCCGGGACAAGCTCCGGACCACCCTGACCAGGCGGCGGGCCACCGGTCTGAGCCGGCTCGCGATGCGCAACTGGCGCATCCGGACCCGACTGATCGCCCTGCTCGCCCTGCCCGTCCTGGTCTCCCTGGTCCTCGGTGGCCTGCGGATCCAGGCCTCGATGCAGAACTCGCAGCAGCTCTCCCAGATGGCCAACCTGTCCGACCTGGCCAAGAAGGCGACCAACCTCGCGGACGCCCTGCAGACCGAGCGCGACATCAGCGCCGGCTACATCACCGCGCGCCCCAACGACCCGCTCGACGACGACATCGTCACCGCCCGCCGGGCCACCGACGACCTGAGCCGCACCTTCACCGCGTCCTCGGACAAGTTCGAGAACCTCGAACTCTCGGGTGGGAAGGCGCTGCTGTTCCAGATCCGCAGGGACCTGAACTCGATCTCGGACGCGCGCAACACGCCGTACCAGAACAACCAGAACATCCAGTCGACGATCACCGCCTACGACGTGATCATCCGCGACCTGCTGGCCATCACCCAGGACATCGCGCTCGCGTCCAACAACAAGGACCTGCTCGTCGCGACCCGCTCGCTGCAGCAGTTCTCGCTGGCCAAGAACGCCACCTCGCAGCAGCGCGCCCTGATCGGCGCCGCACTCGCCAACCCCAAGGGCCCCGACCTCAGCCCCAGCGACGAGTCCTTCGGTATCCGCCTGCGCACCTCGTACGACAACTCGCTCACCAGCTTCAACAACATCTACACCGCGCACGACCTGGACAACCTGCGCGGCCAGCTCAGCTACAACTCGGTGATCGCCGACGCCGACCGGTACGCGCGCTCGATCCTCCAGCCGAGCGGCATCCACCAGACCGACCCGGTGACCTACAAGGACTGGTACGAGAAGGCCAGCGCCAAGATCACCGCCGAGCGCCGGATCGAGTCCAAGCTCATCGAGGACCTCGACGGCAAGGCCCAGGACCTCCAGTCCCAGGCCGACACCGAGGCCATCATCATCGGTGCCGCCATCGCCCTGGTGCTGCTCGTCGCCCTCGGTGGCGCCGGTCTGATCGCCCGCTCGATGGTGCGCTCGCTGACCCGTCTGCAGGCCGCGGCCGAGGACGTCGCCGAGCGCCGCCTGCCCGAGCTGGTCAAGACCCTCTCCGAGAGCGACCCGCACGACGTCGACACGACGGTCGAACCGGTGGCCGTCGACTCCACCGACGAGATCGGCCACGTGGCGCACGCCTTCGACATGGTGCACAGCGAGGCCGTCCGCCTCGCCGCCGAGCAGGCCCTCCTGCGCGGCAACATCAACGCGATGTTCACCAACCTCTCGCGCCGCAGCCAGGGCCTCATCCAGCGCCAGCTGTCGCTCATCTCCGAACTGGAGAGCCGCGAGGCCGACCCGGACCAGCTGGCCAACCTCTTCAAGCTGGACCACCTCGCGACCCGCATGCGCCGCAACGGCGAGAACCTCCTCGTCCTCGCCGGTGAGGACCCGGGCCGCCGCTGGACCAGGCCCGTCCCGCTGGTCGACGTGCTCCGCGCCGCCGCCTCCGAGGTGGAGCAGTACGAGCGCATCGAACTCGCCGCCGTACCGTCGGCCGAGGTCGCCGGCCGCGTCGTCAACGACCTCGTCCACCTGCTCGCCGAGCTGCTGGAGAACGCCACCTCGTTCTCCAGCCCGCAGACCCGCGTCCGGGTCACCGGCCACGCGCTGCCCGACGGCCGCGTCCTGGTCGAGATCCACGACACCGGCATCGGCCTGAGCCCCGACGACCTCGCCGAGATCAACGAGCGCCTCGCCAACCCGCCGACGGTGGACGTCTCCGTCTCCCGCCGCATGGGCCTCTTCGTGGTCGGCCGCCTGTCCCTGCGACACGGCATCCGCATCCAGCTGCGCCCCAGCGACTCCGGCGGCACCACCGCGCTGGTCATGCTCCCGGTGGACGTCACCAACTCCGCCGACCGCCGCGGCGCCGGCCGGCCCGGCCCCGCCCAGGCCAAGCAGCAGCGCGGGGTCGCCCCGACGCCGCGCCAGCAGCGCCAGGTGCCGCCCGGCCAGGGCCCGGCCGCGCTCGGCCAGGGCCCGACCGGCGGTGCCCCGCAGGGCGGCCGCCCGCAGCTCGGCCAGGGCGGCCCGACCGCTCCGACCGGCCCGACCGGCCCCGGTGCTCCGACCGGACCGAACGCTCCGGGTGCTTCGGGTGCTCCGGGTGCTCCGACCGGCCCGGGTGCGCCTGCCGCGCCCGGCGGCCGGGCCGGTGGCCTGCCGACCCGCCAGGTCGGCAAGTCGCTGCGCGAGAACCCCGTCCAGCCGGGCCAGCAGCCCCAGGGACCTCAGGGTTCGGGCCGGCAGGCCCCGCAGCCCCAGGGCCAGAAGCCGGCCCAGCCGGCCCCGCAGTCCCCGCAGTCCCCGCAGCCCCAGCAGTCCCCGCAGGGCGGCCTGCCGCAGCGCGGCTCGAACCGGCCGGGCCCGGCCCAGGGCGGCCTCGGCGGCCTGCCCCGCCGCGGCCAGCAGCAGCCCGACCAGGGCCGCCCCGGCCAGCAGCAGCCCGCTCAGGGCCGCCCCGGCCAGGAACGGCCGCGCCCGGGTGGCGAGTTCGACGGCGGTCCGGGCCCCCGGACCGGCGAGCAGCCGCAGCACGGTCGGCCGGGCCGGCCGGGTGGCGCTCCGCAGCAGCAGGGCGGCGCCCGTCCGGGCAACCGCCCGCAGGAGGGCCTGCCGCAGCGCCGGCCGGCCCCGCAGGGCCAGGGCGGCCCCGGTCAGGGCGGCCCGCAGGGCCAGCCCGGTCCGCAGGGCCAGCGCCGTCCGCAGCGCCCCGGCCCGGACGCGCCGCAGCGCGACCGCCAGCCGCAGCTGCCGCCGCAGCAGCAGGCCCAGCCGCTGCCGTCGGCCGAGCCGGCGCCGATGGAGAGCACCCAGCAGTTCGCCCGGCCGCGCTTCGAGGCCAGCCAGATCGACCCGCGTGACCCGCTGGGCCTCGGTCTGGTGGAGCCGGTGCTGCCCAGCGTGCCGAACCCGACGCGTCCGGAGCCGGTCCGTCAGGAACAGGCCCGGCCCGAGCCGGTGCGCCAGGAGCAGGCCCGGCCGGAGCCGATGGCGCTGCCGACCGGCCCGTCCGGGGGTGCGGCCGAGCAGCCGTGGTACCCGCAGGAGGGCGGGCAGGAGGCGCGGCCGCGGACGTACCAGCCGCGCCGCCCCGGCACCTCGGCGCCGGAGTTCCAGCCGTCCGACCCGCAGGGCCGACAGGGCCGGCCGGCCCAGGCCCCGCAGCCCCAGGCTCCGCAGGCTCAGGCCCCGCAGCAGACCGCGCAGGCTCAGGCCCCGCAGCCCCAGGCCCCGCAGGCTCAGGCTCCGCAGCAGACCGCGCAGGCTCAGGCCCCGCAGCCCCAGGCCCCGCAGGCTCAGGCTCCGCAGCCCCAGGCCCCGCAGCAGGGCCAGCAGCAGCCGCAGCAGGGCCAGCAGCCGCAGGGCCAGCAGCCGCAGCCCGGCACCGGGGACGCCCCGTGGCGCCCGTCCGCGAACGACGAGCGCTGGCGCCGCGCCGAGCAGGTCCGCGAGCCCTCGACCAGCGGCGTCACGATGTCCGGCCTCCCCCGCCGGACCCCGCAGGCCAACCTGGTCTCCGGCACCGCCGAGGCCTCGCCGCTGACCGGTCCGCAGGTCTCCCGGGCCCCCGAGGAGGTCCGCGGCCGGCTGACCAACCTGCGCCGCGGCATCCAGCAGGGCCGCCGGGCCGGGGCCGAACAGGCGAACCAGCCGGGCTCCCAGCATGGTGCCCAGCAGCCCGGATTCGATAGTTTCGGTGGCCGGACCGACGGCAACGGCGCAGATCACCAGGAGCGTTGAGTTGAATCAGATGAGCCAGGCCGCACAGAACCTGAACTGGCTGATCACCAATTTCGTGGACAACACCCCCGGGGTGTCCCACACCGTGGTGGTCTCCGCCG